>NZ_LMCC01000017.1:0-434230 GCF_001623225.1 Pseudovibrio sp. Ad13 | reverse complement strand
GGGATCAAGTTATACACCCCGGCGTCAAAGCCACCTGCATCAGTAACATTGAGAGATCCATCCAGCGTCAGATCACCGCCAACGGCGATGAGGTCACTGTCTGCGCCTGCTGTGCCTGACGGAGAGCCGAGTTCGAAGTCCAGAACCGATGCGGAGGTCAGATTGAGGTCACCACCAATTGTCAGCGTACCCGGACTGTTACCCGCTGCGATGGCTCCGCTTGCAACAGACACTGATCCGCCAATCGTGCCTGACCCACCAAGGGTGCCGCCTTCAACCGTAACATCACCAATGGAGCCATTTACAACCAGCTTTCCTCTCGAAACGGTGGTGCCGCCGGTGTAGGTGTTGGTGCCAGTCAACCTGACTGTGCCAGTGCCGGTCTTGGTCAAAGCACCGGTCCCGGTTAGGGCTGTACCGATGCTGCCGTTTTCTACGGTGTATGAACTACCCACGAGCGTACCGCCTGTGACTGTTCCATCCCTCAGCATGAATGCATCCGCGAAAAGGGTTGCGCCCGTGCCGATCTCCAGAGAGCCACCAGAGAGTGCTGTATCACCCACTGTCTCAGTATCTGTGATAAGAAGGCGTCCGGCGTTGATACTCACATCGCCTGTGTTGGCCAGAGCATTGCCGTTACGCACATCCAGCACACCTCCCGAGACCGTCGTACCACCGGTGTAGCCCGAATTGGTGGTGGACAGAATTGTGGTGCCGGACAATTGATGGACCACTCCGTTCCCAACGATCTGGGGCGTGAAAATGTAATCGGTATCCGTGTGATTGAAGTTGATAGTACCTGTGCCAGGACCAAAGGTTACGGTTGCTGTGTTGAGCACTCCCGCCCCCACGGCAGCATCTCCAGCTGCTGCACCGATGTTCAAAATGCCAGAACCTGTTGATTTAGAGCCCAGAAGGGTCGCCCTGGATACACTCACTGTAGCATCCTCGGAAATCGTCAGTGTGCCTTCGCCATGTTCGCCAATATAAAGATCCTCTGAGTTCTCCCAAATTGAGCCGATACCAGATATCTCAACAATGCCCGTTGAACCGCTTTGGGAGCCGATGATGCCGCTCGAACTGCCCAGTGACCCACTTATGGAAAGAGTGCCACCGTTGACTACTGTTGTTCCGGTAAAGTTTGCGTTGTTACCGCTCAGATCTGTCCAGCCGGACTCGTGCACAATCGAATGAGTTCCGAAACCGGTGCTGGAGAGATCAGCGCCGAACTGGTAGGCACCAATTTCACCCGTGTGGTTAAAAACCAGCGTTGCGGTTCCGGCGCCGAATTCAACCGAGGATGCATCAAACGTACCGGCCGCAGCAGCCGTATCGCCGCTACCCGCACCGATGTTCAAAACGCCAGAACTCGTTGAAAAAAGGCCCAGCTGGATCGCTCCGGACGCCCTTACTATTGCATCCTTAGAAATCGTCAAAGTGCCATCGCCGCCGCGGCCAACCTGTAGGTTGATCGAGTTTTCCCAGGTCGATCCGGTGCCGGCCACCTCAACACTGCCGGTTGAGCCACTGCCGCCGCCAATAATGCCGTACTGATTGTTCACCGCGCCGCCATCGGATACCGTCAGAGTACCATCGCCTTGTTCGCCGACAAACAGGCCGCTCGAGATGTCCCAGGCTGATCCGGTGCCGCTCACCTCAACTCCGCCGGTTATGTCACTGTCGCCGCCGATGTAACCGTTCGAGCTACTCACCGCGCCGCCATCAGATACCGACAGTGTGCCATCTCCGCTTTCGCCGATACGAATGCTGTTCGAATTGCTCCAGATTGACCCAGTGCCGATCACTTCAACACTGCCAGTCGTGTCACTTTGATAACCGACATAACCGAACGCGCTTCTCACTGTGCCGCCATCGGATACCGTCAGAGTGCCGTTACCATAGTGACCGATACTCAGATCCACCGAATTGTCCCAGGTTGACCCGATGCCGGTCACCTCAACTGTGCCGGTTGAGCCACTGTTTTGGCCGATATAGCCGTGCGTATTACTCACCGCGCCACCATCGGACACCGTCAGAGTGCCATCGCCGTCGACGCCGACATATAGACGTTGCGCCTCTGCCGTTCCGTTGGTGGTTTTATTCGTTACAGTGGTCGGGTTGGGTGCTGTGGTATCAATGGTAACATAATGTGTACTATTCGGGATAATATCACTAGACCAGTTATCCTCAGTAAACCAGTCGGTCGAGTGGTTACCTTCCCAAGCCTGCCCAAGGGCGCCTGTTGCTCCGGACAACACCAAAGGCCCTGATACAATTACCGCAGCTGCAACATAGGGCGCTCGACTTGCTGTAACACCGGCCATTTTGGTCATGCGTCCACCGCACTTCAGACGGTTCAGAAAGTGCTTGTAACATACTGTTGTCGGGGGCGTAGTCATGTGGTTATCGGAACTCTTAGTTCTAATTCTTTGATGTACTCATCACACTTCAAGACCTGACCGTTTTGACGTGAAATGACGTGGAGTTTGTCGGTGCTTGTTCAGGAACACTCGTCAGCTTTTGGTATGGCTTCTCGAAAAGGCGCAAAATGGTACCTGCGAAGTGCTTCCGGTTCGGATGAACACTTTTTGTGGGCAACGCGCTCATGCGTAACGGTCTCTGCCACTCATTCGGATTGAAGTGGTGGAGAGAAAAAATGAGCAACTGCATCAGGTTAGAGATGGTCTCTTGCTATGTGCTGTCGCTCATTTCATCCGGCTCGGCCCATCTTTGGTAGACTTTTCAATTACTTCATCGGCTGAAAATACTTAGGCTCCTAAACCTTCACAATAGAAAGAAATTGAAGGCTTTATCGCTATTAGCGATGAGGCAGAGGAGGAGGAATGCGGTCTCTTTTACGAGGTACATCAGTGGCCAAAATGTTGAGCAAATCTTGGATACAAGACTGCACGAGCTGCATAACGTCTTAGAGGCGGCGAAGGTTGTCATAAACGAAGCGAGTGGGTCAGCGTTTTGAGCGGGAGTGAGCAATTGGCAAAATGCAAGGGTCGCCAGTGACACTGCTTGGAACTCAATCGGAGATATAGTGTTTTTCGAATGGAGTAACAGTTGCCCTTCGTTGAATGAAACTTGATAGAGTTTCCGGCGTAGATTTATTGCGGAGCTCCTCCTCTAAGTATATGGATCCTCTATAACAATGTGGGACAGTTCTCTGTTTACAGAGTGAATGTAGTTTGCCGCCCAGCTCAGGCCGTAGACAATTGTGGCACACCCAAGCGCATAAGCCAGTGTAGTGTGCAACTCCGCTAGAAAATTTACGCTTTCCCCATGCACCCAACTCGCCA
This sequence comes from Pseudovibrio sp. Ad13, assembly GCF_001623225.1. Taxonomy (NCBI): domain Bacteria; kingdom Pseudomonadati; phylum Pseudomonadota; class Alphaproteobacteria; order Hyphomicrobiales; family Stappiaceae; genus Pseudovibrio; species Pseudovibrio sp. Ad13. Next base: position 430,925 of record NZ_LMCC01000017.1, on the reverse strand, counting down.
CAGTAAGTCCCAAAGAGCTGCTAGGCCTTTCATTTACCAGCAATCTCACTCCACCAACGAGAGGCAAAATTACAAGGAGAGCAAATAGCACCGTGATTGATAGGCGTAAAAACCAATGGTGCGATTTGTCGAGAAGCCCGCGCTTTTCTACAAAGTTAAGTAGAATGAGTTTGCCAAGTATGGCGATCAAAAGTCCCATACCCCAATATGCATGGAAGCGCGTGTAGCCCGCCACGTCGATCTCCGTTGCCCTCTGTCCTAAAACCCCAACTCCGAGCAGAAATTGAAAAGCACCCAAAACCAGAATTGCCCAGGTAAAGGTCTGAGATAGGTTCCTAATTTGAGTATTGTAATCTGAAAGCTGCATTGCTCACCCTTCCTCTAGGATCCAACTTTTCGGCAATTTCATTTGCAGAAATGGATTAGACTCTGGACTTTCACAACAGAAAGAAATTGAAGGCCTTATTGCTATTAGCTATGAGGTGAAGGAGGAGGAACACAGGCTCTGTTGGAGGACACTTCAGTGGCTGAAATGTAGGATAAACTGTGCATAAGAAGCTGTATGTGCCGCATGATTTACTGATGGCAGTGCCGGAAGAACGACCACCTGTTTGTGTTTGACTAGGCCACTGTGTTTGTCATCAAGGCCAAGTGAGTAGATCATCTTTTGTGCAGGAGAGAGTAACCAGGCAAATTGTAAGGCCTGTCAGCAATACCGCTGAGAAGCAGTACAAAGACATTCGACGCAGGTCATTTGGAAGTAAGCTAACCTGCCGCCTGTCAGAGCTACGAATACTCTTAAGCCAATACAGTTATCATTGAGCAATCTTTGTGATACTAATGATCGCGAGCCCCAAACAGAAAACGCCACAGGAGGCTGCGCTTTAAACAGAAGTGCGTAGGCTTGTGAAGCTGCCAATTTGACCACATTTTGAAACTGTTAGAAACAGACATAGCGGCCAAACCGTCGCAAACCGTTTGCTCATATGCTCTGAAAATTGGGAAATTTTCTAATATTGCAGCTTCCGTGTAATATCGTCGATTTTCGAGATTAAAAGATCGAGATCCTAGGTATAGCGCGTCTGCACCAAGATTATATTCAAGAGAAATGACATCCAAACTGAGTTGATCTTAGAGAACGGCCAATTTCAGTGTGTTCTAGGACCAGAATAAAATTTGGAATAATCATACACTAAGAAATAAGTAGAGAAGAACCTCGGTAAATATTTCTTCCGAGGTTCATAATCGCTTAGCTTAGTAAAACATGATCAGACAAATGAGGCTAACGTGGCGCATGGACAGTGCGCAAATACGGCAAAATGGTATTCACCACACCGAATTTCGTTTGAGCATCCTCCGTGCTAACCGCTGGCGGTACAATCACATCTTGTCCTACCTGCCAATCAGCTGGGGTAGCAACGCCTTTGGCAGACATTTGCAGGCCATCCAAAGCACGCAATATTTCGGAAAAATTACGACCAACAGACATCGGATAGGTCATCATAAGTTTCACCTGCTTGTCAGGTCCAATGATAAACACTGAACGTACTGTGGCAGAGTCTGCTGGCGTCCGACCGTCTGGCATCACATATTCCGCTGGCAGCATGTCAAATGCTTTTGCCATCTCTAAATCGTCATCAGCAACAATTGCAAACTCTGGCCTGGCCCCGCCAACGGCTTCAATGTCACCTTTCCACTTTTTATGGTCTTCAACACCATCTACCGAGATACCCAATACCTTGGTGTTTCTAGCTTCCCATTCCTTCGCCAGTCTTGCAACAGCACCAAATTCAGTTGTGCAAACGGGTGTAAAGTCTTTAGGGTGCGAGAAAATTATCGCCCAACTGTCGCCAACCCAGTTGTGCAGGTTGAGTTTTCCCTGATCAGTCGTCACCGTCAAATCGGGAATTGTATCGTTTATACGTAAAACCATGGTTTGTCCTTTCGATAATGTCCACGGACATGATGTAATTTGCTGTGAGGCCATTTGAGTTAGCCGGCTGCATGGCTAATTATTACCAACTCATACAACATGCTCACGCTGATGCGTTTAGCCTATGCACGACTACACAGCCGAACTTCGCGTGCCAAAGTGGAAAATAAAGGTTTACTTGTTCAAATTTGAACAACTTGGCTGGAAGCAATCGGGCATTCGTTATCATTACTTCACACACCTCAGGTGTTGAGATATAATTGCTTCACTATCTAGATATAATACTTGAAGATCCAAAATTGCTTGTATGTTTTTATCGACAATAGTTATCGAAGCATACAGATCCCTCAACCTACATATCATTTGCTCGCAATTTTAGATTAGGCACTGCGATTTAATGTAATTGGTAGGTGGTCTCACCTTATTTGCCAGCGCTTATTTCATACAGCTCGTCTCATATTCATTATGCCTTCTAGTGATACAACGGCGGCTTGTAAGTGGCTCAATAGATCGCTGCAACAAAAAGAATTTGATGGCCCTATTGCTGTAAGCTATGAGCTGAGAGGTTCACGTCCGGTTCTGTGAGAGCCCGAGAGGGAAATTCATTCAGGCTACTCGATCAACTAAGGAGGCTTTGTTTACTTCCTCCATTTTTGAGCCTAAAAACACCGACCTACAGTTGAAACCTCGCATTAGCTGAGAATACGTCGGACACCTGCGAATGTCCGCAAATGGTCAAAAGCTTCATGTGGTGCTCGCAATTATCCAAATAAATACCTCCAAATGCCTGTAGCGGAGTTCTCATTCTCGTCCTTCCAATCCAGCCTCAATCCGTTCACCAATCGTCTCTGACAGCACCCGGATTGGATGGGCATCATGGTTCACATAGCGATTGGTGATGGTCACGTTGCGGTGGCGCAGAAGGTGGCTGATGAGGAAGGCGTTGCTGCCTGCTTGGGCTGCGAAGGTGCCAACCGTATGGCGTAGATCATGAATACGTACATCAGGAATGTTGGCATGGACGCGGATGTGCTGCCATGCATTCTCAACTACCTCAATCGAAATGGGGCGTGTCGGATCTTTACAGCCCGGTAAAACATATGGTGAAACATCCACTCTTGGAATATCAGAGAGGATTTCGATCACACTGGTACTTACCGGATGAGGTTTACGCTCATCCCCCTTTCTTGAAGGCAGTGCAATCGTGCCCAAATCAATATCAATATGCTCCCATTTCAAGGTTGCAATTTCGCTCAAGCGTGCACCGGTGTAAAGGAGCAGACGTAAGCAATAAAGAGCTCTCGGATTTATAGGTGTCTTCCGCTTTGCAACATCCTTGGGCAAGTGCTTGGCTGTACTCTTCCCGGCTTTTATGATCCAGGGAAGACCCTCCTGGTCTGCCAGCTCAAGGGTACGCCCCAGTCTTTGCAGCTCTTCCTCTGACAGGAAACGATCACGCTCGTTTTCTTTGTAACGCTTGACCAAGCGAACCGGGTTGCTGTGCTCTGGCCTTAGGCCCCATACTTCAGCGAGATTGAACGCCTTAGATAAGACAGCCAGAACTTGATTGCCTTGACGAGGTGTTGCTCTCAACGAATGATGCAGCTTTGCAATATCCTGCCGCCTGACAGAGTTGAGTTTCATTTGCCCCAGTCGTGAACGAACACATCGCTTTAGGAGACGTTCAATGTCTTTCATTGTCTTGGGCTTGTTGTGAACCTGCACATGTTTACTCATATAGAGATCAAGGAGCACATTCACCGTGGGAGCAGCTCGTTTGTTTCCCCGCTTTAATAGAGGATCATCACCGTTACGGACCGTTACGGACCGTTGCTAGCACGTTGGTCGCCAAGTCTCTGGCTTGATCTGGTGTTAGCTCACCATATCTGCCAAGACTCATACGACGAGAGCGGCCTTCATGCGTGCGATATTGCACAACGAATGTTTTTGCTCCGCTTGGCATCACTTGAAGGCCAAAGCCCTTGAGTTTGCCATCCCAGAAGATTTGCTTTTTGCTTGCTGGCCTTGCCGCGTCCACCGTTCGCTTCGTTATGTTCGGCATAGACATACCTCTCCCGCTGACGGCTCATGACAGGAGCCACCACACATACGAATTTTGAAGTTGAAAAACGCCTCCGTTTGCAGCTGTTTCTGACGGCATGACAGCTTCTGACGACCTTTGAGGCTTTCTTTTAGGACCTGTGCAAAACAGCATCCAAACCGTCATAGGTCAAAACTATCTGCTTGCCGTTCTGTGTCAGCACTATGTAACAAATGTATGAGATTGAGCGCGGAAAGCAAGGTAGGCAGGCGCAAATAATTTTCTACAACTCTTTGATTTATAGTAATGAATCGCTCTTCATCGTAAATGAGTTTTTTATACTGAAGCGCCTTTTAATCAGTAGGTCCACGGTTCGAACCCGTGCGGGTTCAACATTTTCTCTCAGAAAATCGGTGACTGTTTCACAAAGGCATTTATGCCTTGGTGGTGCTTGTGTGTGCTTTGCTTCAAAGTGATCGCACCCCTTTTTGCATTCCTTGCATTCTGGTTTTCGAACTCTCTCCCAAATATATCGTTTGTTCCGCTCTTTCTTTGAAAGGTTTCGTGATGGACTTTGTTATTACTGGTGCGTCTGGTGCTGGGAAATCTACTTTGCTGGGGTATCTCAAATCTCTTGGGTATGCGTGCCGGGAGGAGGTTGGGCGGCAGTTGGTGCGGGAGCAGCGTGCGATTGGTGGTTGTGCGCTGCCTGACAAGGACTGTGTTGCTTTTCGGGATTTGTTGTTTGAGCGTTCTATTGCGGCGTTTGATCGGGGAGGGGTGCGGTCAGGTGAGACTGTGTTCCATGATCGCAGTTTTCTGGAAGCGATTGCGTATAGTGCAATTATTGGGGCTTCTGTTCCTGAGAGTATGGTGCGTGCTGCGCATCTGAGGTGGTTTGCGTCGCCAGTGTTTGTGTGTGCGCCGTGGAGAGAGATTTTTGAACATGATGCGGAGCGAACGCATGGCTTTGACTTTGCGTGCCAGGATTATGCCGCGAATGTTTCGGTCTATCGTGCTTATGGATATGAGTTGGTTGACGTGCCGCAAGTGTGCGTTGAAGAGCGTGCGCGGTTTGTGATTGAGCACCTGGAAAAACAATCTCTCCTTTAATTTGTAGAATCGCTTATGTCACAAAACGTCGGGTGGGCTGTCTATTAAGGGCAGGGTGGATGGCGCTCTATGAGATTGGGCTTATGCATTTTTCGGGTTGTATCAATCTCAAGCATACACCTTATAGGTTGTTAACAGGTCGTCGTCGTGTTTCTGGTTGTGTTGTAATTCTGCAAGGTTGATTACTCGAAGGTCGTTAAGTGACTGGAACCTCTTAAAATTTCTAATCTGGTTCGCGTTCTATTATCAAGGGTTGTAAGCATGAATTTATACAACCCATAAAATTGTGTTGGTTTTCCGTAAACAAGAATATCCGTAGCTTCATCTCTATCGAAGCGGACGAATTCTCTAGAAATAAAGTTGATATCTGTTCTCCATGCCAGTGCTGGTGTGTGTTTCGTGATGTCTCTTTGTGGTGTTCAGGGATTTAGTCTGTAATACATTGAGGTGTGGCGGATGTATTACAAGAATACACGATTAGAACATCTTGATGGGCGTCAGGATTTGACGCCTGTTTGGGAATACTGGAACGAGTATAGAAAAAAGATATTCGGAAGAGCGTTTCATCTTACGGGTGGTGACATGGATGCGGCTGAAGAGTTGATGTCAGCAACGATCATTAAGGTTGCATCGCACTTTGAACAGCGTCCCTTGAATATGAGGGAGCCAATCGCCTTTTTTATGTATGCGCTTAAAAACGAGTTCATCAGTCAGTACCGGAAGAAGCGTTATGAATATCAGTTTCGTGATGGCGATAAGGATGTTTACGACGAACATCTGGCCAATACAGAGATTGAAAGCGCACCGCAGGAAGTGCTGCTGGCACAGAAGGAAGAGCTGATGTTGATCAGCAAGACGCTGGAGCGGCTTCCTCTTATCTATCAGCAGATTTTTTCCATGAAGTTTGCCGAGGATCGCAGTTACAGCGAGATTTCGGAGGAGCTGAATATTTCTCAGGCTTTGGCCCGCAAGCGGGTGCAGTTTTTGCGCGAGAAGCTGAGAGATGCCCGCTCCAAGAAGCGTAAGCGGCTCAATTGAGCAGATTGAATGTTCACAGGAGGGTTGGGAGTGCGTCTCTCCGAATAGTTAACGAATTTAGACTGCGAGGGCGAAAGCATGGCGGAAGATACTGTAAATGCTCAGGTGACGGATGCCGTTACCCAGACAAATGTGAAGGTGGTGGGTGAAGCGCCCTCTCAGGCAATTGCCAATCTGTATCAGGTGGTAAGCAATGCGACGGGACTGTCGGTTCAAAATGCGACCCATGCGCAGCAATCCATGAACCAGATATCGACGGCTGTGGTGTCCAAGGGCGTTCAGCTGATTATGGAAATAGGCCCGACCTCTGGAGCGGAGTCTAAACCTTCAGGTGGCTAATTTGAGGGAATTTGATGGTGAGGGAGAGAGGTGAGAGTTCAGCTTCTCAAGAGTATGAGAATGCGATTACGCGTCGGCGGCGCCTGATCTCTCTGCTCCACGGACCTTTGAGCGATAATAGTTTGCGTTCCTCAACTCAGTCCGGTGCTGAGGCATCCAGAACACAGGGTGCTCAGCGATCTTCTCCAGCGGTCAAAATGTCCTCACAGGCGGCAACGGAAACCGTCAACACAGCAAGTGAGAGCAACAGTCAATCCGGAGCGCAACAAACCATGGTGATGGATAGTGAAAAGGGATCTGCTGGCGGTGCAGACTTTGAGGATACTACCGGTTCTGACGGGACGGGTGGGCAGTCGCAGGGCACATCCACGGATACCGGGAAGGAGCAGTCCTCCGGGCCATCCTATCCACCATTGCCAACCTCTGCGCCTTCAACCTCTGCTTTAAACGAACAGATTACTCAGGCCGTGCAGTTTACCAACTTTCAAAATTACCAAGGATTGGAGTCGATGATCTCCATTCCTGACGATGTGATGACCAAGCAGTCCAGCGGGCATGCGTCGCAAAATGCAGAAACTTACATGAACGGTGTCATGCAAATCTCTATGGCTGCACAGGCGATTGTGGCCGCGAAGATCGCACAGGATCCGGCGCTGGCAGCGACACCTGCGCTGACGGAGCTGAACGTCATGGTGACCAATGCCATCTCGGCGTTTCAGGATGTGAGTGAGTGATCTGCCGGAAGCGGGTCAGCTGATGGATCTGTTTCAGGAAATTACGCTGTTGTTTCAATAGGACTACATTTTGCTTGCGACTTTTCTTCGGGCTCTGACGCGATAGGCAGATCCCCGGTCAGCTCTAAAGGTGAGATATGGAACGGGACGTTACATACATTCGAGAGGAATTGGAGGAGGTGATCCTCAATCAGTTGCGCCGCTGGGAAGGGGTTATCGAGCAGGAAGAGACGCTTACGCTGTCGCGGTCTGGTGTTGAGACGCTGCCAGGGCTTCTGTGTCATCTGAGTCTGGCGCGGGATGCGCTGGTGAAGGCGGAAGGGATGCTGGTGTGTGAAGATGGCATTACTGCAGCGGATGTGGTTCTCGGGTTTCGCGATGAGCGATTGCAGGAAGAGGCCGACCGGTATGAGGACCGTGAAGACGAGGACCGGTTGATCCAGGATGGGGTGGAAGAGGAGCTTCTTGCGCGGTTTACCTCCACTGGTGACATTGAGTTTGATGCGCGGGGAGAGGACCGTAGTTCCGAGCGAAATTCAGATCACAACTGGTAAGACTGGACTTGAGGAGTGAGGCGATGAGTACAGCCGCGAACGGAACGTCAGGGGCCGCAGATGCTGGTCCTCAAAAGGTCACGGTGACGCCGGGCCCGGAATTCAACTCTGCGCTGGATGATGCTGTCGTGCAGCTGACCAAGGTGAAGCAGAATGTGGATCAAGCGGCCAGTGAATTTGCGCAGCTGAGGCAGGGCATTCCAAACTACAATGAGGTGGTTGCTGAAATCCGCCAGCAGCAGGCGCAGATCAATCGGGCTTGTGACGATGCAACATCCTCTGCGCAGACGATTGTGTCTGAAGTGGAGCAGGCGGCAGCCAAGCTGTGCACCTCCATTGATGAAGAGATTACGACGATTAAGAGCGTGATTGGTACTGGGGATGAGGAGGAGGAACCGCAATCACCACCAGCACCACCGCCTGCACAGCCGCAGCCGCAAATGGTGCCTGGGCAAGGTGGGCCGCAAGCTGGTCCCGGCATGGCGCAGTTTCCGGGCTCTGGCCTGCCCGGTCAGGGCGGGGTTCCCAATCAGGAAGCGATGGCGGTACAGGCTGCTGAAGCCATGCGGGATTTTCTGAAGAAGGAAATCAAGTCGGAGCTTTCAAGGCAGATTGCACCGCTCAATGAGAAGCTCTCCGAGCTTTTGATTAGTTATCTGCAACAGAGAACTCGCGATAGATGAGTGATGTGTGAACCAATTCTTACGAAGGGCATTGGCTCTTAGGAAAGAGTTCACAAATAGAGAGGAGCGGCGTCAATAGTCTGTAAATGGCAATAATAACAAGCATATTGGAGAAAAAATGCCAAAGACTATTGAGGAACAATGTGGCGCAGCAAAACCCTCCGATGATGGAACTGTTGATGCTGACGTGATTGCAATTCTTGGGGTGGCTCCTGCGTTCGCGCTGGCGCTGACCTTCCTGACAGCGGCGCAATCGACAGGGGTGCTTTTTGAGAATTCCGTCTCGAATGCACAGCGCCAGAACATCATTGCGCAGACCGCTTTGAATCAGGGAATTTTGCATACTTATTCTGTTGGTTCCATGGCTGCTGCAAACAGCATTTCACATATGGATCCGAAGGAAGCCGAGCAGGTGAACGAGAGTTTGCTCGGAACATTGTGTCGGTACTTTTCGCGTTAAGTCGTGGTGTTTGGTCGATCTGCAACGGCCATTGAGTTTTCTAAATAATTGAGAGTTTGCCTCTGGTCAGTGCAGTGCTTGCGCTTGATCAGAGGTGAAGCAGGGCTGCGTTTTTACCGAACTGCTCATGAGTTCGGTTGATCAGGTGGGAGTGATTTATGGCGGATCTACCGGGGATTGGCCCCGTAATACCAGAGGGTGGCATGGTGACGGATGCTGTCACGCAATCCAATGTAACGGTGCTTGGGCAAGCGCCTGCAATTGCGATGGGAAACCTCTATGCATCCCTTGCACATTCAACGGGCATTTTGTTGCAGAACTCAGTCGCATCCGCGTCTCAATCTACCATTCTTGCACAGGCGACGACCAACATGGGCGTCATGCAAATCTATTCCGCGAATACAACGGCCGGGGCATCGGCCACAGAAAAAGTTGCTCAGGCTGGGACAGCTGACCAACTCAGCACGCTGCTGACTACCTTGCGTAGTTTCAACCCATAACCGGAACTTTCGAGCTTCGCTTTCTGGTGCAAAGGCCAGAGCGATGAGAATGGTTCTGATGCATCCTTTAAGTTGTAGTAGCGCGTACTCCTTTGGAGCCAGTTCAAGGAAATGCAGAACCGGATTTTGACCAGAACTGTATGAAAGAGGACTATTAGAATGCCAACAACTGTTAGCCCTATGATCACTGACGCGGTTACCCAGTCCAACGTAAAGGTCGTGGGTGAAGCCCCTGCGATGGCAATGGGCAGTGTCTTTCAGACAATGGCTCATTCCACCGGAATTCTCTTTGAGAACTATGTCTCTGCCGCTCAGCAGCAGAACATTCTTTCTCAGGCAGCAGCTAACCAGGGAGTCATGCAGATTTACTCCATGGATACGATGGCTGGGGCTGGTGCTACCGAAAAAGTTGCTCAGAGCGGCACACCAGACCAGTTGAACACGCTGCTGACAATCATGCGCGTTTTCAACCCAACCTAACGGGTTTAGGCGTCGCCCTCCGGCGGCGTTGGTTCAACTTGCAGTTAATGGTGTCCGGTTGGTTTTCAGGTGGGCATGCCCCTGGTGGTTCTCTGTGAAATCACCGGACACGACTTCTCTTATTCATGGCAGTTCATATTCTGCTGAGCTGCTTTTGTTTCTGTCTCCCGCGTATCGGTATTCGAAAGGCGGTCTCGTCTCTTCGAAAGATATGCTGCATTTTTAAGGATGACGACTATGCCGGATACGGTAAATCCAATGATTACTGATGCCGTCACACAAACCAATGTGAAGGTTGTTGGTGAAGCACCCGCCATGGCTATGGGTTCGCTTTTCCAGACTATGGCGCACTCAACCGGAATTCTCTTTGAGAATAACGTGGCTGCTTCTCAGCAGCAGAACATTCTGGCTCAGGCTGCAACCAACCAGGGTGTCATGCAGATCTACTCCATGGATACCATGGCAGCTGCTGGTGCTACGGAAAAGGTTGCTCAGTCTGGTACGCCGGATCAGCTTCAGACGCTTCTTACCATTATGGAAACCTTCCGTCCGGGCCGGTAAATGAACCTGTGACGACCTCTCGTGCGAGTTACATTTCAACCTTCCCTGCTTCGGCAGGGGAGGTTTGCAGTTTTGGTATGGTCTCTTTTGCTGACAGACCCGATGGAAATGGGTATAGGTACTGCTACGAATAAGCCCACAAAGGCAAAGAATGACACATACGCTAACCCCCATTTTGGTCTGTGCGCTCTACAAGTTTGTTGAGTTTGCGGACTTTGAAGACATGCGCGAACCTCTGCTTGACTACTGCAAAAGCCGAGGTATTCGCGGCAGTCTTCTTATTGCTCGTGAGGGCATTAACGGAACTATTGCTGGTGAAGAACCGCAGATGCGGGACGTGATTGCCTACTTGCGCAAAGACCCGCGTTTTCATGACATCATCGTCAAGGAAAGCTGGGCAAAGCAAGTTCCATTCAAGCGCATGAAGGTGCGTTTGAAACAGGCGATCGTGAATATGGGTGTGAACCATATCGATCCGAATGATCTTGTCGGCACCTATGTGAAGCCAGAGGACTGGAATGCGCTGATCTCTGACCCGGATACGGTCGTGATTGATACGCGCAATGACTATGAGTTTGCTCTGGGCACGTTTGAAGGTGCATTGGACCCTGACACGGAAACCTTCAATGAGTTTCCTGAATGGGTCAAACGCAATGATAACTCTCTGCGCGCCAAGAAGAAGGTTGCCATGTTCTGCACCGGCGGTATCCGCTGTGAGCGGGCTACCGGCTTGATGCTGGAGCAGGGTTATGATGAGGTTTACCACCTTGAGGGCGGTATTCTGAACTATCTGGAAAATGTGCCAGAGGATGAGAGCCTCTGGAAAGGCGAGTGCTTTGTGTTTGATGACCGCGTGTCTGTTGACCACAAGCTTGATGCCGGCTGGGGGAAGAACCTGCCGGAGAAAACCAAGAAGGTTCTCGCGCCCTACCAGATTGACGACAAGCCTTCTGAGGCTGGTGAAAGCTGAAGCAGAGTTGATTGAGGGGCGGTTTGGCTGCCCCTTACTTTTGCTTGGACCCGGAAAATCTTATCCCCGTTTGCTCAGGCTAGCTTATTGTTGATCTCATGTTCACGTAAACGGGCAGCTGGCGGAGCGACCGTCAGTGCAGCGTGAGCTGGGCGGGGCTACCGGAAGACATAACGCATCCTCCGGCGGGTCCGTTGAAACACCCCTTGAAAGTCTTTAGTGCAGGGACCAAGCGGAAGCTGGTCACCCGATGGGCGTCTACACTGGCAGGCGTTTAGCTATCATCGACACTCACATTTGCCTCTGGCCGGTGTGCTTGTTGCTGATGGTGCCTGCTCCCAATGCCTTTCGGTGGAGATCTTGTTTCATACAAAAACGCCCGGGCGAGGCGAGCAGCCAATGCCGAAGAAACTAATTTACTCATAATGCGCAGGCACTGCCTGCTCGCCTTGCTCACCCCGTACTCCGGGGCCCAAACGACAACACCGCCGGACAGGAGCCAGCGGTGCTAAATCTGTTTGTTTTTCAAGACGCAGGGCAGAGCTTAGCCAAAGCGGCAGGCTGGCAGACCTTTGTGCTCCACATCCATTGCGAAGAGACCGCCTGATTTTGGGAACTCCTTGAGAAGCTCGTCATCTCCATGAGGGCGCAGGCTCGCCACGACCAGTGTACCCAGGTTTGGACCTGCAAAGCACGGGATTGTCGGGCGTGGGACCGGGATCCGGATGGACTGCAGCAGCTGTCCATCCGGATCAAAGCAGTTGACGTTGCCTGCTGAGACGCCTGCGGACCAGTAGTTGCCATCGGTGTCTGTTGTTGCGCCGTCGGGTCTGCCCACTGTGTTGTCCAGCTGCAGGAACTTGCGCTGGTTGGTGACAGCGCCGAAGTCGCGGTCGAAATCGTAGGCGAAGACTTCACCGGAGCCGGTGTCGGAGTGGTACATGGTCTTGTTATCTGGGGACCATGCCAAGCCGTTGGAGGTTCTGATTTCAGTGGCGATCTGCGTGACGTTGCCATCTGGCGTGACGCGATAGAGGCTGGCGATAGGGGTTCTTGGACTGATGTCGTCCATGGTGCCCACCCAGAATGCGCCGTCAGGTCCGACCTTACCGTCGTTCAGACGGGTGCGTGGATTATCCGGCTCAATCTTTGCGATGACCTCGTACATTTTGGTGCCTGTATCGAACAGGATGATTTCGTCTTTCATCGCCACGATGAGGCGACCGTCCTTACAAAGGCCGAAGGAGCCAACGACTTTCGGGAAGTCCCATGTGGTGACTTCTTTGCTATCCCAATGCATTGCATGGATCTGTTTTCCGAGGATGTCACAGAAGAACAGGTGTTTTGTCAGTTCATCCCAGAGGAGACCTTCGGCCAGCTCGTAGCGACCGTCCAGCAAGCAAGTGATAATTGGGGTCAAAGTCGTGCTCCATACTCATGCAGCCCGGGAGAGCTGCAGCAATATACAATTGAGCGTTGTTATAGAGAGGTTTGGCAGAAGCGTCGAGTATGCCTGTGAGAAAACCGCAAGGTTTCCGAGGTGAATTAGCTCTCGGAAATTGGCAGAGCGCTGCCTTGTTTGGTGGAGCGGATCGCGAAGGAGGAGCGCATGCGCACAACGCCGGGAAGGCGGGTGAGGTGGTCACGGTGGATGCGCTCAAAATCAACCGGATCATCGGCCATCACACGCAGGATGTAATCCGCATCGCCGCCCATGAGGTGGCACTCCATAATCTCGGTGGAGCGATCAACGGCCTTTTCGAATGTTGAAAGGGCTTCCTCTGACTGAGACCCGAGCGAGATCTCGACAAAGACACTCATACGCTTGCCCAGCTTTTTTGGATTGAGCAGTGCGACGTATTTCTCGATGACGCCTTCACCCTCCAGAGTCCGGACACGACGCAAGCAGGCAGAGGCGGACAGACCCACATGATCTGCAAGATCAGAATTGGAGATACGGCCATTGTCCTGCAGCGCGCGGAGGATCTTTTTATCAAGCTTGTCGAGTTTCATAGCTTTGCCGTTTTCGCAGATTATTGTGTCTGAACGATGTTTATTCGTAGATGTTTGCTAAAATGTACCGTGTCGTGCGCACATTGCAAGCATCTGCAACTGAGATTTCCATAAGCTATGTAGAAACACAAAGCCGAAGCTGATTGGGAGATTGTGATGCTTGTTGGTGTTCCTAAGGAAATAAAAAATCACGAATATCGCGTTGGTCTGACGCCAGACAGCGTGCGTGAAGTTGTTGCTCATGGCCACGACGTGGTTGTTGAAACCAATGCCGGTGTTGGCATTGGCGCGAGCGATGCTGACTATATTGCAGCTGGCGCATCCATCCTGCCGACTGCTGCAGACGTCTTCGCGAAAGCAGAAATGATTGTGAAGGTGAAAGAACCTCAGGCTGTTGAGCGCAAGATGCTCCGCCCTGATCACCTGCTGTTCACCTACCTGCACCTGGCTCCGGATCCAGAGCAGACTGCTGACCTTGTCGCCTCTGGCGCGGTTTGCATCGCTTATGAAACAGTAACTGACGAAAAAGGCCGTCTTCCACTGCTGGCGCCTATGTCTCAGGTTGCTGGTCGTCTTTCCATTCAGGCAGGTGCAACTGCACTGCAGAAAGCCAATGGCGGCGCTGGCGTTCTGCTTGGCGGTGTACCGGGTGTTGCTCCTGCGAAAACCGTTGTGATTGGCGGCGGTGTTGTTGGCGCCCACGCAATTGAAATGGCAATCGGCCTTGGCTCCGATGTTACCGTTCTGGACAGAAACGTTGATGTTCTCGACGCTCTTTCCGCTCGCTTTGGTTCCCGTTTGAAGACAGTGTTCTCCAACCGTGCCGCGCTTGAGAAAGAAGTTCTGGCTGCTGATCTGGTTGTTGGTGCTGTTCTGGTGGCCGGTGCAGCTGCGCCGAAACTGGTGACCAAAGAGCACATCAAGGCAATGAAGCCGGGTTCTGTTGTGGTTGACGTTGCTATCGACCAGGGTGGTTGTTTTGAAACCTCCCGTGCAACAACTCACCAGGATCCAACCTACATCGTGGATGAAGTGGTTCACTACTGCGTGGCAAACATGCCGGGCGCTGTGGCTCGCACCTCCACTTACGCGCTGAACAACGCAACCTTGCCTTACGTTCTGGCGCTGGCTGACAAAGGCTACGCAGCTGCTCTTCGCGACATCCCGGGCTTCCTGCCGGGTCTGAACGTTTATAAGGGGCAGGTCACTGTTGCTGAAGTTGCTGAAAACCTCGGCTACACTTACGTAGCTCCAGAAGCTGCTCTGGTTCAGGAAACTGAAGCAGCCTGAAAGTCTAAGCGGACTTAGAGATTAGAAGCGGGAGCCACTGGCTCCCGTTTTGCGTTGGTAAAGGTTCTGTTTACCCTGTCACCGGTTTGCTGCGGCGTTAATGAGTTTGCAGGTGCGGTTTCGATATACTGGTCAAAATTTACTAGTATTTTTCTGATTGGGCGGCGTCATGTATCATGATTTGGAATTGGTTCTTCAGCATGATTTGATTGTTGAATGGAAAGAGCATTACAAAGAGGTGTTCGGCAAGCACATGCTCCTGCTGAACAACCGCCTGCATGAGCTGCCTGTGTTCCTGCCAGAAAACCTAGCGCGGTTGATTGAGACCACTCCCTCTGAGCACTATGATTTTGTTCGTCCCGGTGCCATTGGCACCAAGAAGTCCCAGTGGCTACAAGGCAGCATTGAAGGTGCCAAAGGCGAGGATGTGCTTCGTGCTGTAGAAGAAGGGCGTTTCTGGCTTTCTCTTCGTGCACTTCAGGACTGGGATGAAGGTTTTCGGCAGGTCACGTCGAAAATATTCGATGAGCTAGAGGTGAAGGTTCCGGGCTTTGAGACCTTTAAGCACAAGACGGGGATGTTGATTTCTTCCCCCGGTGCCCAAGTGTACTATCATGCAGATGTACCCGGACAATCCTTATGGCAGGTGAAGGGCCATAAGGACGTTTATATTTATGAGAATACCGCGCCGTTTCTTTCTGATGAGCAGCTGGAAGGTATCTTCCTTGGGACGACCGAAGAAGAGATCCGCTTTGAGCCCTGGTATGATGAGTTCGCTACAAAGGTGACGCTGAGCCCGGGTGAGATGGCGCACTGGCCGCTCAACAACCCGCATCGGGTTGAGAACCATGATGAAGTGAACATCTCGGTGACCACTGAGCACTTCACCACTGAGATCAGGGATTTTTATGCGATCATCTATGCCAATGGTTTGCTGCGTAGAGCAGGTATCTCTGGCAACCGGCATAGTGTTGGTGCGATGAAATACGCCAAGATGGCTTTGGCGGCTGCGCATAAGATCATCTACAAGAAGATGGTGCAGCAGAGTGCGGGTGCCAAAAGCCCGCGCAGCTTCAAGCTGGACATGGCTGCGCCAGACTTTATGGCTGATCTGTAGAGAGGATTGCTGTCAGCAACGGTAGTAGTAAGGGCGACCATAGGTGTCGTAGCCGACACAGCGGCGCGGAGTGGTGGCTGCACCAATCAACCCGCCTGCAACGGCACCGATACCAGCACCGGCAAAGGCCGCGCCAACATCCCCTGTTGCTGCTCCAATCGCAGCGCCGGTGGCTGCACCAAGACCACCGCCAACGAGGACGCGGTCTGTTCGGTTATACTCACTGCAAGCACCGAGTGTGAGCAGGGTGGCTGTTATGATTATTGCTTTTCTCACGATCCTACCCATGGGTTGATTGTTTGAAACCCACGGTAGTACCTGATCTGTTGCAGATGAGTGAATGCAGCTTACGAGATGGCAAGGTGGTTAAGTTGAAGCTGTTTGCCTTTTGAGAGTTGTAGGTATGTAACGCAAAAAGGCCCCGCGGTTGCAGGGCCTTTGGAATGGTGTAACCAAATCTTTTTGCGAGGCTTATGGGCACTTTACGCGGTAAGGGCGACCGTACTGATCATAGGCAGTGCAGTTTTTCGGAGTTGTCACATTGCCAACAATGCCACCAGCTACACCGCCGATTGCTGCACCAGCGACAGCGGACCCCACACCACCGCCTGTGGCAGCGCCGATGGCTGCACCAGTCGCAGCACCAAGGCCACCGCCGATGAGAGTACGGTCCGTGCTTGAAGATGTGTTACAGCCAGCAAGGGCAAGCAATGCAACACTTACACCAGCAAGAGCAATTTTTTTCATTTTTTCCAGTCTCCTTTTGCTGCCAATCCCAATTTGACCGGACCCCGATACCTCCTGGCAGCTCTAACTTTGTGAGGTCGAGCTAACAAAAAGAACATGGTTAAAGTTTGTTAAAAATTAGAGGCTCCTCGCCTTCATTAGATATTTTAACAAGCCTTGGGTCGAACTGTCTTTGTTTGCTGCGGATTGGCTGCCTTCAACCATTGGCAACAGCTGTGTCGCGAGTTCTTTTCCAAGTTCAACACCCCACTGATCGTAGGAGTTGATGTTCCAAATCGCTCCTTCAACAAAGACGCGATGTTCATAAGACGCGATCAGCCTACCCAGCGTGAATGGATCGAGACGATCATAGAGGAGGGTGGTTGAAGGCCGGTTACCCGGGAAGACCTTTTGTGGAGCTAGTTTGGCAATCTCTTCTTCAGATTTTCCATCTTTACGAAACTTGTCTTCAACTTCTTCCAGAGAACGGCCGCGGAGCAGGGCTTCACTCTGGGCAAGGCAGTTTGCCAGAAGGAGATTGTGATGGACTTGCAGGTCCTCTTCGTGGCTGTTGGCAGCAACCAAAAACTCGCAAGGAATGATGCTCGTGCCCTGATGGATGAGCTGGTAGAACGCATGCTGGCCATTGGTGCCAGGCTCACCCCAGACGATTGGGCCGGTCTGGGTTTCAACCATTGTGCCATCTTTGGTGACGCTTTTGCCGTTGGATTCCATATCCAGCTGTTGCAGGTAGGCAGGGAAGCGGGCAAGGCGCTGATCATATGGCAGAACTGCGCGGGTGTCGTAACCCAGCACGTTGCGATGCCAGACACCGACGAGGCCCATCAGGAACGGGATATTGTCTTCAATCGGGGTGGTGCGGAAGTGATTGTCCATTGCATGGGCGCCGCCGAGGAAATCAGAGAATGCATCCGGACCAATAGCGATCATGAGTGGGAGGCCGATCGCGGACCAGATGGAGTAACGTCCGCCGACCCAGTCCCAGAAGCCAAAGACACGCTCTTGCGAAATGCCAAAGGCCGCGACCTTTTCCAGTGCGGTGGAGACAGCTGCAAAGTGTGCTCCGACAGCTTCTTCGCCGTTGTGTTTGGCAATCCAACGGCGGGCTGTTGCCGCGTTGGTCATGGTCTCAATAGTGGTGAAGGTCTTGCTGGCGATGATGAAGAGAGTCTTCGCCGGATTCAGGTTTTCCAAAGTGTCGGCAATGTGTGCGCCGTCCACGTTGGAGACGTAATGCAGGTTCGGGCCATCATGATACGGGGCCAGAGCCAGAGTTGTCATCACCGGACCAAGGTCAGAGCCACCAATGCCGATGTTGACCACGTCTGTGATTTTCTCGCCGGAATGGCCTGTGATTTCGCCAGAGCGGATACCTTCTGCGAAGTCGCCCATATTGACGAGCACTTCGTTGATGTCAGGCATAACGTCTTTGCCGTCCACCAATACCGGGTTCTCGGACTGGTTGCGCAGAGCGGTGTGCAGCACGGCGCGGTCTTCAGTGGTGTTAATGTGCTTACCTGCGAACATGGCATCGCGTTTTGCTTCAACATTGGCAGCGCGTGCGAGTTCGAGCAGGAGCTCCAGGGTTTCTTCAGTCAGCTTGTTCTTGGAAAAATCGTAGAGCAGGTCGTCAGAAGAGCGGGAGAACTTATCAAAACGAGAAGGATCTGCTGCGAAGAGATCGGTAATCTTAGTGGAATGAATGGCCTGAGCGTGTTCATCAAGGCGTTTAAAGATATCTTTTGGATTAGCTGTCGGCATCGAGGCCTCCATTTATTCTTGTAATAGCTTCTGGCTGGCAGCGAGTGTCGCGCCTTGCCAATTTACCGTAAAGCAGCTTGCTCGTTTTTCGGGACGTGCAAACTGCTCTAAAGTTTTGTTTTTATGCGTCTTCTTACGCGGAAATATGTTCATGCTTTTTAGGAGCATGACAGGTCCTTGATGTAAGGCCCCGGGTAAGAAATTCAATGCAATCAATCGTGATGGTTTGCGATTAAACAGTCAATGCAGCTGCTTCGCGAGCCCGCTTTTCAATGCCTGCCCAGTCTTCAGATTCAATTGCTTTTGCGTCTGCGATCCAGGACCCACCAACGCAAAGGACGTTAGGCAGAGCAAGGAAATCACGTGCGTTGCCAAGGTTGATACCACCAGTTGGGCAGAATTTAGCCGCAGCCAGAGGAGAAGACAAACCTTTCAACATCGGAGTGCCGCCGGCTGGAACAGCTGGGAAGAACTTGAGACGCTCATAGCCTGCTTCCAGCAGCTTCATCACTTCAGACGGAGTGCACGTGCCCGGAAGTAAAGGAGTTTGCTGGAAATCTTCAGCAGCTGCGATCAGATTGTCTGTTGCGCCCGGAGAAACGACGAATGTTGACCCTGCTTTGACGGAGGCTTCGTACTGCTGATGGGTGAGAACGGTACCGGCACCAACCAGAGCGCCTTCGACGTTGTCGGCAACTGCTTTGATGCAGTCCAGAGCGTTTGGAGTGCGCAGTGTGATCTCGATGCCCGGGATGCCGCCATCCACGAGGGCTTGTGCCATTGGAACTGCTTTTTTGGGGTCATCGACAATGAGAACTGCGATCACCGGGGCGGCGGTCATGATTGCTTCTACGCGCTCGATATTTTGAGCCATTACACTGTCTCCATTGCGCTGATTGTGTCAGCATTCCGTTGGGTTTTGTTTGTCTGTTCCAGATTGAAGAGGCGAGCGCCGGTATCGGCTGAGCTCACGTTTGCTCTGAAACTTGCGAATAATTCTCTTCCGGTTCCACTCTGGTAAGCTTGTAGGTCAGCAGGTGCGGCAGGCCTTTGCGCAAACTCATCTGCAGGAACAAGCAGCTCCAGCGTACCGCTTACTGCATCAAGACGCAGCAAGTCACCGTCCCTTACCTTTGCAATTGGTCCACCATCCATCGCCTCGGGAGTAACATGAATTGCAGCTGGGATCTTGCCACTGGCGCCGGACATCCGGCCATCTGTTACAAGTGCGACTTTATACCCTCGGTTCTGCACAACGCTAAGAGGTGGTGTCAGTTTATGGGCTTCTGGCATGCCGCAGGCTTGCGGACCAACGTAACGGAGCACGACAATCACATCTTTGTTGAGTTTGCCAGCTTTGAAGGCTGCTTCAACATCTTCTTGCGTATGGAAGACCTGAGCTGGGGCTTCGATGATATGGCGATCAGGTGCGACAGCAGAGGTTTTGATGATGGCAGAGCCGAGGTTGCCTGTGAGGACTTTGAGGCCACCGTCTTTGTTGAACGGAACGGACATTGGCGCAAGGATGGTTTCATCCAATGCCTTAGCCGGTGCTGCCTTGCGGAGGACGCCGCCTTTGTCATCAAGGAAGACGTTGACGGTGTAACCGTCCAGGCCTGTTCCGTTGACTGTCTTTACGTCTTTGTGCAGCAAACCTGCATCCAGCAGTTCGCGAATGAGGAAACCCATTCCGCCTGCTGCTTCAAAATGGTTTACATCGCTTTTGCCGTTTGGATAAACGCGGGCAAGCAGCGGGACGAGTTCGGACAGATCCGAAATGTCCTGCCATGTGAGCTGAATGCAAGCGGCGGCGGAGATTGCGACGAGATGCATGGTGTGGTTGGTGGAGCCGCCTGTTGCGTGCAAGCCGACGACACGGTTTACGATTGCGCGTTCGTCGATGATCTCAAAGAGCGGCGTAGGTGTGCTGCGCTGCGCGGTGAGTTCGACAACTTGTGTGACTGCCTCTTCAACCAATGCTTTGCGCAGGGGTGTGAGCGGGTTGATGAAGGAGCTGCCCGGCATGTGCAGGCCCATGATCTCCATCAGCATCTGATTGGAGTTTGCGGTGCCGTAGAAAGTGCAGGTGCCAGGAGAGTGGTAGGACGCGCTTTCAGAAGCAAGCAGTTCTTCGCGGGTTGCTTTGCCTTCTGCAAACAGCTGGCGAATGCGAGCTTTCTCGTCGTTGGCAATGCCGGAGGTCATTGGGCCAGCAGGCAGGAAAATTGCCGGTAGATGACCGAAGGACAAGGCTCCGATGAGCAGGCCCGGGACAATCTTGTCGCACACACCGAGGAACACTGCTGCGTCAAACATGCCATGTGACAGCCCAACGGCAACGGACATTGCGATCAGATCACGGGAAAACAGTGACAGGTCCATCGCTGGCAGGCCCTGTGTCACGCCATCGCACATGGCTGGTACGCCGCCAGCAACCTGAGCTGTTGCTTGGATTTTGCGGACTGTTTCGCGGATGATTTCCGGGTAACTCTCGTATGGCTGGTGCGCGGAGAGCATGTCGTTGTAGGCGGTGACGATGCCGAGGTTTGGCTGCTTGTCTGTGGCGAGGTGCTGTTTATCAGCTGCCGGACAGGCTGCGAAGCCATGTGCCAGGTTAGTGCAACCGAGGTTTGTGCGTTGTGGTGCGTTTGTGTGTTGCGCTTTCATGCGACGAAGATAGTCTTGTCTGCTCGTAGCGCTACGCTCGATTATGCGATCTGTAATCTCTTTGAGGCGAGGGTGAACCATGTCTTGTGCTCTGCCTTTTGTTCTTTGACTTTTCATCAGTCAAACCGAATGACCAGATGCGGGACTGGGAGGAGGAAATCCCTGTTTTTGGTCGTTTTAATCGATTTAAATTCTGAGCCTAATTTTTATTCTGACAACTCTGCCCGTAGGCAATTTTGATTTTTTCGGGGATTGGCGCAAGTGGGAGAAATACTTGCAAAGGTGACCAGGTGCCAGCGGACCGGCACCTGGTATTTAATCAATATGTTTCATCATGCCATGTACGGCCATCACGCTCGATAAGTGCGATGGAAGCAGATGGACCCCACGTGCCCGAGGTATAAGGCTTTGGAGCTTCTTTAATTTGGGACCATTGTTCAAGGATCGGATCGATCCATGTCCATGCTGCTTCGACTTCGTCACGGCGCATGAACAGGGTCTGGTTGCCGCGGATCATATCCATGATGAGGCGCTCATAAGCATCCGGATGACGGGAGCTGAAGGCTTCAGCAAAGGTCATGTCCAACGGTACTTCGCGCAAACGCATGGAACCCGGGCCCGGGTCCTTAATCATCACCTGCATTTTCACGCCTTCATCTGGCTGCAGGCGGATGACCAGCTTGTTTGCAGCAATCCGTCCAGCATCTGGCAGGAAGATGGAGTGAGGCAGGTCTTTGAATTGGATGGTGATTTCGGAAACACGAGCGGCAAGGCGTTTGCCAGTGCGCAGGTAGAACGGAACGTTGGCCCAACGCCAGTTCTCGATGTCTACTTTGGCAGCTACGAAGGTTTCAGTGTTGGAATCGTTGCGACCCAGCTCTTCCAGATAACCCTTCACGGCACCGCCAGCGGATGCACCAGCACGGTACTGACCGCGAACTGTGTTGCGCTCGACCATTTCGGTGCTCATTGGACGGAGGGCTTTGAGCACCTTCAGTTTCTCATCGCGCACACTGTCTGGTGCCATGGACTCAGGTGGTTCCATAGCAACGAGGCAAAGCAACTGAAGCAGGTGGTTCTGGACCATGTCGCGCAGAGCGCCTGCGGTGTCGTAGTAACCAGCGCGGCTTTCAACGCCGAGTGTTTCTGCCACGGTGATCTGTACGTGGTCGATGTGAGCCGCGTTCCAGAGTGGCTCAAACAGTACGTTGGCAAAGCGCAGAGCCATAAGGTTCTGAACGGTTTCTTTGCCGAGGTAGTGATCGATACGGAAAATCTGGTGTTCTTTGAACACGGAACCGATGGTTTCGTTAACTTCGTGAGCAGATCTGCCGTTCTTACCGATCGGCTTTTCGATGGTCACGCGGGACGTTTCTGTCACGAGGTTATGTTCGCCGAGCGCGGAGCAGATTGGGCCGAAGAAGTCTGGAGAAACAGAGAGGTAGAAAGCGCGGACAACGTCTTCGCGGCCTGCAAGCTTTTGCTCCAGAGCTTCCCAACCGGTGTTCTGAGCAACGTCAACGGACACATATTGGATACGAGCGAGGAAGCGTTCGAGAGCTTCCTGATCTACTTCAGCGACGTGCTCACAAATGGCAGTACGGGCCCAGTCGCGGTACTCTGTATCGCTGAGCTCGCGGCGGGAAACTGCGATGATGCGCGCGTCTTCGCCCAGATGACCGACTGGTTCGCGATGATAGAGAGCTGGGAGCAGCTTGCGGTGTGCAAGATCGCCGGTGCCTCCAAAAACAACGAGATCAAATGGGTCAGATTGAGCTGGACGGTTCGCCATGGAGTTCCCTTAGTCGTGAGCCGGTATCGGATATCCGGCTTCAATTGTTTGGCATGCGGTATCAGTTGGAAAATTTGCAGGAGCAAGCCAGCAGGCCAACTGAATTAAATTTGATTGTAGAGTTGTGAGAGGCGCGGACGTGAGCCGCAAGCTTGGCAGTTAGACTGCTCTTATCTGCATCAAAACTCATACAAAGGTTGCATTTATGAAATTGCACCTCTGTTTGATGCGGGTTTCATCAAAATGCAAGCAAAAATACGAATGTGCCTAGAAACTAGGCAGTTCGGCGTACTGAAAGGGGAAGTCGCCATCCAAAAAATGCAGTTTCTGTGGGTTTTGTTTTCTGACTGTCATGATTTGTACAATTCCAACAAGCATTTGTAATGGCGGCATTGGGGAGCTTGCGATCTTTTGCTAGGCTTACCCCAAGGGAAATATAAATGAGGAAGCATGCCCTATGCTTCCTCTGGGAGGAAATGGCATGGGATCTCGTCAGCAAAAGGTTGCCGGTTTAAAAACACTCATCGATCAGGGGCAGGGCAATGTGCCAGCCGATCTGGTGTTGAAGAATGTTGAGCTGTTCAATGTGATCGACGGCAGTCTGACGAAGACCGACATTGCGATCTCCGGCGAGAAGATTGTTGGGACTTATGACAACTACAGCGGTGTGAACGAGATCGACTGCAGCGGCAAGATTGCCGTGCCGGGCTTTATCGATACCCATCTTCATGTGGAATCATCGTTGGTGACACCGTTTGAGTTCGATCGTTGTGTGCTGCCTCACGGTGTGACGACTGCGATTTGTGATCCGCACGAGATTGCCAATGTGACCGGTGCTGCTGGCATCAAGTACTTCCTCGACAGCTCTGTTGAGACCATTCTGGATTTGCGGGTGAACCTGTCTTCCTGTGTGCCTGCCACCAAATTTGAGACAGCTGGTGCTCAATTGGAGATTGATGATCTTTTGCCGTTCAAGGACCATCCAAGCGTTATTGGTTTGGCGGAGTTTATGAACTTCCCCGGTGTGTTGGCCGGTGATCCGGATGCTTTGGCTAAGATTGCAGAGTTTGAAGGTGAGCATATTGATGGTCATGCGCCTTTGGTGCGTGGCAAAGCCTTGAATGGCTACCTTGCCGCGGGCATTCGGACTGATCATGAAGCGACCACTGCAGAA
This sequence comes from Pseudovibrio sp. Ad13, assembly GCF_001623225.1. Taxonomy (NCBI): domain Bacteria; kingdom Pseudomonadati; phylum Pseudomonadota; class Alphaproteobacteria; order Hyphomicrobiales; family Stappiaceae; genus Pseudovibrio; species Pseudovibrio sp. Ad13. The sequence goes on along the minus strand of NZ_LMCC01000017.1, from coordinate 406,958 downwards.
GAAGCATTGGAGAAGATCTCTAAGGGCATGACGATCCTGATCCGAGAAGGATCTGTCTCTAAAGATCTGGATGCTTTAGCGCCTGTCCTGACGCCTGAACGGGCCAGTTTTGTTGCGCTTTGTACGGATGACCGGAATCCACTTGATATTGCGGAGGAGGGACATCTTGATTGTCTCATCAAGCGCTTGATTGCTCATGGATGCGCACCTCGTGATGTCTACCGTGCGGCAAGCTGGTCAGCAGCCACTGCATTTGGTCTGCGAGATCGCGGATTGATCGCGTCGGGTTGGCGTGCGGATATTGTGTTGCTCAATGATTTGGAAAGCTGTGATGTGGATCAGGTGATCAGTGCTGGGCGTGTGGTTTCGGATGAGTTGTTTGCCAGCCGCAAGTTGATTGAGCCGGAAGGTTTGCTGGATAGTTGCCATGCTGAACCAGTGCATGCAGAAAGCTTCCGTGTGCCTGCGCAGCGCGAAACATCAGTGATTGGTGTGAAACCGGGGCTGATTATCACCGAGCATCTGAAGAGGGATTTGCCCGTTGAGCATAATTATTCCCAGATCGACTTGGGGCAGGATGCTATCAAAGTGGCTGTTGTGGAGCGTCATGGAAAGACAGGGAATATTGCGACAGGGTTTGTAAACGGTTTTGGAATGACATCGGGTGCGATTGCCTCCTCTGTTGGACATGACAGTCACAACATCTGTGTGGTTGGCGCTGATGAAGAGGCCATGGCAATTGCTGTGAACCGATGCATTGCGTTGCGCGGTGGATTTGTGGTTGCTGAAGGTGAAGAAGTGCTGGCTGAGATGGAACTGCCACTTGCCGGATTGATGAGTTTGGAGCGATTTGAGGTGGTCAAAGAGCGTTTGGAAGTGCTGCGCAAAGCTGCAAAATCGCTCAATTGTGTTCTACCAGAGCCGTTTTTGCAGGTCGCATTCTTGCCTCTTCCGGTTATTCCCCACCTTAAAATTACTGATTTTGGGCTTTTTGATGTGTCGAGTTTTCAACTCATTCAATAGAGCAGAGCTTTGATATCTCTTGGGTTCTCGAGAAAAAATCAGTGGAATTGAGTAATGTGTCGCATTGAAGGTCAACCGTATGTCTGGGTTGACGCAATGGTAAACCTACCGCAAATTCCACGCAAAGCATGATGATATAAGGTTTTTCTGATATGTTGCGCACATGAACCTTGGCGCTCAGCTTCGGTTTCCTGTCAACTTCGTCTGAAGAACTATAATAATTCGGGGAGGAGATCTGCGCATGGCGACAGGTCGTGAGGGACAAGTGGAATTTCCAATTCGTACTATCGATAGCTATCTGGATGATACGGTCAAAAATTATGCGCACCGTCCGGCTATCTACTTCATGGGCAAATCAACAAGCTACGGCGAATTGGGAGATTTCGTTGAGCGTGCTGCAGGTGCCCTGCAGGCGATGGGTGTGAAGAAGGGCGACAAGATCGGCCTTTGTCTGCCTAACACGCCGTACTACACCATTTTCTATTTTGCGATCATGAAAATTGGCGGTGTCGTCGTCAACTTCAACCCGCTTTATGTTGAGCGCGAAATCGCGTTCCAGGCGCGGGATTCTGGCGCACGCATCATGGTGACCATGGATCTTTCTGTGATCTATGATCGTGTGGAAGCTGTTCGTCAAGAAGGTGCTCTGGACAACATCATTGTATGTCCGATGGCTGACATTCTGCCTCAGCCTAAGAAGCTGTTGTTCCAGCTGTTCAAGCGGAAGGATGTTTCCAACATTCCAGCTGATAAAGCTCACATCCGCTTCAAAGATTTTCTTGCAAAGTCTAAAGGCATTACTCCGGTTGAGATTGAGCCGAAGGAAGATGTGGCGATCCTGCAGTATACCGGTGGTACGACTGGTGTGCCTAAGGGTGCGATGCTGACGCATTACAACATCACGTCAAACATGGAGATGCTGGAAAGCCATTACGGTGGCTTGAAGCGCGGCTACGAGAAGACACTTTGTGTGCTGCCATTCTTCCATGTGTTTGCGATGACTGTTCTGCAGAACCTTTCCATTCTAGGCGCTGCTGAGATGCTGCTTATGCCGCGGTTTGATCTGAAAGAACTGCTTGATCTGGCTGCGAAGAAGAAGCCAACCTTGTTTGCTGCTGTGCCAACGCTTTACACCGCGATCAACAACAGTGAGTTGACGAAGAACTATGACCTGACATCAATCCGCTATTGTATGTCTGGTGGAGCGCCGCTGCCTGTTGAAGTGAAGCAAAAGTTTGAAGCCCTGACAGGCTGCGTTCTGGTGGAAGGCTACGGTCTGACAGAGAGCTCTCCGGTTGCCTCAGCTAACCCGATGGACGGAACTGGCAAAGACGGTTCTATCGGTGTTGTGATGCCGGGAACGACTGTTGAGTTTCGTGATCTGGATGAGCCTGAGAAGATCGTTGCACAAGGCGAAAAAGGTGAGCTTTGCATCATCGGCCCGCAGGTCATGAAGGGTTACTGGAACCGTCCTGATGAGACCGCCAAGACTTTGGAAGGTGGCCGTGTGTTGCACACTGGTGATGTGGGTTACATGGATGATGAGGGCTTCATTTTCCTTGTTGATCGCATCAAGGACCTCATCATCTGTTCTGGCTACAACGTTTACCCTCGTGTGATCGAGGAAGCGCTTTATCAGCATCCGTCCGTTGCTGAGGTTATCGTGATTGCGATTCCAGACGGGTATCGCGGTCAGGCACCGAAGGCCTTTGTGAAGCTGAAGGATGGTCAGAGCGCGACTACAGAAGAGTTGAAAGACTTCCTGAAGGGGCACATCTCCAAGATTGAGATGCCGAAGGCGATTGAATTCCGTGAGGAGCTGCCAAAGACCATGGTTGGTAAGCTCTCCAAGAAAGAGCTGGTTGAGGAAGAGGCTGCCAAGACACGTAGCACTGAAAACGCCAGTTGATAGCTACTTTGTGACAAAGAAAAGCCCTCGCATTTGCGAGGGCTTTTTGCTTGAGCTTAGCGTTTGCTTTAGTGCGTTTTCGTGGGCGCTGTTCCAGTTGCCACCTTCTTGCCCAGCACAGTCTCGCGGTGCAGGGTGTAAAGGGAAGCTGCAACGATAATTGCGCCACCAAGGTATGTGGTCCAGAGCGGCCAGATGCCGAAGATTACGACAGAAATGATTGCCGCGTAGACAAGGCGGATATAATCAAACGGTGCAATCACAGAGGCCTCACCAAACTTGAGGGCCTGAATGTTGCTCATCTGGGCGCTCCAGCTAACACCTGCCAGCAAGAGCAGGAGGATCGCATCATTTAGGTTGATTGATACCCAATAATAGATGCCGAAAGGGGCCATGATCAGACCGACAAAGGTTGCTTGAAAGGTCAGGATCGTGATGGGCTGATCAACCTGAGTGACCTTGCGCAAGATGATGCCTACGAGTGCGGCACAGGCTGAGGCCAGGATCGCCATGAAGCTGTAGATGCTCATTTCCGCGCCGGTGCCGGGCTGGACGATGACCATCACACCGATGAAGCCAAGGATAGTCGCCGAAATTCGATGAATGCCGATAACTTCTTTCAGAAAGAAAACTGCAAAGATCGTGATGAAAAACGTGCGTGCAAAACCAATCACTGTGCTTTCAGCAAGCGGCAGGTGAATGACTGCGGTGAAGCCGAAATACATTGCAGAGGACGCAAGCAGGATGCGGCCCAGGTGAAGCAGTGGAGCCTGTGTTTTGAGCGAACCCGGAAATCCTTTGATAATGATTGGAGCTGAGATCACCAGCATGAAAAACTGGCGCAGCATAAGGATTTGAGTAACGTGTAAGCGGTCGCCGAGCAGCTTGATGATGGTGCTCATGACGGCCATAAGGAATGTTGCCAGAAGGGCCCAGCAGATGCCGCGTGTGTTATTAGACAGGCTTTGCCATTTTGCGGAAAACCTTGTTTTTAACGCAGCAGATGATGAGCTGCCTTCAGGCTCTGCTGAAGGAACAGGCATGTAACTGCTTTCGAAGCTGCCTTGATACGATCAAAACGACCAGACCCGATGTCTGGTGCAAAATGGTGTGCGCCAGGGGGCGGACAACGTAACAAAGATCAGATGGGTGTATGGCTTAAATAACCTAATGTTTGCGGTTTGGTCAAATTCTAAAACAAATTTTAGCTTGAGAGTTTCGACAGCAAGCACGAAGCTGCCGACAACTTAGAGCTCCAAGTACCCTTCCGTAATTTGCTCTAAATAATGCGATAATGACCTTAAGTCACTCTGGAAAATACACCTCTGTGGTGAACCAGAAAACACTTGCAGCCTGAGAAAAGCACTGTACGTTCTCTGCTGATACGTAAAAAGCTGTATTGGGAGGTGCGGTGTTGGGTCGCTCTCCAGATTTTTGAGGTTTTCATGAATCAGGTTGCTACACCGAAGTTTGGAATTGGTGCTCCCGTTCGCCGAAAAGAAGATGCTGCCTTTATTTCTGGCAAGGGTCGTTACACGGATGACCTGAAGGTGGCTGGTGCAGCACATGCCGTTGTTTTGCGGTCTCCTCTCGCGTTTGCGAAGTTCACTTTAGAAGGAGTGGATGAAGCACGGGCTATGGATGGTGTGCAGCTCATTTTGACTGCTGCGGATATCGAAGGAACGAACTCTATCCCATGTAAGGCGGTGCTTCGACAGCTGGATGGGACGAAGCACTGGGTGCCTCATCGTGAAGTTCTTTGCTCTGATACAGCCCGGTTTGTTGGTGATGCTCTTGCGTTTGTGGTTGCCAATACGGTGGAGCAAGCGCGGGCTGCGATGGAAGCGATTGAGGTTGACTACGAGGATGTTGATCCGGCAATCGGAACTGAAGCAGCCTTAGAAGACGGCGCTCCTCTTGTGTGGCCTGAGCATGGGTCTAATGAGGCCTTTCACATTGGTATGGGTAACAAGGAGGCGATGGAAGAGGCCTTCCAGAAGGCGCATCATGTTACCAAGATCAAGGTGATCAACAACCGTCTGGTGTCCAATGCGATTGAGCCGCGAGCTTGTATTGGCGAGTTTGATGGTGAGAGCGGCAGGTATACGCTGACCACTGGAACGCAGGGCGGTCATGGGATGCGTGATCTGATTGCCAAGAACATACTCAACGTCGACCCTAAAGATATCCGCGTTGTGACACCTGATGTGGGTGGTGGTTTTGGAACCAAGATGTTCACCTATCTTGAATACCCACTTTGCCTGATTGCCGCAAAACATCTTGGTCATCCCGTGAAATGGCTTCAGGAACGTACTGAACACTTCATGTCTGATGCGCATGGCCGGGATAATGTATCCACGGCTGAGCTTGCGCTTGATGAAAACGGCAAGATGATTGGCCTCAAGGTGCATGTGCTTGCAAACATGGGCGCTTATCTGCACGAATTTGGCCCTGGTATTCCTCAGATCGGCATCACCATGACCCCCGGTCTTTACGATATCCCCGCAACATGGGTGGAAGCGACAGGCGTTTATACCAATACAGTGCCGGTGGATGCGTTTCGTGGGGCTGGGCGTCCGGAAGCGCTTTATCTGATGGAACGGCTGGCAGACAAAGCTGCGCATGAGATGGGTATGGATCCGGCTGAGTTCCGCCGTCAGAGCTTTATCCCCGACGCTGCTTTGCCTTATACGACAGCGCTTGGCCGCATGTATGATACGGGTTCCTTTGGAACTCACCTGACCAAGGCGCTGGACGAGATTCATTATTCGACGTTTGCGGAGCGTGAAGCGGAAAGCAAGGCAAAAGGTTTGTATCGCGGTGTTGGGCTATCGACCTATGTGGAGGCGTGTGCCTTTGCTGGCGGTGAGGAAGCTAAGCTTGAGCTTAACACGAACGGCAGCGTTACTTTGCTGATTGGAACGCAGAGCAACGGTCAGGGTCACGCCACTGCATATGGCCAAGTCATTGCTGAACATCTTGGTTTGCAGCTTGATCAGGTTGAGATGGTGCAGGGAGATACGGACCGTGTTGCGACTGGCGGTGGTACCGGTGGATCGCGGTCCATTCCGATTGGAATGCCATCTGTGAAAGCGGCTTCTGAAACGCTGGTTAAGAAGATCAAAGAGATCGCCAGTGAGAAGCTTGAGGTTGGTGTTGGGGATCTGACGTTGGAAGACGGGCAGGTGCGCGTGGTTGGTACTGACCAACAAGTCAGCCTTGTTGATGTGGCTGGTTCGCAACCGGAGACCTTGAGTGCAGCGGAAAAAGTCATGCAGGATGAATGTACTTATCCCAATGGCACGCATGTGTGTGAGGTGGAGATTGATCCGGAAACGGGCAAGACGGACGTGGTCAGTTATGTGATCGTGGATGATTTTGGCGTGACGGTGAATCCGATGCTTTTGGCTGGTCAGGTGCATGGTGGTGCGGGGCAGGCGATTTCGCAGGCGCTTTGTGAGAACACGGTTTATGATGAAACCGGGCAGCTGCTGTCAGCGTCCTTCATGGACTATCATGTTGCACGTGCTGATGATTTGCCAAATTTCGACTTCTCGACGAGCAATGTTCCTTCCACGACAAATGCGATGGGCATCAAAGGGGCTGGTGAGGCTGGGTCCATTGGAGGGGCGCCGGCGGTGATGAATGCTGTGCAGTATGCGCTGCGCAAGAATGCAGGTGTTGAGCATATAGATATGCCCGCGACGCCGGTTGCTGTCTGGAGTGCTATTCAGGACGCTCAGAATTAAGCTATCAAGATCGTAAAGCTTGAAAAGAGATTGTGCAGGCGGGCTGGTGTCCCGCCTGTTTTCGTAGGTATCAGAACGCTTTGAAGGTGATGATGGTTCTGGTGTCCTGGATGCCTTCGAAGACCTGAACTTTGTTTGCAACGAAGTGTCCGATGTCTTCGTTATCATCGATGTAGAATTTGGCCAGCAGGTCGAAATCCCCGGAGGTGGAGTAAATCTCGGAGGCGACTTCCGCGTCTGCGATGGCGTTGGCAACCTGATAGGTTTTTCCGAGCTGGCATTTGATCTGTACAAAGAACGGAATCATAAATCTGCTATCCTTCTGTCCCGAAAGGCTGATTTGTCTTTCAGGGATGCGCTCAAATTTGAGTTTGCGTTGTTTTGTGAGCATTTTGCGTTGAAGCTGCGTTTTTTTGCAAGCTTTTGCGTTTTTTAAGCGAAATCTACCCCCAGTTGCCTTTTGTCGCTGCCTCTCGTTTCCGCTTGCAGTTCGCTCTCTTGTTTGCTAGCAAAAAATTCTAACCAATGGGGGTGCTCGGAAGTGACTGACGGGCTGAGAGGCGCAAAGCCAACTCCTAGAACCTGATCCGGATTGTGCCGGCGGAGGGAATTGGGATGAGTACCAAGGTAATCGTTCCCGCCGTAATCTATAGGGGAGCGAAAACAAATGTCCTACACAAGTGAAAATCTCTGGGAAGTCTTTGAGAGCGTGCGTGAGCGTGGTGTTCGGGTTCATTGCCTGACGAACTCTGTTGCGCAGAGCCTTACCGCGAACATCATGTTGGCTTGTAACATAGTGCCCTCCATGACAGCGGCTCATGATGAAATTCCTGCATTCATCGAGAGTGTTGACGGGTTGCTCCTCAATCTTGGTACGCTGGATGGAAAGCGGCGGCATGGTATTCGGCTTGGGCTTGAAGGGGCTGCCAAAAAATCTATGCCCGTGGTTCTGGACCCGGTTAAAGTAGATCGCTCAGACATTCGCATGGAGTTTGCGAAAGATATTCTGAAAGAGAATGTTTCGATCCTTAAAGCAAACATGACTGAGAGCGCTGGGCTGAGTGGAGCTGTCACCGAGAACACACTGATTGTGCGTACCGGAATTGAGGACGCTGTGTTTGGCCGGGAGACGACCTACACCGTGGGCAATGGGCATGCTTATATGGACAAGGTGACTGGCATTGGCTGTGCGCTGGGCGGTGTGCTGGCTGGTTTCGCCGCTACCGAGCCGGATAAGGAACTTGCCGTGCTTGCTGCGCTTGCTGTCTATGGTGTATGCGGCGAGATTGCCGCAGAGCAGGCGAACGGACCGGGAAGCTTCACTCCAGCTTTCATCGATACCCTTTATGGCTTGAAGGCTGACCAGTTCAACGAGCGTCTCAAGCTCGAAACAATGAATAATAAAGGTGGGGTATTGGCCTAATGAGTGCGATTGCAGTCACAATTGCAGGGTCGGATTCCGGTGGTGGTGCCGGAATTCAAGCAGACCTGAAGGCCTTTTCGGCTCGCGGTGTCTATGGGGCCAGTGTCATCACTGTACTGACGGCCCAAAATACCAAAGGTGTGACAGGTATTCATGATGTGCCGCCAGCATTTGTGGCGGAGCAGATGGATGCTGTTTTTTCTGACCTGAAGGTGGATGCCGTGAAAATCGGCATGCTTTCACAGCCAGAGATTATCGCTGTTATTGCCACAAAGCTGGCGGAATATAATGTTAAGCGCGTCATCCTTGATCCGGTGATGGTTGCAACTTCTGGTGATGTTTTGTTGCAATACTCCGCCGTTTCGGTCTTGAAGCAGAAGCTGTTTCCATTGGCGGCGTTGATTACGCCGAATATGCAGGAAGCGGCCTTTTTACTGGACCAGCCGGTAGCCGAATCCCGTGAAGACATGCACAGACAAGCGTTACTGCTGCTGGACATGGGTGCTAACGGGGTTCTGCTGAAAGGCGGACACGGATCTGATGATACCTGTGATGATCTCTTCCTCTCCCGTGATGTGGAGAGGTGGTATACGGCGCCAAGACATAAAACGCAGAATACACATGGGACTGGCTGTACCCTGTCTTCTGCGATTGCGGCGGAACTGGCCAAGGGGTTGGCGCTGCAAGATGCCATTGGCGAAGCGAAAGAATATATTAGTCAGGCGATTAAAGCTGCGGATACGCTTGACGTAGGCGAGGGACATGGGCCTGTACACCATTTCCATGAATTCTGGTCTGAATAAAAGGCGGAGATAATGACCAAGAACAAAGAAAACAATCTGACCCGCCGTCAGGCGCTGGGGCTCACTGCTGGGGCGGTTGCCGGTAGCGCTGCACTTGCTGCGCCAGCATTGGCTCAGGATGCTGATCCGGTGATAGAATGGCGCATGGTGACCAGCTGGCCCAAGAACCTGCCGGGCCCAGGTATGTCTGCGCAACGCATTTGTGATCGCATCAACATTATGAGTAATGGTCGGATGCGTGTGCGCCTGTTTGCTGCAGGTGAGCTGGTTCCGGCTTTTGAGGTGTTTGACGCTGTTTCAAGCGGCACTGCACAGATGGGCCATTCAGTTGCTTTGTACTGGGCTGGCAAGATGCCGGGTTCGGTGTTTTTTACGACCGTTCCTTTCGGTCTGCTGCCTCAGGAGCACACTGCCTGGGTGGACCAGATGGGTGGACAGGAACTTTGGGATGAGCTTTATGCGCCGTTTGGTGTGAAGCCGTTTATGGCTGGTAATGCTGGCCCAACCATGGCGGGCTGGTATCGTGAACCTGTTGAGACGCTGGATGACCTGAAAGGGCGCAAACTGCGCATGGTAGGTCTTGGTGGTGAAATCATGCGCAAGCTTGGTGTTACTCCGGTCAACATTCCAGCCTCCGAGATTTTCACCAGTCTGCAAACGCGTGTGGTGGATGGTGTAGAGTTTCTCGGTCCATGGACGGACAGTGCGTTGGGCTTCCATAAACTGGTCAAATACTACTACGGTCCGGGCTTTAATAAGCCAAACGGCACCGGTGAGGCAATTGTGAATGCGGTTGCTTTGGAAGGTTTGCCAGCTGAGCTTCAGGCGGTGGTTGAAGAGGCTTGCCGTGTGGAAGCTGACTTGGCGCTTTCTGAGGCCAATGCGCAGAATGCAGCGAGCCTTAAGGTGCTGCAGGAAGAGCATGGGGTAGAGATTCGCGAATTCCCGGAAGAGGTTCTTGCAGCATTGAAGGAAACCAGTGTTGAGGTGCTGGATATCTATACCCAGAAAGACAAAACAGCTCGTAAGATTTATGAGAGTTACATAGAAGCGCAGGAGCTTCTGGCGGGGTGGAGCGCTCTTTCACTGGGCAAAAACATCTCTGCAAGAAGTTAACTGGCAGATCAAATCGCGTTTGAAGGGCCCTCCATTTGGAGGGCCTTTTGTTATGCGGAAGTTTTGTCACAGAAAATGTTTCAGTGTACCTGCCTGAAATGCGAATACCCAAGTGATTGTAAGTGAGCTGGGCATTGTTGTTTTATGAAGTCGACGCCTCATACCTTTAAATATGCCAGTGCAATTACTCTTTAATATTTTCAATCATGAGGAAGAGAGCCGAATCAATAAGTAACTCGTAGGTTGATCATGGCACTGCTTGAATGTTTTCTTGAGAACAGAAAGTACCGTGCATGTCCAGATATTTACCCATTACGATCGCTAGCCTTTCTTCCTTGCTGATTGCGTCTGATGCATTTGCCGGTGCTTTTGCTGTTCGTGAGCAATCTGCGTGGTATCAGGGGCTCTCCTTTGCGGGAAATGCAACTGTCTCTAAAAGCCTCTCCAGCATGTACTGGAACCCGGCGACCATGACTGGTCATGATGGGGTGCAGGTGGAAACTTCGCAGACATTTGTGTTCCCACGTGCAACGATTGATCTGGATACGGCGACGATTGATGCGCTGAGCATTCCTGTAACCGGCGTGCCATATTCCTCAGGTGACATTGGCGTGGATGCCTGGGTGCCAGCAGGATATGGCACTTGGAAGATTAATGACCGCCTTACTCTTGGCGTCAGTTCCAATGCACCTTATGGCTTTGAAACCAAACCTCAAATTGAATGGGCGGGGCAGGTCTATGCGCGGTCTTCCCGTGTGCTTTCTGTCAATGTTACGCCGATGGCGGCTTATGAAGTCACCGAAAAATTCTCTGTTGGGGTTGGGTGGCAGCTTCAATATTTGCAAGTGAGGCTGAAGTCTGCGACGGGTGTTCCGCCAATTGCTGCGAATTCACCAACTGCGGAACTGCGCGGCGAAGACTACAATCTCGGATTTGGGGCAACCCTTGGAGCTCTTTTTAAGCCGTGGGAAGGCACTCAGCTTGGTATTGGGTATCGCTCGCCCATTGAGCACAACCTTAAGGGGCGGCTTGTGGTCGGTGGTGGCACGCCAACTCCAATTCGTTCCAACATCATTATGCCAGAGACTGTGACAGTTTCCTTCCAGCAGGTATTGAATGAGCGCTGGCGCGGGATGGGTACGTTTGAATGGACGCATTGGTCACGGTTTAGCACCTTCCCGGTGTTCAATCTGCAGGATCAGGTGGTTTCCGAGTTACCGTTCCAATACAACGACGGCTACTTCATCTCGCTTGGTACGGAGTATGATTTCACTCAGAACATCACTGGTCGGTTTGGGTTGGCTTATGAGTGGTCTCCAATTGACGAAGCGAACCGGACACCGCGACTGCCTGATTCAAACCGGTTCTGGCTGAGTGCCGGGGTGAGTTATTTCTACGAGGACTGGCTGGAAGTTGATTTTGGCTACTCGCATATTTTTCCAGAAAGCTCAAACATCAACATTAATCCGGACCACCCGTTCTATGAGGGCATTACCATTCAAGGGCCGGTCAACGACACCAATGTTGACATCATCAGCTTTGGCGCCCGTTTGAAGTTCTAAAGCAGTTCGCATTTAAGCTGAATCACCTGAACTGCTTTAGTCTTTGTTTTTGCGTATCTTTATCCGAAAACCGGTTTCCACTTTTCGGAGATACGCTGTAGGACACTGCAAAAGCAAAATTGATTTGCCTCCCTGTAGCGTGACTGCGGGGAGGCTTTTCGTTTTTAAAAAGCGCTTGGGTAGAGGCCGCCGTCAAGCAGGAGATTCTGGCCTGTTATGTATCCAGCATGGGCTGAGCACATGAAGGCGCAGGCTTTGCCGAATTCTTCCGGATTGCCGAGACGCCTTGCTGGGATCTCTTCTGAAGACAGGCGTTTGGCTTCTTCAATGGAGATGCCTGTTTGCTCTGCCTGACGCTCGAAGCCACCTTTCAAGCGGTCGGTGTCGAACTTGCCGGGCAGCACATTGTTGATGGTGACATTGTGCTGGGCGTATTGGCGGCAGACGCCTGCCAGGAATGCAGTAAGACCTGCACGGGCACCGCTGGACAGGTCCAGCCCTTCAATTGGCATCTTCACAGACATGGAGGTTATGTTGACGATGCGGCCAAAACGGCGCTCTGCCATGCCATCAATGACTGCTTTGATCAGTTCGATCGGGGTGATCATGTTCTGGATGACACCATCCTGAATCGCCTGACGGTCCAGCTCTTTGAAGTCTTTGCGTGGCGGGCCGCCGTTGTTGTTGACGAGAATGTCCGGGTTTGGGCACGCTTTGAGAACGGCTTGCTGGCCTTCTGGTGAGGAGATATCTGCTGCCACGGGAATGACTGAGATGTTGTGTTGTGCTGCCAGTTCGCTCGCGATTTGGTCTAGTCGTTGCTTGTTGCGTCCGTTGATTACGAGATCACACCCAGCCTCTGCCAGTGCTTTTGCTGTTCCCAAACCCAGCCCGCGGCTGGATGCGCAGATAATGGCTTTGCGCCCCTCAATACCCAAGTGCATTTCAACATCCTAATGAATCGGTGAATTGTGAAGGGCAGCCTACATTCTCAGAAAGGTTTGAGCCAGTCAGGATCAAGCTTAGCAAGCAAATAGAATATTCACTTGAATTGCAGATACTTGATTTTCTCTCCCCTAATAAACGGGGAGTAATGTTACTTGAGGTTCAAGCAAGAAGCTGACAGGTTTGAGTATATGCATCCTGTCATATTTGTTTCTTGTGAATCAATTTAAAGGAAAGAAGGTTTTCTTATTCCGGAGGCTTTGTGGTGACCGGGGATTCTACTAGTAAAAAATACAGAAGCTTGTTTTTGTCTGATGTGCATCTGGGCACACGCGGATGTCAGGCTGATCTCTTACTGGACTTTTTGAAGCAAAACGACGCTGACACGGTTTATCTTGTCGGCGACATTATTGATGGCTGGCGGCTGAAACGGTCCTGGTATTGGCCTCAACTGCATAATGATGTGGTGCAGAAGCTTTTGCGCAAAGGTCGCAAAGGGGCACGGATCGTTTACATTCCCGGCAATCATGATGAGTTCCTGCGGGACTTCTTCGGCATTCACTTTGGGGGTGTCGAGGTTGTTGATCAGGTCATTCATGAAGGGGCCAATGGCAAGAGGTATCTTGTCATTCACGGTGACCAGTTTGATGTGGTGGTGCGCCATGCAAAGTGGTTGGCCTTCTTTGGTGACTGGGCTTATGTGAGTGCGCTCAATCTCAATACAGTGCTGAATTATTGCCGTCGTAAGTTGGGGCTGACCTACTGGAGCCTTTCTGCGTGGGCGAAGCTGAAGGTCAAGAACGCCGTCAACTTCATTGGCAAGTTTGAGGAAACACTGGTTTCAGAGGCACAGCGTCAGAAGGTGGATGGGGTGATCTGCGGTCATATCCATCATGCGGCTGATCATGAGACCAACGGTATCCATTACATCAACACTGGTGATTGGGTGGAGAGCTGCACTGCCGTTGCTGAGAACTTTGATGGAACGTTTGAGGTTATTCATTGGGGCGATGGCAAACGGGGCGAGAGTGAGACTACGAGCGAGAGTTCTGACGGACGGGTGGCGGCATGAGCTCGATCCTGATTGTTACCGATGCGTGGAAGCCTCAGATCAACGGCGTTGTGCGGACGCTGGAGCGGCTTTCAGTTGAACTGCGCTCTATGGGTATTTGGGTTGAGTTCCTGACGCCGCAGTCGTTTCATAGCATTCCGATGCCGTCTTATGGTGAGATCCGGCTGAGCCTAACGCTGCCGCATATCGTGCGTGGGTTTATTGAGAAGTACGACTGCGATCATCTGCATATCGCGACCGAAGGACCGTTGGGCCTTATGGCAAGGCAGGTGGCAAAGCGAGATGGGCGGATTTTCACTACCAGTTATCACACGCGTTTTCCTGAGTATTTGCAGGCACGTTATCCGGTGCCGTTGTCCTTTAGCTATTCTTGGCTGCGCCGTTTTCATAACAGCGGGCAGGGGTGCATGGTTGCGACGAGCACTTTGGAAGCTGACTTGCGCATGCGTGGGTTTGACAATCTGCTGCGTTGGTCTCGCGGGGTGGATCACCAACGGTTCCGGCCAATGCGGACCAGTCTGTTGGATCACTTGTCAGGGCCGCGATTTTTATATGTGGGACGCGTGGCGGTTGAGAAGAATATCGAGGCGTTTTTGCAGCTTGATTTGCCGGGAACCAAAGTGGTTGTTGGTGGAGGCCCGCAGCTGGAGGAGCTCAAGGTTGCTTATCCGGAGGTGTTGTTTACCGGGCCTGTCGTCGGTGATGAGCTGATTGAGTATTATGCAAACTCGGATGTATTTGTGTTTCCGAGCCAGACCGACACGTTTGGCAATGTGCTGCTGGAAGCGCTTGCTTGCGGGACGCCGGTGGCGGCCTTTCCTGTGATGGGGCCGATTGATGTGATTGGCAACAGTGGGGCAGGTGTGCTGAAGAATGATCTTCAGTCGGCAGCGCTGGAAGCACTGGAGGTTTCGCGGGATCATTGCCGGGATGTTGCCCTGCGATTTACGTGGCGGGCAAGTGCCGAGCAGTTTCTAGCCAATGCTGAACATGCCTATGATCCTGCATTCACTGCAGGATTTCGGCAGGACCTGTATGCGGGCAAAGGCTCTGTTGGAAATCACCTGAATGGTTGAGTGGATCTCCTTGAGCTGTGATCAGAATATCTGAAACCCTCGTAGATTTGCGTGCTATACAGGGCGGCATATTGCTGTTGCCGAGGTTCTTATGGTTTTAGATGTTTCCAGTCCAGTCGAACTCACTTTTTCCGAAATTGAAAAAGCAAGAACAAGGCTGCAAGGCTATGCCAGCCTGACACCGCTTCTGAACTTTCCGGTGTTGGATGAGCAGGTGAATGGCCGTGTCTTTATTAAAGCCGAAAACCTGCAGCGCACCGGGTCTTTCAAGTTTCGAGGCGCGTTCAATCGCCTTTCCCTGATCCCGCAGGAACAGCGGCCCGCTGGTGTGGTTGCGTGTTCTTCCGGAAACCATGCGCAGGGCGTTGCAGCTGCTGCGAAGATCCTTGGTTTTCCGGCGGTGATTGTGATGCCTGAGGATGCGCCTCAGCTGAAGATCCAGCGGACGAAAGCGCTGGGGGCGGAGGTTGTGCTTTACGATCGTGAGAGCGAGGACCGCGAGGCGATTGCCCGTGGTCTTTGTGAGGAGCGCGGTGCGACGTTCATCCACCCTTACAATGACAGTGGTGTGATTGTGGGACAGGGTACGACCGGGCTTGAAATTGCAGAGCAATGTGAAGTTCTGGGTGTCACACCTGATGTGTTGATCAGCTGTACAGGTGGCGGTGGTCTGACCAGCGGTATTGCGCTGGCGTTGGAAACCAGCCTGCCTGAGTGTCAGATTTACACGGCAGAGCCTGCTGGTTTTGATGATTATGCGCGCTCACTGGAAGCTGGGACACGTGTTCGCAATGCTGCTCTGGGCGGTTCTGTTTGTGATGCGGTGCTGACTGAAATGCCAGGGGATAAAGGCTTCTCAGTTTTGAGCAGGCGTCAGGCAAAAGGTTTGCGTGTCACAGATGACGAGGCGATGAAAGCGGTTGCCTTTGCTTATTTTGAGCTGAAACTGGTTGTTGAACCGGGCGCGGCTGTTGCTTTGGCTTCTGTGTTGTTTGGCAAGATTGACCTTGCCGGGAAGACGGCAGTGATCACGATCTCCGGCGGCAATGTGGATCCTGCCATCTTTGAGAAGGCATTGAAGCAGTACTCTGCAGAGAAAGCGCCTGCATAAGAAAAAAGCCGTTTGCACTGAAAAGGCGGCAAACGGCTTTCGAATTTCTGGTTTTAGGTCTTAATCACGAGAAGAGTGCGAGGCGCTCTCCTGTTGAGAGGTGATGGAGCGGGTCGGAATTGCTGCCTCTTGGGGAGGTGAGCGGAGGAGACTGCCCCTCGATCTCGATTGGTGCATCGTCCTGCTCTGTCGCGGTGTCCGTTTCGACTGGCGTGTCGTCGTTGGTGACGATGAGGTCGTCGTCCTCGATCAACGCGACCTGAGGCGTTTCAACAGCGTTCAGCTCGTCTTCCACATCATCAAGCTCAAAGATTTCAGCAGGTTCCTCGGCAGGCTCTTCTGCTTTGTCCTCTTCTTGATGGGCTGCTTCTGCTCGTGTCTCAGCAGCAAACTGAACGACGTTTTCGTTCAGTGCTTCTTCGGTCGAGGCAGGTGTTGCATCAAACATGGCGTCAATGTCAGCCTGATCAACGCCTGCACCATCCATTTGCGGGCCGTTGAGCAAGTGGGCGTCCGGGCGCTTGTCTATATGACGATCATCTTCATCACGTGGCTCATCTAAATTGATTTCCGGGCGATCTTCATCAGCCAAGTTTACACCCCAGATGCGGATCATCTTGGAGATGCGGCCTTCAAGGTAATGAAGGGCCTTCACCACTTTGTTGATGCGCTGCCCTGTCAGATCCTGGAAGGAACATGCCATTAGAATTTCCATGGCCATTTCTTCAATGGCATCGCATGGGGCATCTTCTGCGCCGGACGCACGGAGCTTGTCCACCAAATCCTGAATAGCTTCGGAGGACTCCAAAATGACCTGTGTTGCGCTTTCTGTGGATGTGACGATTGCATCTAGCTCGTCAGAAGCGGCTGAAAAGCGATTATTGTCGGCATTTTCCAGCTTGATCTTTGAGATTTCGTCCTTCGTTCGCTCAATTGCCTCATACATTTCATAGGTGTGCAGGCGATATGTTTCCATCTCAGATGGCAGTTCGCGCTCAACCAATGTTTTTTCAAGTCGTCGAACAGCTTCCAGAAGGTCTGCTGTTTCGGCGGATCTGTTTAGTGTGAGGTGATCATGAAGGAAAGCACGGCCTCTATCAGTCTCAGAGAGTGCGCTTTTGATGGCATCAAATTCCTCGGGGCTCAAAAGGACCTTTCGGTTGTTGCCAGCCATAAGTGGCTCCTTCATAACTAACTAAGATAATACTACAAGTTTATATAACAGATTCTACGGCTAATAATTGGTTTACATTGATTTGGATAGTCCCTATTAGCACAAGTGATAGGAGTATCCCTTCCCATCCACTTCCTCGGGTACTCTCCACCCCCATTTGTAGTGTTTTCCAATGACTATGCCCAGAAGAACTTCCTCATTAGGGAAAGCCAGTAACCTATTCTGGATTGCAACAGGCGTGAGTGGTTTGTTTGCAGCGTTTAATTTCGCAAACGCTTTCTTTCTTGCGTACTTTCCGCTTTTTTTGGAGGATATTAGCTTTACACCCGTGCAGATCGCATTGGTGATTGCCTTGCCAAATATCGTCCGCATCTTTGCAACTCCGTTGATGACGAGCATCTCGGATCGTGCGGGGCGCAGGCGTCATTCCATGGCGCTGTTCAGTGTTATCGCGCTGATCTCCTTTTGGATTCTGATCTACTCCAGTGACTATTGGACTGTCATTGGACTGGTTGTTTTCCTCTCCATTTTCTACACGCCTATTCAGCCGCTGCAGGATGCATATGCCTATGAAACTGTGAGCACTCTTGGCCTGAATTACGGGCCGATGCGATCATGGGGATCGATTGCGTTTGTGGTCGCGACGCTGATTGGTGGTTGGTATCTGACATTTGGTGAGCCTGCTGAACTGCTTTTCCTGACTGTGGGCAGTCTGGGTTTGCTGGCGCTGCTTGCTGTGCTGTTGCCGGGTATGCCTTCAGAAAGCCGCAGCTCAAGCAAAGAAAGTGTTTGGGCCGCCGAAGAATTGCGCGATCCGCAGTTCCTGCTTGTGGTTTTGTCTGGTGGTTTGCTGCTGGGTAGCTTCTCAGCGCTTTATGCCTTCGCCAGCATCTTCTGGCTGTCTGTAGGCATCAGCGATGCGATGGTCGGTGGATTGTGGGCGATCGGTACTCTGGCAGAGATTGGAATTTTTGTTTGGGGCTCCTTCTTTATGCGTCACCTGGGAGCCTGGGGGTTGATGGTCACGGGTGGTGTTGCGAGCATCATTCGCTGGATGCTGTTCCCTTATGCAACAGAGACGTGGTCCGCTGTTTTGCTTCAGCTGTTGCACGCAGGTAGCTTTGGGATGGTGTTTTTGGGCATGGTTGCCTACACATCTAAACTGGTATCAAGCAAACGCCTTGGCACGGCTCAGGGGCTGACACAAACAGCCTTTGGTGTGGTGATGGGCGTGAGCGGAATTGCCAGCGGCTGGCTCTATGCGATTGAACAAGCCTATGCCTTCTATCTGATGGCGGGGATCTGCTGTGTCGGTGTGCTGACGCTTATGCTGGTGACCAAACGCGTTTAAAAAACAAGGCGGCCTCGATGTGAGAGCCGCCTTTTTTATGCTTGTGATTAGCCCCAAAGTTGCGGGGACGGCGGGTGCATCAGGCTGCCTTCAAACTGGATTGCGTGCTCGCGATCCTTGGCAAGCAATAGAGGGCCGTCCAAATCAACAAACTCTGCGTTTTGCGCCAGCAGCATGGCAGGGGCCATGGCGAGAGATGTGGCGAGCATGCAGCCGACCATAATGACATAGTCCATCTCTTCTGCTTTGCGCAGCAGCTTCAGCCCTTCAGTGAGACCGCCGGTTTTATCGATCTTGATGTTGATGGCTGAGTAGCGATTGCGCAGGCTTTCCAGATCTGCAGAGGTGTGGAGGCTTTCATCCGCGCAGATCGGGATGAGGTGTTCCACTTCTGCCAGAATGCCATCTTTGCCCGCTGGCAAAGGCTGTTCCACCAGCCCAACACCTGCCTGCTGACAGGCCTTGATGTTGGCTTCCAGATTATCTTCTGACCAACCTTCGTTGGCATCCACAATGAGCTTGCTGTTTGGGGCTGCCTGTCTGACGGCAGCGATGCGTTCAACATCACCATCGCCAGCCAATTTGACTTTGAGGAGAGGGCGGCTGGCCGCTTTTGCAGCGTCTGTCGCCATCTTCTCCGGTGTGCCGACGGAGATGGTGTAGGCGGTTTCCAGAATGCGCTGGGACTTGATGCCCACCAGTTCAGCTACAGTGGCACTCTGGCGTTTGGCCGTCAGGTCCCACAGGGCGCAGTCCACTGCGTTGCGGGCGGCACCTGCGGGCATTAGGCCTTGTAGTTCCTCAATGGAGACATCAGCTTCTATTGCTCCACGCACTGCTTCGATTTGAGCGGTGACGCTCTCAACGCTTTCGCCGTACCGCGGATAAGGAACGCATTCGCCACGGCCTGTGTGGCCGTCCTGTGTGAGTGTGGCGGTGAGGACGTTTACTTCCGTGCGCGAACCGCGGGCAATGGTAAAGCTTCCCGCAATTGGGAATGTTTCAGCTTCAATAGACAGGCGACAGGTCAAACCAGTTTAAACTCCGCGCAAATATGATCAATGATTGGATCGGTCCCAAAGCGGACAGGATCAGTTGCGGGCAGTTTATGCGCTTCCCCCAGCTCTTCAATCAGGTTTTTTGCATGATTTTCAGAAAGCATCATGGTGTTGATGGCTAAACCGACACAGCGGATGTCCGGATTGGTAAGGCGGCCCAGTTGTATTGTCAGGTCAATGACGTCCTGAATGGATGGAATAGGTGCTGACACACCACGCATGGTGGAGCGGGTTGGCTCATGACACACAACAAACGTATCTGGCTGAGAGCCGTGGAGCAGGCCGAGGGAGACACCGGCGAAAGACGGGTGATGCAGGGCTCCTTGACCTTCAATCACATCCCAGTGGTTGTCTTTGGTGGCCGGGCTGATGTGTTCTGCCGCACCTGAGATGAAGTCCGAGACCACAGAGTCGATGGCAACGCCGCGTTCGGCAATAAGGATACCTGTCTGGCCGGTTGCGCAAAAGTCAGAGCTGATGTTGCGGTCAGCCAGCCCTTTTTGCAGAGCAAGAGCGCTGTATTTCTTGCCAACGGAGCAGTCGGTGCCAACGGTCAGCAAGCGCTTTCCGGAGCGCTTTTCGCCTTTGCCAGTTGGGAACGTGAGGTCCGTAAAGCGCAGGTCGTGAAGCTTGCGCTTGTTCTTAGCTGCAGCCTTGGCAATGGCTGGGATGCTTGCCAGCTCGATATGCAGGCCTGCTGCGATGTCGAGGCCATGGTTGAGAGCGTCGACAATGGTTGCAATCCAGTGATCTGGCAGGACGCCACCGGCATTTACGCAGCCGATGACCATGGTCTTTGCACCTGCCTCGATGGCATCAGCAAGACTCATTTCTGACAGGGTCGTGTGGGCTTTGCAGCCCGGGAGTGTAATTTGGCCAAGGCACCATTCTGGTCGCCAATCAAGTACGCCATGGGCAGTTTTTGCTGCCAGCTCGTCTTTTACGTCCCCAAGAAATAATAGATATGGCTTAGAAATAGACATAATTTTTTCCGTTGTACTTGTGGCTGAATGAGGATTACTAGACGACACACTACAGAAACCTGTATAGGATCAATAGGATTTTTGGATTATAGGGCGCAGGGTCCCGTGATGAAGCTGACTGATAAAATGGATGCGCCGGACCTGGTAACTGCTGAAGACGGGGCGTTACTTTTGCTTACGGCTTCCGGTGCCTGGGGTATCCGGCAGGGATCTACTTGCGAAAAACTCATCAATCAAGCTGCGTCCAGACTGCGCCATTCCGTAATTTGCGTGGATTTAAAGGCGGTTAGTTTTCTTGATACGGCTGGTGCCTGGTTGCTGCAGCGGTTCCAAATGGAGCAAGCCGAACAGGGGCGAGAGGTCAAGTTCATCTATGAAGATGAGCGTTTTGACATCCTGCTGAAGGAAGTTGACCGGCAAGACGTCGACAATCCCACCGAAGAACACTCTGGTAACTCTTTCGTCAATTATCTGGAAGCCGTGGGCGAGGCGACACGCCAGCTGGGCCGTGATACGCGCGATATTCTGGCCATGCTGGGTGGGTTGACCGCGACGATCACCGCCGCCGCGACGCATCCAAGCCGGTTGAGGCCTATTTCCATCGGCGTTCAGTTTCAGCGCTCGTGCATGGGTGCGGTTCCGATTGTGTGCCTGATGAGCTTTCTGATCGGCGGAATTATTGCGCAGCAGGGCGGGTTTTATCTGAAGCAGTTTGGTGCTGAGATCTTTGTGGTGGATCTCTCCGGCATTCTGGTTCTGCGCGAGATTGGCGTTATTCTGACAGCCATTATGGTGGCTGGACGATCCGGTTCTGCTTACACGGCAGAGCTTGGTTCCATGAAGATGCAGGAAGAGATTGATGCGCTTCAGGTGACCGGTCTGCGGGTGACCGAAGTGCTGATCCTGCCGCGTTTGGTGGCGCTGATGATCGCGCTTCCGATCCTCGTGTTTCTAGCGAACATCGCGGCGTTGTTTGGGGCGGGGCTGACCTGTTGGTGGTATCTGGGCATTGTACCTCATTCCTTCATTGCACAACTGCAGGCGGCTGTTACTGTTGACACATTGATGGTTGGCATTGTGAAAGCGCCGTTTATGGCCCTGATCATCGGGCTTATCGCGTGTATGGAAGGTATGAAAGTTGAGGGCTCTTCAGAGTCACTTGGGCGTCATACGACTGTTTCTGTTGTGAAAGCTATATTTATGGTCATCGTGGTGGATGGAGTTTTTGCTGTGTTCTTCGCGTCTATCGGGTTTTAACCAGTATGGGACAAGGACAATCAGGGCCGGTGAACGGATTGGGCTCAGGTCATCGTGCGGTTGATGATCGGGAGATTTTGCTTCGGGTGCGCGATGTTACTGTCGGCTTTGGAAACAAACTGGTTCTTGAGAACCTGAACATGGACGTTTACCGCGGTGAAGTGCTTGGTTTTGTTGGCGCGTCTGGTATGGGCAAGTCCGTGCTCATGCGTGCTGTGCTGGGACTGACGCCGCGACGGTCCGGTTCCATTGAGGTATTCGGGCAGGATTTTGACGAAGCAACAGATGCCATGCGCCGTGAGATAGAGCAGCGCTGGGGGGTGTTGTTTCAGCAGGGAGCATTGTTCTCCTCTCTCACTGTGAAGCAGAATATTCAGGTGCCGATGCGTGAGCACCTGAAGCTGTCGCCGCGATTGCGGGATGAGCTGGCTTTGCTGAAGATTGAGATGGTCGGCCTGCCATTGGATGCGGCTGATAAGCTGCCCTCCGAGCTTTCTGGCGGTATGATCAAAAGGGCTGCGCTGGCGCGGTCCTTGTCGCTGGACCCTGACTTATTGTTCCTAGATGAGCCCACTTCCGGTCTTGATCCGATCGGGGCGGCTGATTTTGATGATCTTATTGTAAAACTGAAAGAAACTCTGGGGCTTACGGTTTACATGGTGACCCATGATCTGGATAGTCTGCATAGTATTTGTGATCGTATTGCCGTTTTGGGCGAACGCAGGGTTCTGGTTGAAGGAACCATTGAGGAAATGATGCAGGTGGAGCACCCTTGGGTTAAGTCCTATTTCCGTGGGGCACGTGCCCTCAAACGGGTGTGAGGAGGATGCATGGAAACCCGCGCAAATAATATCGCTATTGGTGCATTCGTTCTAACTGTTGTTGGCATTGCCTTCCTGTTTACGTTCTGGCTGCTGAGTGCGGGTGACCGCTCAAGCCGGCGTGATATCAAAATCATTTTCCCCGGTGCAGTCACGGGTCTGCCGATTGGTGGTCAGGTGCTGTTTAACGGCATCAAGATCGGTGATGTGAGTGCGCTGACATACGACCCTGAAAACCCTAAGCTTGTTGTTGCGATTGTGCGCGTTGATGCCAATGCTCCGTTGCGTCGTGACACCGTTGCGTCTCTTGGGTTTACCGGGCTGACGGGCGTGGCTTATGTGGATCTGTCCGGCGGATCCTCTGACAGTCCGGCGTTGTTCTCCAAAGCAGCTGATACTGTTCCGGTTATGTATGCGCGCAGGTCTCAGTTTGAGGATTTGCTGGAAGGTGCCAAAGACATCATGCGTAAGGCGGATTCCACGCTGGCGCATATTGATGAGCTGGTGATGACTGCGCGGCCTGAAGTGGAAAAGACCATAAAGAACGTAGAGGTCTTTACCCAAGCGCTGGCAAACAATGCCAAGGGTGTTGATGATTTTCTTGCTGGTGTAACTGAGACAAGTAAAGCGCTGACGGGGCTCTCGGGCCGGATTGGCAAACTGGTTGATCGCGGTGAAGACCTGCTGGCGAATGTCCCTCCGGACAAACTGGGCGAGATCGTCACCAATGTTGAGGCCATGACCAAGAAACTGTCTGCCTCAGCAGATGGTGTTGGTGACATCATTGCCAACGGCAAGCTGGCCTCTGATCAGCTGGTGAACTTTACGACAGAGCTTTCCGATGAACTTGATCAGATTGAAGCTGTGATTGGAGCCGTTAAGCCTGAAGAGGTTGAGCGCATTTTGAAAGGTGCGTCTGATCTTGGTGGTGTGCTGACTGAGCGTCGCGGCGATATCAACACCATGCTTTCCTCTGCTTCCGTTGTTGCTGAAAACGCGCGGCAGCTGACTGTTGAACTGACCAAGAATAAAGACGCCATCGACCGTATCGTGAAGAATGCTGAGACGGCCTCCAACGAGATTGTGCTGACCACGAAGAATGCAAACCGTATCCTGAGTATGGTGAAGTCAGAGCAGGTCGGTAATATCGTGACCTCGGTTGAGACGGTGACCAAAACGCTTTCTGACAAAAATCAAGTGATCGCAAAAGTTATTGATGATGCAGGTGCTGCCACGGCGAATATTCGTGAAGTGAGCAATACCATTGCCAGTCGCAATAAGGAGATCGACAGTGTGATCGTTTCGGCCCGTGAAGTTGGAACGAACCTGAGCGCTGCCTCTGATCAGCTGAGCGAAACCATGGACAATGCGAACTCTCTGATCTCCAACACCAACGGTATTGTGGAAGCCATCGACCCTGCGAAAGTCTCCAATATTGTTGCTTCGGCTGACAAGGTGGCGACTACTCTTGCTGAGAAGACGCCTGATCTTGCTAAAGCAATTGATGAAATCCAGAATGCTGCAAAGTCCGTCAATGACATGACCATGGAACTGAAGAAGAAGGTGCCGGACGTCGACAAAGTGATTGATCAGGCGAAGAGCATTGCAACCAATCTGAATGCCGCCTCCGTTCGTGTGAACACGATTTTGGAAAAAGTAAACGGTATGGTTTCAGCTGATGGGCAGGGCTTTATCAAGGAAGCGACTGAGGCTGCGGCCTCCATCCGCAAGGTTGCAGATGCGTTTGCCTTGCGGGCGGAGCCAATCTCTGCTGCCCTGTTGAAACTGAGTCAGCAAGGCGGACAGGACTTTACTGCAGCAATGCAGCAGTTAAACCAGACACTTATTGAAATTCGGCGTGCTGTGAGCAATTTTGACCGTAACCCAAATCGTGTGATTTTCGGCGGATCGGACACACCTGTCTTTAATGGTGCGCAGCGGCGTTGAGTTTTTTGAAATGTTTGACAAAAATGTAGATAAGCGACTCGAAAACGTGCGAGTGGCTAATGGCAGTAGGCTGGAGCTCGGCGTGTTCGGTTCGACACTTAAAAAAATCGTTGTTGGTGCCGTTCTGCTGGGTGGTCTTGCAGGGTGTGGGGCAAGTGGTCCTGAAGCTCTGTATGGTTTGACTGCGCCGCGCGATGTTCCTGTTAAAGTCCGTGCCTCTGATTATCAAATGCTTGTGGCGACACCAGTTGCTCTTCAGGCATTGGATACGAGCAATATTGCTGTGACACAGGGCGGTGGCCCAATTTACTCCTACTTCCCGAAGGTGGCATGGACAGACACACTGCCGCGCGTCTTTCAGGCGAAGCTCGTTGAGACGCTGGAGAACACCGGCAAGCTGCGAGGGGTTTCGCAACCGGGGCAGGGGTTGTTGATCGACTACCAACTGCAAACCACTCTGCGGGCTTTTGAGCTGCAGGTAGATGGTGGTGACAAAGCTTATGTGGAAGTGGCTGCACGTATCGTGGATGACCGGGATGGCCGCTCCATCGGCATGCGTGTGTTTGCGGCGAGTGTGCCGACAACCGGAGATACAGTCACTGATGCAATTCCGGCACTTAATGCTGCCTCAGACAATGTGCTCGCCCAGATCACCAGCTGGTCTATCAATACTGTTGGCCGCATCCCCCGCGCAAAGGCTGCTGCCAAACGCGCTGCACTGAACAGCCAGCAGGATGCAGGCAAACGACAGGTTGCTGCTGTTGCACCGGCTGCGATCGAGGTCGCAGGGGCGGTGAAGTAGGCGGGTTCAAATCCGGTGTTTATCGACGGGCTTCAAGGAGTTCAATTTCGACGAATGCGCATTCGAAGTTGTTGGCGTTGATGACGTCGTGCTCTACGCCAATCTCTTTGAAGTATGGAACACCGTTTTGCATAGCGGCTTCCATTGTTTCCCCATTGCCTAAATTGATTTCCAGAGCGCCATCAAAGAGCGGGACTACGATGTAGTCGTAGGCATGGCGATGCCAGCCCGTGTTATCTCCACGTTGTTTGAACCGCCATTCGGTGACTTTTACGCGGTCATTCTCGATCAGAACTGTTGGTTTTGCGGAACCCGTTGATGAGCACATGACACTCTCCTTTGTTGTGCATGTGCTCATGGTAGGGACGGGTTGGAAAAGAACATAGGACCAGCGCTTGGTGGGCTGGGTGTCAGCTTGGTTTAGGCCGGGCTTTTCTCTTTCTTGGTTTGCCCCGACAAAACAAATTGCAGAACAAGATCATCTCGGCGCTTTGCCAGTTCCTGCATGGATGTGTTTTCCAATGAGGCTTTCACGCCGTCTTCGAGTGTATCCACCACCTCTGGTGTGATCCTTGGGGCGCCTAGATCGTCCCACCAGCTTTGGAAAGGACCGCCGAGGTGATCACAGAACGAACGGATGCCACCTTCACCGCCGCCCAGATGCAAGAGTGTGTTTGGACCCATAGCGGCCCAACGGAGGCCGGGGCCATAAGTAACGGCTTTGTCTATATCCTCGACGCTGGCGACACCTTCCATCGCAAGATGAATGGTCTCGCGCCAGATTGCTGCCTGTAGCCGGTTTGCAATGTGCCCGGGAACTTCTTTGTTGAGGCGTACGCAGACTTTACCGATGCTTTCGTAAAAGTCTTTTGCCGATTGGAGCACGCCAGTATCCGTTTTCTCGTTGTCCATCAACTCTACCAATGGGATGAGATGTGGTGGATTGAACGGATGGGCCAAGATGAAACGGCCTGGGTTGTTAAATCCTGCCTGCATCTCAGAGAGTTTCAAACCGGAGGTTGAGCTGCCAATGATGACTTCTGGTTTCAGGTGTGGTTCGATCTGCTGGTAGAGCCCGTGTTTGATCTCCAGCCGCTCCGGCACGCTCTCCTGAATGAAGTCGGCGTCTGATACTGCTGCCACAGGGTCGTTTGTAAACCGTAATTTTGATATGTCACCGGCATGTTGCCATCCAAGTGTAGCAAGCGTTTCTGCAGCATTTTTTACCAGAGCGGTCACCCGATCTTCTGTTTCCGGTGAGGGATCATAAACTGTGACTTGCCGACCCGTGGCTGCAAACAGCGCTGTCCAACTCATGCCGATTGTTCCGGCCCCGAGAATTGCGATGTTTGGGTAGTTCATGTCAGCATTCCTTGCGTTGCCCGATGAGAAGGAGCTGCTCAGTTCGATGCGGAGGTGTGCCCGATACACTGGCGCAGGTAAGGAGAACTACTATGATGTTGATTTCTGGGTCAATTTAACAATTTGTACCAAGGCGTATGTATCGTGCTCTGGAAAACAGAGATGCTTGTTCAGGCTACTCACATCTGGCCTTAGTCTGCCAGTGCTGATCTTGCTGCCTGGCGTATGGCTGTTGTGAGGGGAGCTATTGTGTGGGCTGTTGCCCGGCTTGTATGCCAGAAAAGTTTTGTGTCGTATGGCGTGTCCGGGATCAGCTCAACCAGCTTCCCTTGCTCAATGAGTGGGTCGACCAGAATGCTTGGGTTCATGCCCCAACCGATGTGATTGACTGTGGCGTCGATAAATGCCTGAGGGCTTGGGAGCCAATGGGTGTTTGGGAAAATGCTTTCACCAAAAACCGAGCGTAACCACTCTGTCTGCAGCGTGTCTTTGACGTTGTAAGTGAGTGCTGGGGTGAGCTTTAGTGCCTCAAGGGTTACGCCGTCCGGAAACCATCGCTTTACGAATGCCGGGCTTGCGGTTGCACGGTAACGCAGGGCGGCCAATGGAAAGCAATCGCATCCGCGTATAGGAGTCGGTTCCGCGCTGACAGCGGCCTGAACTTCCCCGCGTCGCAGCCAGTCTGCACTGTGGTTCTGGTCATCGATTTTCAGGTCGAACAGAAAGCCGTCCACCTGTGCGAGTGCATCTATGAACCACGTGGCAAGGCTGTCTGCGTTGACTGCTATCTGGAGGCTGGTCAGGTTGCTGGTCTCGCTCGAAAAGCCAATTTCCTCTTTGACCTGTTTCTCCAGCAAAGCAACTTCGTTGGCGTGTCGAAGCAGCACTTCTCCCTGAGTGGTGGTGACACATGGTGTACCTCGTATTATGAGGACGCAACCAAGCTTCTCTTCAAGGGCCTTCAGGCGCTGAGATACTGCGGATTGCGTGATGCCGAGGTGTTGTGCTGCTCTCTCAAATGTACCAGTGGTGAGGATTGATGCGAATGCGGCCAGTTGTGCTCGGTCAAAATCCATTAGAATCTCTAATGTAGAAGAAGGTATTTGAATTTTACTAATGATGAAGGGCGAGGTAGTCAAGTTGGCAATGAGTTCTCAATTTTCCTCTTAGGAAACCCAATGTCAGTCTTATCAGTTGCCTTTTCCGGCTTTTCTCTTGGTCTTAGTTTGATCTTCGCAATTGGCTCACAAAACGCTTTTGTGCTGAGGCAGGGCTTGCGAGGAGAGCATGTTTTCCTGACCTGCATCACATGTGCTGTTAGTGATGCCTTTCTGATTACGGTTGGAATATCCAGCCTCGCGGCAATATCTGCGACAATTCCCGAGTTAGAGCCATTTCTACGGTATGGCGGGGCTGGTTTCCTAACTCTTTACGGTGCTCGCAGCGCTTTGTCCGCAATCAGAGGAGGGGCGGCCCTCAGTCCGGATGAGGACAAAACTGCAGGGATTGTTGGTACACTTGTTGTGGTGTTGTCGCTTACGTTTTTGAACCCTCATGTCTATCTGGATACAGTGCTGCTTGTTGGGTCTGTTGCCAGTCGCCATGAAGGTGCTGAATACATTTTTGGTATGGGTGCTGTCGTGGCGTCCTTCGTGTTCTTCTTCTCCCTGGGATATGGCGCCCGTTTGCTGCGGCCAATATTTGCAAATCCCACCTCCTGGCGAGTTCTTGATGGTGTCATCGCTGTTGTCATGTGGGCTATTGCGTTTGTTCTGGTGAGCTGATTGCCGCAACCGCTTCTGACGAGTTCATAGGGCATCTGATCGCTAGCAGGTCTCATTCTCTCGTTTGTACAGGGAGGCTCGTGTCAGAGGCATCCCGGAGAAGCTTTTTGTTTTTCGGGTTGCGACGGTCTGGAATATTTGTGCGGAACCGCGTTCAAATGCCAGTGAGACTCCTGCCAGATACAGCGCCCACATTCTGAAGGTTTCTTCTCCCACCAGAGCGATCGCCTCCTCCTTGCGTGACATAAGCCGTGTTGCCCAGTGGGAGGTGGTGTAAGCGTAATGTTCCCGCCAGCCTTCCACATCGTGCACTTCAAAGCCTGTGGCCTCAAGGTTGCGGAGGCTCATGCCGATGTGGTCGAGCTCTCCACCAGGAAAGATGTAGCGGATCAGTGCTTTGTATTCGGCAGGCTTTTTCCTGAATTTCTTCTCTGTGCGCTTGCCCGGTCTTGTAATGGCATGGTGCAGGTAGATCCCGCGTGGCTCCAGCAGACGCTTCACTGCTTGGAAGTATCCTTCATGATTGGCAAGGCCAACATGCTCAAACATGCCGATGGACGAGATTTTCGTGAAAGTGCCAGAGAGCTTGGAGAAGTCCTGCAGTTCGATTGAGACACGGTCTTCCAAGCCTCGTTCGGCAATGGTTTTGCGGCCCAGCAAGACTTGCTGCTCAGAGAGTGTCACGCCTTTGGCAGTGACGCCGTAGTGTTCTGCTGCATGGCAAATGAGAGCGCCCCAACCACACCCGATGTCCAACAGGCGGTCTCCCGGTTCCAACCGCAACTTCCGACAGATCATATCCAGCTTGTCGCGCTGTGCCTGATCCAGTGTGTTTTCGGCCTTCGTGAAATAGGCGCAGGTGTAGAGCATTTGTTCATCAAGGAATAACGCGTAGAACTCATTTGAGACATCATAGTGGTGGGCGATATTGCGTTTGTTTGAGGTCTCGCTGCCATCACGGGCACCTTCTCCTTTTACCTCTGAGCTAACACGGCGTTTTGAGGGAGCGAACAGAAAGGGCAAGACTGCTTTTGCGAGTAGGAGGTGGTTTAGGTTTTTGGCGAGCTTGCTTGCTTTTCCGGGTGGGCGCAATTCTGCCATCTCAAAGAGGTTTACCCCTTCGATATCGACCCGCTTTTGTACCCATGCATCAACGAGTGTCTCAATCCTGGGGCGTCGCAAAAGGGCCGAGATCACACCGGGATCATTGATTGCAATGATTGCTGGAGGCGGATTGGCGGGAACATGTGTGCCATCCCACAACCGGAACCCGAACTTCAGCTGCATTGTTGAGTGGATGTGTTCCAATGCGCTTTTTAAGGAATTTCGCCGCCACGTTGCCTGCATCGCTCTTATCCGCCTTTGCTCTTGTGAAGCACACCCTATCGCTTCCTCTGAGGATCAAACATCCCCGAGTTGTAGGATGCGATTGAGAGAGTTTTAGGGTCGGAGACCATAGGATCTGAGAGGTATGAGGGGCAGGAGACAAGGGCAGCGAGTACGGAGACCGGTGTTATTGTGTCGGCCTATCAAAAAAGGCTCCTGAAAATTTCAGGAGCCTTTTTGAGTTTGATTGTTTGTCGCGCTTAGTCGAAGCGGCCACTTGCGTGAGCAAGCATGGTGTAGACCTTGCCGGTATCAGAGGTCAGGTAGGTCTGACCGAGCTGATTGTCGCTGTCGCTTCTGGAGACCTGGGACAGAAGTTGCTCGAAGTCCTGAATGTAACGCTCAACTGCGCTGCGGAACTCAGGATCGCGGCCATATTTCTGGCGGATCTCGTCGAAGGTCTGCTGACCTTGCAGGGTGTACAGGCGACGGGTGAAGACATCACGTTCGCCACGCTTGTAACGCTCCCACAGATCCACAAAGGTTTCATGATCAACTGCACGAGCAATGTCCATGCTCAGGGAGTTGAGGGATTCAACCATGTGCTGCGGGGTGCGTGCGTTTGCTGTGTCACGCGGATGTCCGCCCATTGTGTCTTCATCGTCTGAAGCGCGGCGGAGCAGGTCGCTGATCCAGCCCTTGGATGTGCCGTTTCCCTGCGGTGCAGCTGCTGGCGCTGGTTGCGGACGCTTTGCGCGTGGAGCTGGTGCTTCCATGCGGCGAGGGCTTGGGGCCATACGGGCAGGCTTTGCTCCGGTGGCTGCAACTTGCTGCAGTGTTGGTGCTTCAGCTGCTGCGTATTGGCTGGTCGCTGCCACGGCTGCCGGAGCAGCGTTGACTGCGCGGGCTGGTTCTGCTGGCGTGGACACATCGAACTGAGAGGACTGGCGGGACACGATGGTGGAGAGTTCCTCCAGTGCCTTCACCTGTTCGCTCACGATACGACGCAGTGCAGAGGTAGACGCTTCTGCTTCATCCGGTAGAGCCAGAATACCTGCATTCAGTTCAGAGCGGGTTGCTTCCAGCTCATGGTGCACTGAACGGGCAACTTCACGCATGCGAGATGTTGCATCGGTAAAGCGCTCGGATGCTTCAGTGACGGTGGACTTCATGTCATGAAGGATATCATCGTGGGCAGCTTTAACTGCATCACGTGCCTTCTGACCTTCCATACCAGCGGTCATGCGCATGCTTTCGAACTGCTCAGTCACAGACTTGGTCGCAGCTTCTGCAGCAGCACGGAGCATGCCAGAAACTTCGCGAGCCTTGTCGTCAGCAACTTCAAGCGTGTCACCAAGGGTGTTGGTGTAGTTCGCCATGAGCACTTCAACATCAGATGTTTTCTTGATCAGCGTGTCTGCAACCATTTCGATTGCCATGCGGCGATCTGTGAAGCGACTGTCAACATGGGTGTTGGTTGCTTCCAGATCCGCGATGGCCTGACCGAGAAGCTGGTTCTGGTCTTCCATGCGGCCCGCGATCTTCGCAGCGTCTGCAAGCACGGTATGTGTTGTGTTGCGGAGCTGGCCGACCTGGTTCTCGATGGTGGCGTTTGCTGCTTCAGTCTCGGTAACTGCACGGTCGATCGCGGTTCTGAACTCACCTGCGCGGTTTGCGAGGTTGGTTTCAACTTCAGACAGGTTCTCGCTTGCGGATGCAAGGATCTGACGAAGGCTTCCGTTGGATGCGTTGAGGCGTGTCAGGATTTCGGAGACATCTGTTTCCAGACGCTCTTTGGTACCTGTCATCACGTTCACAGCCATCCGGGTGCGATCTTCGATGGTGTTGCCGATGCCATCGATGGTTTGTGTCAGAGCATCGGTTGCGACTGCACCCTGACGGGTGACGGTCTCTGCAACTTCCTGACCCTTTGTGGAGACTGCGTTAAGCAAGACGTTCATGTCGGCCTGCATACGCTCACGGCTGTCGTCCAGACGGGTTGTTGCGATGTTGCTGCGCTCATCGATTGCAGTCACGATCTTGTCGCCAGCTTCAACGAGATCGCGTGTTGCCTGCAGACCGTTCTGTGCAAAGCGGTCAGAGACTTCACGGCCCTTCACTGCCACTGCATCCAGAATTGCGTTCTGGACTTCGTTGACGCGTGTGGTGAGGTCATGAGCACGGTTTTCGATGGCAGTGATCAACTCGCTGCCGTCCTTGCCGATGATCTCTGAAAGCTCAGCAGAGCGACTGCCGAAGGCATCGTTGAGGTTCTCGGCTTTAACCAGCAGCTCGTCGGCCACGGACTTGACGCGGGTAGACAAGGTGCCTGCTGCTTCTTCGATGGTGGTGAAGACGCGAGCACGAACTTCGTCGGTTTCGCCAGCCAGAAGCTTGCGGACGTCTTCTGCAGATTCTGCGAGGATTGTCTTGGAGCGTTCGCTTTCTGCGGAGAGGCGGCCAGTTACCAGCTCGATAGTCTGGGACAGATCACCACGAACCTTGTCGCTTTCGCCGGTGAGGGCACCAGACATTTCAGCCAGGGTTGCGGTGTACATGGCGCGGGCGTTTTCGCTTTCCACGGCCAGAGCATTTGCTGCCTGAGCCACGGTGCTGAGAACGCGCTGTGCGACTTCGTCGCCTTCCTTGGTGAGCGTACCGCGTACGGTTGCCATGGCATCGGAAACAGCTGCTGCTACTTTCTCGCCTTCGCCTTCCAGAGAGTTGCGAGCTTCGCCGATGGAGTTGGAAACGATTTCTTGCAGACGCTCGCCTTCTTTGCTCAGTGTGCCGGACAGCTGCTCTACGCTGCTGACAACCTTCTCGGTTGTGAGGTCACGTTCCTGAGCAAGACGATCGGATGCCTGACCAACGACTTCGAGGATAAGGTCGCGAACACGGGTGCTTTCGGAGCCAAGGGAAGAGGTTGCCTCTGCCATTGCGCTTGTAAGCGTGGTTGCTGCCTTCTCGCTCTCGTCTCCCATGGTGGAGGAGATTGCTTCGAGGCGATCGTTGAGGATCGTTTCGAGAGCTTTGGAGCGGGTGTCGAGTGTTTCTGCAACTTCGAACACTTTGGAGCCAAGAGAAACGTTGATCTCTGCGACCTGCTCGGACAGAGCGTCGGTGAGGTTCTTGGACTGCTGAACGATGATGCTGCCAGCTTCTTCCAGACGACTGTCGAGAGCTTCGTTGATCTCGGTCTGGCCGTCGTGGAATGCCTTGGCAATCTCGCGGGTACGGCTGACCAGAGTTTCAGAGATCTGCTTGGCGCGTGCGTCCAGAGCCTGATCGATGCGCTCTGTGCCGGTGGACAGAGAGTCTGCAAGGTGTTCTGCACGGTCAGAGATGACAGTTGCAGCTGCTTCAACCTTGTCGCCGACTGCCTGATCGAAGGTGGACAGGCTTGTAGAGATTGTCTCTTCGATAGCTTCGGAACGCTGAGCGAGGATTTCGCCGATCTTCTCTGCACGATTGGAGAGAGAGACACCAACCTGTTCCACTCGCTCGGAGAGATTGACCGCAATGATGTCGGTACGATCTTCGAGGATCCTGGAGATGGATTGGGTTTTCTCTTCCAGAGTGCTTGCGATGATGCCAGTGCCCTGTTCGACCGCGTCTGCCAGCTTGGTGGTGCGGCTTTCGATGGTCTCGGTGAGGGCTGCTGCGCGTGTATCGAAGCTCTGCTCAAAGGTGTTGGTGCGTTCTTCGAGTTTCGCGTCGAGTGTCTCGATGCGGTTGTCGAAGGATTCGCCGATGTTCTGACTGCGCAAATCGAGAGACTGAACAAGATCGGAACCGCTTTCGGTAACAACCTGTTCCAGTTCTGCCAGTTTGCTGGCTAGACCATCGTTCAAAGCGCGGCCACGGATGTCGAGGGTTTCGGTAATGCGATCGCCGATTTCGGTCAGATCAGCTGTTACGCGCTCACCACGAGAGCCGATGAGGTATGCCAGCTGTGTACCGGTGTCAGCCAGTTTGTCAGCCAGTTCCTCAGTGCGCAGGCCAAGTGCGCCGGTGATGTCAGTTGTTGTGCTTTCAAGAGCGGTCTTGAAGGCGGATGTCTGTTTGCTGATGGTGTCAGCAACTTCTGCGCCGCGCTCTGCCAGACGTTGGTCAAGCTCTGCACCGTTGATGGTGATGCTCTCATAGATCTGAGTGCTGACGTTGCCAAGACGGTCAGCCAGCTCGCCGCCGCTGACAGTGATGGTGGTGCCGAGTGTGTTTGCCGTGTCATCCAGACGGGTTGCGATGTCACCACCACGCAGAGACAGATCCGCAATGATGCTTTCACCAGCGCCGCGCAACACTTCGGAAACCTCGGTGGAGCGATGGGACAGAGTGTCGATGAAGTCGGTGCACTGAACGGCGATTGCTTCGTTGATCTCGCGACCACGGTTTGCAATGCCTTCTGCTGCCTGTTCGCCGGTTGAACGCAGGGCAGTGTCCAGATTGGTCACACGCTCATCAACAACACCCATCATTTCTTCGGTGCGGCCTGTGATCGTGTCGATCAGGCGGCCACTTGTAAGAGACAGGTTGGCGTTGATTTCTTCACCGCGGGTAAGGATCTCGTCGGAAAGACGTGTGCTTGCGGAGGTGAAGTGATTGGTGATGCCAGAGATAGAGGTTTCGAGCGTTTCATGCAGCTGTGCGTTTGCGCTGCCGAACTGATCGGAAACTGTTGTAACTGTCAGGTTCAGCGTATCTGTCAGCTGAGTATTGGCCGTGTTCACGGTCTCGTTCAAGCTGCCAACACCGGTTTCCATAAGCGTTGAGATTTGTGCGCTTGCGGAATTGACGGTCTCATTGAGATTGTCAACGCCAGTGCCCAGTGTTTCAGAAATGATTGTACTTGTAGTTTTGACCGAGTCGGTCAGGCTGCCCACACCGCTGTCCATGATCGTGGAGATCTGGGAGCTTGCTGCATTGACAGTCTCGTTGAGGCTGCCGACGCCTGTGTTCAGCGTTTCGGAAATGATTGTGTCTGCAGTTTTGACCGAGTCGGTCAGGCTGCCCACACCGCTGTCCATGATCGTGGAGATCTGGGAACCTGCAGCATTGACGGTTTCGCTGAGTGTGACAACGCCGCCTTCCAAAGCCTCGGAGATATGCTCTTTTGCACCAGAAACAGTGGTGCTGAGACTGGAAACACCGTCTTCCAGAGCTTCTGTGATGTTGGCGGTTGCGCCAGACACAGATGCTGTGAAGTTGGATGCGCTGGTGTCCAGTGTTTCTGTCAGCTGTGCGGATACACCGTAAACACTCTCGTTGAGATTGGTTACGCCGCTTTCCATTGTCTCTGCCATGACAGAGGTTGTGTTGCTGACTGTTTGGGACAGAAGTTCGACGCCGCTGTCCAGAGACTGGGAGAGTTCGCCGCTGACGCCATCAACTGTACGGGTGATGGTATCGATGCCGCCCTTCAGGGTCTCAGTCAAGTTGTCGTTTGCTGTGGTGATCTTCTCGGTAACTTCGCTGGAAGCGGTGAGAAGTGTCGTTGTCAGCTCAGAACCTGCTGTTTCGACGCTCTGATTAATGGAAACAACGCCAAGGTTCATTGTTTCTGTCAGGGTGTCGTTTGCACTGTTGATCTGATCGGTCACAGTGGAGGTTGTTGTTGCCAGAGCTTGCGAGAGTTCGGAGCTTGCGCTTGTGACGCTTGTGCTCAACTCTGTAACACCGTTTGTAAGAACAGCACCAATCTGCGAGCTTGCACCTTCTGCCGCAGAACTGATGGACTGAACAGAAACGTTGAGCGTGTCTGTGAGGGACGCATTCGCTTCGGTCAGTTGTTCGGTGACGGTTGATGTGGTGATCACCAATGTCTGTGCCAGCTCGGAGCTGGTTTGCGAAACGCTGGATGTAAACTCAGAAAGACCGTTGGTCAGTGTGGAGTTCAGTTCTGTGTTTGCTGCGCTGATCTGGCCAACAACATCACCGGATGTGGTTACCAGAGTTTGTGTCAGCTCAGAGCTTGCCCCAACAAACTGTGCGGTTACAGATGAGACTGTCTCTTCAATAGACGCAGTCAGTTCAGTACCCTGAGCCTGCAGAACGCCCTTCATGGCTTCTGTCTGGTCTGTGATGGTTGTAGACAGTTCTGCGCCAGCAGCACCGAGTGTTGCATTCAGAGCGTCGCCACGTTCGGCCAACAGGTCGCTGATTTCATTGCCGCGAGAGGAAAGACCCTCAACAATTTCAGTTCCGGTGGAGGACAAGGAAGCGGTGATTTCATCGCTGCGGCTCGCCAGATTGTCAACGAGTGCTTCTGAGGTTTCAGAAAGACGGGTGTTGAGGTCTGTGCCACGCTCGGTCAGGTTATCAATGAATGAGTTTGCAGTAGAGGAGAACTCTTCATTGATGGAAGATCCGCGCTCGTGAAGTGTTTCAGAGAGCTTGGAGCCTGTGTCTGAGAGTGTTTCAACCAGCTCAGAACCGGTAGAGGTGAGGCGCTCGACATAATCATCGGAGCGAACGGTCAGCGAGGAGACCATTTCGCTACCAGCTTCAGTGAAGCTGTCGGTTGCTTCTGTGACGCGATTTTCGATCTTGCTTGTCATCTGCTCAAGCGTAGCGTCGATCGAACCGGTTAGGCGTTCCCGGGCACGATCAACAGAGGAGGCGAATTCCTCTGATGTGTTCGCGAGCTGTGATGCAAGATTTTCGTGGGAGCCGGAGATGGTTTCACGGACCAGCTCTGCGTTTGCCTGAATGGCTTCACGCTGGCTGACAAGCTCTTCCACCAAACGGCGAATTTTCAGTTCATTGTCATTATAGGAGTTCTCAAGAGAAGAGACTTCCTTATGAATGAGAACTTCCAGCTCGCTGGCACGTGCAATCGCGCGTTCAATACCGTCACCCATGGCGGCAGCTTCGCGGCGGATTGCCTGACCAACGTTCAGGATACTTTCTTTTGCAACATCTTCAGGCTCAGCAAGACGAAGAGCAACTTCGGTCATGCCCCGTGCGACGTTGCGCATTTCCTGTGCTCGCCAGAACAGGAGAGCCATAACCCAGACAAATGCGATTGGAACAACAATAAAGACGGAGATGAGAACCAGTGTTGGGTTTTCAAATACGCCTGAGAAGGAGGATGATTTTTCAAGCTGAGCAGCGAATGAGCCCCAAGACATTGCCAAGCCTAGGCTGGCCCAGACAACGGAGACTGCAAATGCGAACCAGAACGGAGCTGCAGACGGCTTGCGCTGCAGAGCAAACATCAGCGAGCCAATGGATTGGCGGTCATCGTTACTTGCTGTGGGCGGGCGGCCACCACGGCCACGTTTGCGAACCTGTCTCGTTGCTTGGTTTTCTTCTACAAGCTGAGCCAGTTTTTTATCAGAGGAAGGAGCTGTTGTTACAGACTCCGTTGCAGGGCTAGCAGACATTTGCGGGGTTTCCGCAGTGGTGCTTTCCTGTTCACTGGATAAAATAGACTCTTGTGGAGCGCCAAAATCCGCCTGAAGGGCTTCTTCTACCGCTGACAGAGCCACTTCCGATGGAGCTTTCGCCTTCGGGGTGTTCGCCATATCTCGCCTCGCGTCCGTACTCTCTACTTGCCGGTCGTCAGCACATCTTTCGCCTTTTGTGCCAGCGCCGTCACCACAAGGTGTCCGTCCTACGCGAAATACATTCGTCCCAAACAAGAACGCATTTCAGACAACAATAGGTTTGGCTCCATGTAATCCGACAGCTCTGAATTGAGAGCACCGTCGAACTTCTAGGGCCAAAAACAGGGAGTTTTCAGAATCAAAGCAGACCGTTAATGTTAACGGTACATTAAGATTTAGATTTCCCCACCTTGCAGCTACCCTTAACCTAATGGCACAATCCGGTGGACTGTACAACAGAAGTTGCCGGGATTTTTAGGTGCCCTACGATAAGTCACAGGCAGCAATTTTGGGGGGAACTCACTATGGCTAATCGCGAAAATTCTCCAGTCAGTTCTAAAGGTTCCAATCGTCCGAGTCCTACACAACTCAAATGGTTAAGGCGAAGTCTTAACGAAGCAGGTGGAAAGTTACCGCTGTTCGATGAGAGTGGTCGACAAGTGCCAGCTGCAACTGTGCGGGCGTGTATTGCAGCAGGGTGGGCGGAGCCTTGGTTTTCCAACCCGTTGAAGCCGGATTGGCTCGTTTGCAAGCTGACCGATAAGGGACGTGCAATGCTGGAACGCGATGGTAATTCGAAAAATCTTGTTAACCATCTTTAACAGAGCGCCTTGTCAATTTTAACGTGTAATGGCAGTGAGTGCTGGTGACAGGTTCGCGAGTCTAGATTTGAATCTGGGCAGTAGGATCTTGTTAACCATGAAATAAAAACCTGTGTTTTCTTTTGGGGACTAGATTCCGTTGCCAGTAGGAAATGAGGGGTAGAGTCACCGCGGAGTCTTGGTGGTGGCAGGGTTTGAGTCACTGAAGCGAATCATCTTCCAGAATATCCGGATAACCTTGAGTCATCTGACTGTGTTTGAAGGTGTGGTGTAAACTTAGCAATGGAACTACATAAAACTACAAGTGCTATATGTAGGGATCACTTCTCTTCTGTGACGTTTGATGACCCGGATTTGCAGGGCCAGATCCTGGAGATGTTTGCTGTCCAGATAGAAGAGTTCCGTCGGGGTTTGCACGAGACTATGGGGTCAGCGGCACTCTGTGCCTTTTTGCATCGCTTTAAAGGCTCTGCGCGCGGCGTTGGTGCTTTTGCGCTTGGAGAGGCTCTGGAGCAAGCTGAGCGGGAAGCTGCGACCGGAGCTTTGCCGTTGCTGGTGACTGTTGAGAGTTGCCTTGCTGAGGTCTCGGCGGATCTCACAGAGCTGCAGAATTCGTAAAGTGTGATTGGCTGCGCGGGTTTGACCATAAGGTCTGGTCCAGAAGTTCTTGAATAGCTGGGCGCCTGCATGTATCTGAAGACAACAGAATAAGCCAATCAGGGTCGGGACGACTTTAAATATGCCAAAGATTACTTTCATCACCTCATCAGGTGAAAGCCATGAGGTGGATGCTGCTGCCGGTTCTACCGTTATGGAGAACGCGATTAAGAACATGGTTCCTGGAATTGAAGCGGAATGTGGTGGTGCCTGCGCTTGCGCGACCTGTCACGTGTACGTAGACCCAGCCTGGAATGACAAGACTGGCGAACCAGAGCCTATGGAAGAAGATATGCTCGACTTTGCGCAGGACGTTCGTGACACGTCACGTCTTTCCTGTCAGATCCGCGTGACTGATGAAATGGATGGTCTCGTGGTTCATATTCCAGAAAGCCAGAGCTGACCAATTACAGAGTTTGAATGAAAAAGGCTGGTCCAATTGGGCCAGCCTTTTTTGTTGCGTGATTGGAGGTGCCTATTCAGCGCCAACTACTTGTGGCTGGCGGGCGGGGACCCAAACGGTTTCCATGCCAGGCTCCGGATTGCGCGGGATCATGCGGCTCAGGATCAGACTGATAGTTGCCATGGATGCGCCTGCGATGAACACCATTGCAGGGGAGAAGAGCCAGATCGTGCCGAAGACTACCGGGATCACTACAGCAGCGATGTGGTTGATGGTGAAGTCAACAGCAGAGGTTGGTGCAATATCTGCCGGATCTGCGATCTTCTGGAAGTAGGTTTTCATTGCGATGGCCATGGCGAAGAAAGCATGGTCGATCACGTAAAGGGTGCCAGCCACGTACACGTTGGTGACGAAGGCATAGGACAAGAAAACGATGATCAGTCCGACATACTCACAGGTCAGTGCGGTACGCTCTCCAACCCGACCGATGAACGCGCCGATCTTTGGAGCGACGAACATGTTGATTGCGCCATTCAGCAGGAACAGAGCTGCGACCTCATGCACCTCGTAGCCAAAGCGTTCGACCATCAGGAAGCCTGCGAAGACTGTAAAGATCTGACGGCGGGCACCACTCATAAACGTGAGGGCATAGTAAAGCCAGTAGCGCTTGCGCAGGATCAGCTTTTTGTGCTGTTCCACGTGTGCTTTGTACTTTGGGAAGGCAAAGGCTGCAAAGATGGTCAGGGCCATGCCTGCAATCCCTGCCCACAGGAACACTTGCTCATAGGACAGATCGAACGTCTTCCAGCCGATCATGATCGAGCCGTAGATACACAGTGAGACCAGCGATGAGACCGCAATAATTTGTCCGAGCAGTGCTGGGGCGTCTTTCTTGGGTAACCACTGCAGGGATAGAGACTGCTTGAGCGTCTCGTAGTAGTGGAAGCCGAAAGACATGATGAGGGTGGTGGCGTAAAAGCCGATCGCGGATGGGAAGTATCCGGTGATTGCAATGCCGAAGCCCATCAGACCCAAGGAGATCAACGTGAACGTTTGTTCTTTGAAGATCAACAGCATGAAAATGACAGTGAATGCCAGCAGGCCGGGGATTTCGCGGATGGACTGCTGAATGCCGATTTCTTGGCCGGTGAAATCGAGCGTGTTGACTGCAAAGTTATTGATGAGGTTCCACCACACAGAAAATGAAAGCTGTGAGGCGACAGTGAGGAC
The DNA here is from genome assembly GCF_001623225.1 of Pseudovibrio sp. Ad13. Lineage (NCBI taxonomy): Bacteria > Pseudomonadati > Pseudomonadota > Alphaproteobacteria > Hyphomicrobiales > Stappiaceae > Pseudovibrio > Pseudovibrio sp. Ad13. The sequence continues at coordinate 366,802 of NZ_LMCC01000017.1, read as the reverse complement.
CAACAAAAATACAAAGGGTGAGCGCCAGTCGGCTCTGATGTCTTTAATGATATTCAACATGGTGCTTCGTTCTTAGAAATGAGTTTTGCAATTAAGTAAGCGAAAAGTTTGTTTACGTGATAGCACTAGTTTGCCAAAAAATATCTTGAAGTCGCCAAGAGGTGTTTGATGCCTATTCACGCTGATGTTTTTGCAGACCCACATGAGGTGGATCGTCCGCAACCCATTGTTGCTTATGCGGTAGATATGCCCATCGGCGGGCAGGGGGAGCCGCATGCGCATTCACGCGGGCAGCTGGTTCATATCATGCAAGGGTCCACGACTGTGTTTACTGAGGAGGGGACATTTGTTGTACCGCCAGAGCGTGCAGTCTGGGTTCCCGGAGGTATGATGCACCGGACTGTCTATCCGATCAAAACTCAATTTCGGAGCCTGTATCTGCGAGAGGACTGGTCTGAGCGACTTTCTGATAAGCCTGTTGTGGTGCAAGTGACGCCGCTTTTACGCGAGCTGATACAAGAGATTATGGCAGCACCCCGGGACTATGCGCTTGATGGGGCGACAGCGCGGATTGCGCAGGTGATTGTTGATCAATTGAAGAGTTTACCAGATGCGCCGCTGCAGTTGCCGATGCCAGTCAACCACGCGCTTTTGAAGGAGCTTTGCCAGTCTATCCTGTCATGCCCTGCGCACTTGCCGAGTCTTGCGGATGCTGCGGAGCGGACGCTTATGTCCCAGCGCACGTTTGAGCGGCGGTTCTTTGATGAGACGGGTTGGAGCTATCGCAAGTGGTGTGGGCAGGCCAAACTGTTTCGGGCTTTGGAGTTGCTCTCTGCAGGCCGGAGTGTGGGTGATGTGGCTTTCAAACTTGGCTATGAAGGGCCAAGCCCATTCATCTCTCAGTTCCGCAAAGCCTTTGGCACGACGCCGGGCAAATACTTCAAGACTGCGTAGCCTAGGTTATTTGCTGGCGCTGCATGCGCTGATGAAGTTGCGAACGTGCTTAGCGCTGCCTTTGAGGCTCACGTTGTAGATAGCATAGCCGCCCAGATTGATCTTCAACTCGTTGTCTCGCACCATTCGGTTCCAAAGTGAAGAGCCATTGCTCAAAGTGAGGAGTGGCAGGGAAACACCGGCTTCCTGATTCAACGAACTGCCGACGCCAACATAGCTTTCCTTGAACCGCCTTGTGCTTAGCGAAATCAGGATACTATCGCCTTCCTGCAAAGCAGGGACGGTTGACTGAAACATGATCTCGATATCACCGCTTCCAGCCAGGCAACGGGCGTAAAAGTCGGTATCGTCTGTTTCTGGTACGCCATGAACCAAAACAGCGCTCTTGTCGCCTGCACCTGTTGGAAGGCCAGACACCCAGACATAGGGACCGTCAAATCCATTCAATGGAGCTTTTTCCTGAAGGAACTTGTCAGGGTTTGGCAGAAGGTCCTGTGTTATGAGATCTGTGTTTTGCTCATGGAAAACAAAATGTTGGGCGGCTCTTCCGTTGCTGTTGAGCGCGCAGGAAAAGTTGAAGGGTACGTACATGCCCTGACTTTGGTAAACGCCGCGACCAGCGAGTTTGTCCCCTGTTCGTACCAGTACCGGTTTCTGGTTCATTTGTTGATTGGTGAAGGTGCCGAGGCCCAAATAGACAGGCGGCAACTCTGATAGGGAATTCTTTGTTGCGATGATCTTGCTGCCCAGTGTGGAGCAGGCGCGGCGGGCCTTCCAGAGTGGTTCGGCCACATTGATTGCCAGATCATCTTCCGGTGCAATCTGGCTGTTTTCCAATGGTGGCAAGTCTTGTGTCACAACTTGCGTTGGAGGCGCTGCCTGTGGAGATGTGCTATCCCGCCTCAGCTTGTAATAACATGCTTTTCTTGCGGCAGGATCTGGGTCTCCGAAGAAATCGGTCCGGCAATGTACATCACCTTTCGCAGACTTCTCGTAAAATGCGCCGGGCCTGCCGAAGCGAACGGTTGTTGCGTAGGGCAGCTCGCAAACCTGAAATTCGAGAGCGCATTTACGCCATCCGTCCTTCGTAAATTCAGGAAGCTGCGGAATGGGGGTGATCAAACCACCTGAGCTGGCTGACTTGATCTGCTTCTTTAGTGAAGACGAACTGGCGCTTACCGTGTTTACGGTTTTGCGAGCGTATGGTTTGTTGCCAACATAAAAGATGCCAGAACAGCCTTTATCCGTCCAAAGATGCGATGGGACGACGCCCCAGCTTTCATTGAGTTTGCAGAGTGCTGAGGAGGTCTGGCGCAGCAACTGGACGTAATTGCGGTTGGCGTTTGAGATCTTGCACTTGGTGTAACCAGCGTTTTCAGAGGCGCAAACAACCACGTTGGTGCCATCCAGACGATCTGGTGAGTTGGCGACATGGTTCGCTGTTGAAGGCCTGTGCGTCGGATCGCTGCTATGTATGTTATCGCCCTCAGGTTGTCTGGTGAGGGTGTTGGTCAGGCAGTCGATGAATTCCGGGCTGTCTAAAGCTGCGTCGGTTTTGTCGAGGCAGCTTTCAATTATGAGCGCTGGAATAAGCGAGTTAATCGGCGGAATAGTTGTTGCGTTGGCACTGGCAGCAAGGAACGGCGCAATGAAGGCGATGGTGCCTGCCGATGTCCTTGTAAATAGTTGCCACAAAATAGATTTGCTCACAGCATAGCCCCTCTTAGCTCTTCTGGTGCACTTGTTGCCTAATGCAATCAGCTTGCGCCCAGCTGAAAGCATGATGCAGCTTCTTCCTTGATACAGGTGTGAAGCATGCTTTTTGCCAAGCGCAGTTGCTGTCTAGATCTCAATGCTACTTGCAGTCTAGTTGTAAAATTACAAAAAGGGGAAGTTAAATGCGCTGTGTTGTCAGAACTCGTCGCGTTCATTCGCATTCACGCACCGCGCTCTAACCTCTTTGGTGGAGCGAGTTCTTGTCGTTTGATTGAATTTAATCAAACGGAACACGTCTAGCGTACAAGTTCCTTCATGGCGGAATCCATGCCTTCCAGAGTGAGAGGGTACATGCGCTGATCAAACAACTCTTTCATCATGCCGATGGAATGAGTGTAATCCCAGTGCTTTTCCCGTACCGGATTGAGCCAGACTGCTTTTTGATAAAGGTCTGTCACGCGTTTTACCCAGACGTTGCCTGCTTCTTCGTTCCAATGTTCAACTGAACCACCGGGATAGGTGATCTCATAGGGGCTCATTGAAGCGTCGCCAATAAAGATCACTTTGTAATCGCTTGGATATTTATGAAGCACGTCCATCGTGTTGATGCGCTCAGCGTGGCGGCGATGGTTGTTTTTCCAGACGAACTCATAGAGGCAATTGTGGAAATAGAAGTATTCCATCACCTTGAACTCGGTTTTGGTAGCAGAGAACAGTTCTTCACAGACGCGGATGTGATCATCCATTGAGCCGCCGATGTCGAAGAACAAGAGCACTTTGATCGAGTTGCGCCGTTCGGGGCGCATTTGAATATCCAGCAGGCCTTTGTGGGCGGTGGATTTGATGGTGTTGTCCAGGTCCAGCTCATCAGCAGCGCCGGTTCTGGCGAACTTGCGCAGGCGTTTCAGGGCAACCTTGATGTTGCGGGTGCCCAGTTCAACTGTGTCATCCAGATCCTTGAACTCGCGCTTGTCCCAGACTTTGACCGCTCGGCGATGGCGGCTTCCATCCTGTCCGATCCGAATGCCTTCAGGGTTGTAGCCATATGCGCCGAACGGGGATGTGCCACCTGTTCCGATCCACTTGTTGCCGCCCTGATGGCGTTCTTTTTGCTCTTCCAGTCGCTTTTGGAGCGTTTCCATGAGCTTTTCAAAGCCGCCCATGGATTCGATAAGCTTCTTCTCTTCTTCAGAAAGGTGCTTTTCTGTGAGCTTGCGCAGCCACTCTTCTGGAATGTCTGAGGTTGCCACTTCGCTCATCAGGTCCAATCCGTTGAACGTGTGACCAAAGACGCGATCAAACTTGTCCAGATTGGATTCGTCTTTGACCAGCGTTGCTCGGGCGAGGAAGTAAAAATCCTCCACCCGTTTGCTGGCCAGATCAGAGTCCAACGCTTCCATAAGCGTAAGATATTCGCGTACGGATACGGGTAAACCAGCGGATTTTAGCTCTTCGAAAAACTGAATAAACATGGGGTCACATTATGCGATTGGGCGGTGCAGTGTCGAGAGTGCAATTGACACCTTAGGCAAAAGCATAGGGATCAATAAGAGCCTCTGGCCCAGTCAATCGCTTTGGCGAGATGAAGCTCAACAAAATCATTCTTGCCTTCTCGATATCCCTCGACATCTCCGTTGACCTCCTGTGCTGTTTTCTTCTTTAGGTGGGCATATTTCTCACGGATCTCAGGATGAGCTTTTAAGTAATCACGAAAGGCTAGATGCCTATAAACGTGCGGATCTCCTGATTTAAACGCGTGAAGGTGATGGGTGCGGTCGTCTCCACCTTTTTCAAAGTAGCGGCGGCCTGTAATGCCGTATTCACCTTTGGCGACATAGCCAAGATTGATCAGCTTTGCAGATTGAGCATCGAGTGCTGGGATGCTGGAGACTTCCAGCAGGATGTCGATAATTGGTTTGGCGGCGAGAGCTGGTACGGAGGTGCTGCCAATGTGGTGAATGTCTTCGACAATATCTCCGAGTAGCTCACGCAAAATTTCTTGCTCCAGCTGGAACCCCTCGGCCCAGTTGTCTTGTGCATCTACCACTTTGACTTTGCGTGTGATCATAGCTGTGTCTGCCGCCTTTGTTTTATCAGCCCTTTGAACATACCAAGAGATTGGGGGAAACATAGGGCTGGCGTGAGATATTCGTTAATCCTGATCTGCAATCTCATCTGGGGCAGATTTCGTGATCTCGCTCATGAGCTCCGTTAGTGATGGGCCTTTTCTGGCGATGAATGGTGCAGGGCGGCAGGTTTGAATTGCAGCAACGCCAATGCGTGCTGTGAGGAAGCCATTGACCAATCCTTCGCCAAGACGTGCGGAAAGTTTTGCTGCTAAGCCCTGACCAATGAACTGTTCCAGCAGGCTATCTCCTGCGGCCATGCCACCTGTGACGGCCAGGTGAGCCGCTATATCTCGTGAAAGGCGCCAGAAACCGAGTGCGCCGGGGCGGGCTCCGTAAAGACGGGAGATGCGGCGAACAATGCGCAGGTTTTCGTAAAGTACGATCAGGATATCAACGAGTGCACGAGGCGATAGTGCGGTAACTACAGAAACACGTTTTGCGCTTTCCATGACGATCAGGCGCGCACGGGCGTCCATCGGTGCCATCAGCTCGCGTTCTGCCAGTTTGACGAGATCTCGCCCATCGATGATTTCCTGCATATGACCTTTTAGCTGAGCGCGGCCATGAGCTGTTTCCGGACGGTCCGCGTAGAGCGCCATTAGCTTTTGTAGAGCTGCACGGGCTTCTTTATCGCTATCGTTGTCTGCAGCAGTTTGGAGGTCATCGCGTATATGGTCGATTTGCTCCAGTCGAGAAAGTGCCCGCCATTCTTTGAAAAACAAACCGATCAGTCCGAGAAAGCCGAGAGCGGTGAGGCCAACAGCTGTCCAGCCCAACCAGTCATAGCGAGCAAAGAGGTCTCTGATTAGGCTATCGACAGCCAAGCCAACGGCAAGTGAGACGAGGCCGCCACCGCCAATGGCGATGATCTTGCTCCAACGACTCTTCGCTGGTTTTGGCTCTGGGGCAACATTGTTCTGTGGCAGGGCCAACGCGTTTTCATCTTCTTCTGACACAACGGCTTCAGAGGAAAGTGGTTCGTGGGCAAACTCCCCCTCCAGCCGGACGGAGCTGTCATCCAGTTTGAATGCTTTGGGAGCGCGGCGTGCCTGAGGCTTATGTTGCTGTGTTTTCTTGTTGGTCATGCGAGTTTATCTCCCAGCAAGAACTCCATTGCGCTGTCCAAACGGATGTGAGGGAGAGATAAGGTCAGCCCCTCTGCCGTGCGTTCCAGCTTTGGAGGGCGGAAGCGCACATATTTCAATGCGGTCTGATCTTCCGGTGTGCCGTGGCTTTGCTCTGTAGAGAAAAGGTCGCTCAGATCGTCAGGAAGATCGCCGGGGAAAATGGCGGCTTCTTCTTCGCCGTCAAACCTCATGGAGCCAATGGTTTCTTCCGGCATTGGTGTGCCGAGGAGTGCAGGGGTTTCTGCACCATCGTGATGAACGGTTGCCTGCCTGGTGGCTCTGACGGATGCAAGGGCGAGCGTTTCAACTGAAGCGCCTGAGAACTCTGCACGGTTGATTGCCCGTTCAACCAGCTGCTTGAGGAGTAACTCCAAGTGATCGTGATCCTCGCGTCGCAGATGGTCTGCCTTTGTGGCTGCAAACAGAATGCGATCGATCTTGCGAGACACTATTGAAAATAGCCAGCTTGCTTTGCCGGGTCTGAACGCGCCCATAATCTCAGTGAGGGCACCGCTCAAATCATCCAAAGCCTCAGGGCCAGCGTTGATTGCCGTGAGTGCGTCCACCAGCACAATCTGTCTGTCCAGTTTGGCAAAGTGGTTTTTGAAGAACGGTCTGACCACGTGCTTGCGATAGGCTTCGTAGCGGCGCTCCATAATGGCGAGGAGCGTGCCTGCTTTGGGTTTGACCTGCGTATCACCCAGATTAAGCGGGGCGAAGGTGAGGGCTGGTGTGCCCTTCATGTCGCCGGGCATCAGGAAGCGACCAGGAGGCAACATGGATAGTGCGTTCTCATCATCCCGGCAGCGGCTCAAATACGTGGTGAAGGTGCTTGCCAGATCCTTTGCGATGTCCTCTGAAAACTCATCGTGCAGCTTATCTTGAAAACGTGCGAGTGTTGACAGAAACTCTTCTGACAAATCTGGCCTTGCTTTAGCGCGTCTCAGGGCTTCCTCTGAGAATTGCCGGAAATCCTGTCGTAGTAAAACAAGGTCGAGGAGCCATTCACCAGGGTAATCCACGATGTCGAGGTGCAGCTTGCCACCGCCTAACTGGCGGTTCAGGAATGTGGCTGACTCGTATTCAATGGTCAGGCGAAGTTCGGAGATCTGATGTGTGGACTCCGGCCAAAGGCGATCCTTTGTCAGTGTTTCGACATGCTGCTCATAGTTGAACCGTGGAACATTGTCATCGGGCTGAGGCTGAAGATATGCTCGCGCGAGCCGTCCTGTGCCCGCGGCATCCAGCAGAGGCAGGCGACCTCCGGCAATGAGATTGTGAACGAGGGCTGAGATAAAGACGGTCTTACCGGAACGTGCCAATCCAGTGACACCCAGACGGACAGTGGGGACTGTTAGGTCAATCGCTGATCCCGTTAGATTGTCCAATGCTGTTTGTGCATCAGTTAGGGCCAGCTTAGCGTTTTTAAATAATGAATTCAGTGGGCTCACAGATCATCCTCCAAGGAACGATGTGGTGCGTTCTTTGGAGGAATGCAATCGCAAATGCGCCAATAAATGTTGAATTGCGCAAAATTTTCCTAGTCAGGAGCCTGAAACAGCTTGCAGGTGCCGAGGCTGGAAGAATGAGACGATCCTTCCTTTCTTGCAGTCAATTTCTGACCAGCGGTGCTCTTCAAAGTCTATTACAGCGAGAGCTCCGGTTGGGTACTTGGATTGCATCTGGTGTATGTACTCAGGGTTGCCTTTGCCAGTGAGTTCAAGAGCTGTGTCCTGAATAGCTGTGTTGTGGCCAACAATGAGGATAGTGTCGAAGCCGCCGCCATAGGCGCGGATTGCATCTATGTAGTCACCTTCGCTCGAATTGTAGAGATCCCTGAGCAGTTGAATGCGCGTATCACTGCGCAAGTATGGCATTACTTCCATGAGTGTTTGCCGTGTCCGTAGAGCCGTAGAACATAAGATCAGTTTTGGATGCATGTGATGTTGGTGGATATGGGCTCCAACCCTTGCTGCGGCTTTCCAACCGCTGGTGTTAAGGGAGCGATCATGATCGTGAGCACCCTCATCACTCCAGTCGGATTTTGCATGACGTAACAACATCAGGCGAAGCATATGTTATCCTCCAGATATGCTTTATTACTTTATGTTCCTAAGAGGTAGAAACATTCTAAGTTGTATTTGTGCTGCTATGCGATATTGCGATGCAGCATAATCGGATGGACTTGTTTGTTTATTACTTGCTTTGTCTCTGTTTGAAACCTACATGTTTTCGATTGAATTTGGAAGGTGATAGTATTCCCCTAATAGTATGGGGTTTTTATCTCATAATTACTGAAATATTTATAAGTGATGCATGCATTCGTAACTGAGTTCATTTCAGTCGTGCCTATAAGATATTTAGTTGGCAGAATGGTTTAGGCAGCTGTTCTGGTCGCTTACGACGCGGTGTGTTGTAATATGAGGGTTGCACTGATGTAGGTGTGCTGGGCGATCCGCCAATTTAGCCGCGCTGCGTTAGTTGCGGCGCTGTTCCTGCTCGACGCGAAGAGTAAGCTTTTTGAAAAGAATTCGGATCTTCTCAAGCTCGCTTACAGGAAGATCATCTGAAATGGATGCCCAGACCGTATAGTCAGCGCTTGGGGCTGTGTAGGCGGTGAAACTCTCGACGCGGCCCATCCGCATTGTTGTTTCGGTTCGGAACGCAACCTCATTTTGCGGTGTCTTCAGATCCAGTGGTTTGAAGTGGCTTTGACGATATCCGCTTTTGAAGTTGTTTATGAGAGCTGTCGCCGTGTCTTTTTTGTGCCGGCGGAAGATGACTTTGACCTCCCCGTTCTCGGTTTCGTAAATGCATCCGATACCGAGTTCTTTCAGATCGGGAACGAGAGCTGATCGGGAAAGTTTGCTGATATAGTCCGGGCAAAACATGCCGGTGAAGTGCGTTAGTGCGTCCACATCTTTGCGCCAGCCGTTGTGCAGTGTATGCGGCTGGTAGAGGAGGCTTTCCGAGATGGTGCTGTTCGCTTGTGCGAGTAAGCTGCCTGTAAGAAGCAGGCAGCTTGCGAGAGTTGCTTTTGATGCACTGGAAAGTATGTGCTGGCTCAAAAAACTGGTTTTATTGTTTTGCTTCATTTTCAAGCCAGGCAATGCAGATACTAGCGACGATTCATAAAGGCAAGGCGCTCGAACAGATGAACGTCCTGTTCGTTCTTGAGGAGTGCGCCGTGCAATGGCGGGATAACTTTCCGGCTTTCGGTTTCGCGGAGTGTTTCCGGGTCGATGTCTTCGTTCAGAAGCAGTTTAATCCAATCCAGAAGCTCAGAGGTTGATGGCTTTTTCTTCAAGCCCGGCAGATCTCTGAGGTTATAGAATGCGTTGAGTGCTTCCTTAAGTAACCGGTCTTTGATTTCGCCGAAATGCACACTGACGATCTCTGTCATTGTTTCTGCATCCGGAAACTTGATGAAGTGGAAGAAGCAGCGGCGCAAGAATGCGTCTGGAAGATCTTTCTCATTGTTTGAGGTGATGATCACGATTGGACGCTGTTTTGCTTTGATCGTGTCGCCAGTCTCGTAAACAAAGAACTCCATACGATCCAGCTCTTGAAGCAGATCGTTTGGGAACTCAATGTCAGCCTTATCAATCTCATCAATCAGAAGAACCGGGCGTTCATTCATTTCAAAAGCAGTCCAAAGTTTGCCTTTGCGAATGTAATTGCGAATGTCTTTTACGCGCTCATCGCCAAGCTGGCTGTCGCGGAGACGGGAAACCGCGTCATATTCGTAAAGGCCTTGCTGAGCCTTTGTGGTCGACTTGACGTTCCACTCAAGGAAGGGGACGCCTAAGCTCTGGGCGATTTCCTGAGCTAGGACAGTTTTGCCGGTTCCAGGTTCGCCTTTTACAAGCAGGGGACGCTCAAGGGTAATAGCTGCGTTGACTGCGATCCGGAGATCTTCTGTGGCAACGTATTGGGAGGTCCCTTGAAATTTCATCGCTAAATCCTGCTTGAGTATCGTGATTTGGCGAAAACAGTAATCTCTCGTTAGACAATGGGCAATCCCTGCAGGGTTGCGCCATTGGGCTTATCTAGTGGTTTCGATCTTTGCTCGGTTTCTTTTGCCTCTCTGGGAATTATGTGCCGAGTAGGGCGAGCTATTTGCCGGGTTTAGGCAGGAATTTTTATGTTTAACAATGGGTTAAAATTGTAAATTATTGAAATGGCTGAATAAATTGAATTTTTTAGTTTGGCACGTAAGTTGCACTCAGTGTTCAAAGATCTGCGTAAGCATGAGCGAATTTGAATTCTAGGTGGGCTCGATGAGTATTTATGGTGCTATCAACGCTGCAACGACCGGTTTGGACGCACAGTCCAAGGCGTTGGAGAATATTTCCGGTAACGTGGCGAACTCTTCGACCACTGGCTATAAACGCCTTGATACAAGCTTCTCCGATCTTGTTTCCAGTACAGGTAGTCGGCAGGCTGAACAGGTTTCCGGTACTGTAATTGCGACTTCTCGTGCCACTAACTACTTGTCTGGCGATGTCACATCCGCTGACCGGAACACCTACATGGCGATCAATGGCCCTGGGTATTTTCTGGTTACCAACAGAGATGGCCTTACCCAGCAAGCACCAGAAAGCTATTATACGCGTGCTGGTGATTTTGAGCTGGATACAGAGCGTAATCTGGTTAACTCTGCTGGCTATTTCTTGCAAGGATACCCGATCAATCCGGCCACAGGTGCTGTTAGTGATCGCCCTGAACCGATTCAGGTTTCTGATGCGCCGATGCCTGCAAAGCCATCTACCCAGATCGACTATCAGGCAAACTTGCCATCTACGCCGACCACCGACAACTACGACACGACTGATGGTGCTCCAAACTCTCAATACGTAGATTTGAGTGTGTTCTCTAAACCGGATACCCAAAGCACACCGGCGTTGGTAGACGCTACACCGACAGCGTTGACTGAGACCAGTAAGCTTACTGATTCCACGCAGTTTGATCCAGGCGACACTCTCACGCTGACTGTGGGCGGTCATGCATCTGAAGTCTTCACTGTTGGGGCTGATACAACGGTGCAAAATTTGCTTGATAAGCTAAACGGTATGCACGGTGTCACCGCTGAAATTCTACCTTCTGGCGAAATCAGTATTTCTTCATTCGAAGATATGACGGTTGTAGAAACCGGTGGTCTAACTCCAATTAATATGACACTGACGGCTCAACCTCTTGCTACAGGTGGTACTGTTGATCGAACTGTTGTTACTGGTGATAAAGCTGATGATTTCATCAAATCATCAATCGCTGGTGGGCAAGAAACTGTCTACGATGAAAATGGTACGCCGGTTAATGTTGAGCTGCGTTGGGCTCTTAATGCAGAGAACAAATGGTCGCTCTATTACAATACAAATACCAAAGCGACAGGCGATGAAGTAGCTTGGAAGAAAGTAAGTGATATGTCGTTTGATGCGGCAGGTCGTTTAACTTCTCCAGCCTCTGGTATTGTTGATATTAATGATCTGGAAGTGAATGGTGTTGGCCTAGGTGATATTTCTTTCAAGTTCGGCCAAGACAATCTAACTCAGTATGAAGACACGATTGGCAATGCGACTAGTATTGATTTGTCTCAAGATGGCTTCCCTTCAGGCACACTGCAGGATGTTTCCATTGATGCAGAAGGCAATGTGATTGGGAAGTACTCCAACGATAAGTCCCAGAAACTCTTCAAAATTCCAATTGCGACTTTTGCTGCTGAACAAGAACTTCAGCGAGTTGATGGTGCTGCATTTTCTGAGACCTCTACGTCTGGTGAACCAGATTTTCGCAATGGAGGGACTATTCGAGCCAAAGCACTAGAGAGTTCCAACGCAGATATCGCGAAAGAGTTCTCTAAACTGATTATCACCCAACAGGCCTATTCGGCGAACTCTAAAGTTTTGTCGACAGCTAATCAGATGCTGGATTCAGTTCTTAATATCGTTCGTTAAATTGTTGTTGAGGTAGGTTTTTGCCTACCTCAACGCGTTTGGGAGTATAGGGTATGGGTCTCGGAGCAGCTTTAAATGCGGCTATGTCGGGATTGTCGCTTACGAAGGCGCAGCTTGCGGTTACATCCAGGAATGTCGCCAATGCGAACGTTGATGGTTATACGCTTAAGACAATCGTGGGCACAGAAGTTCACAACACATCGACTGCGTCTTCTTCTGTTCTGACCAATCAAGTTCAGCGGCAAGTCAATACTCAGCTCCAGTCGGCTTATTGGGAAAGCCTGAGTGATACAGCTTATGCTACTCAATACAACGAATACATCACGCAGCTTGATCAGATGTTTGGGAAGGTTGGAGATCCCAGCTCAATTCCGAGTTTGATGAACAACTTCACAAATGCGCTGACGTCGTTGGCGACAGATCCCAGCTCTCAAAGTGCGCAAGACGTGGCTGTAAATGCTGCTGAAGAGCTTTCCAGAAGCATCAATAATTCAGCCAGGCAAGTGCAGGAAATGCGCCGCGATGCCGATGCTGGAATCGCTGATGAAGTAACGCAAGTAAACTCTATTCTCCAAGAAATTGAGAGTCTGGAAGACAGCATTATTGTCGAGCGCTCTGCTGGTCGGGAAACGGCTCATTTGCAGGACCAGATGGACCGACAGCTGGAAGCTTTGACTGAAAAGATGGATGTTGAAATCAAGCAAGGCAGTGATGGCTTGCTACGCATATCAACTAAATCTGGAACCACTCTTTATAATGACCGTGCTTCAGAGCTGCAATTTACTCCGAGCCCTACACTTGGTGTGGGTGTTGAAGGCAATCCGATTGAAGTGAAATCGCGGTCTGGTGCTGTTATGGAGCTTTCATCATCTGACTTGAAGAGCGGTAGTATGGGTGCGCTCGTGGAGTTGCGGGATAATACCCTTCCAGAGACGCAGGCGCGTTTGGATGAGCTGGCAAGCCAGATGGCGTTGTCTTTGTCGCAGCAGACGTCTGAAGGAGTTGCTGCTGATGATGGTGGTGTACCAGCCGCAGCAACTGGGTTGAGTGTAGATACATCCCAACTGCAGTCATCTGGCGATACGATCGAGCTTGAGTTTGATGTTAATGGCGAAAGTCGCAAAGTTACTTTTGTTGCTGTGACCGACCCAAGTTTGCTGCCGCTTTCTTCGGATGTAACTGCTGACTCCAATGATATCGTGCATGGTATTGTAATTCCAGCGACTTCGACCTCGCTAGAAAGTCAGATTTCCAGTGCGCTGGGTTCTGGTTTTGATGTTTCCGTTGATGCTGCTGGTGAGTTGAAAGTTCTGTCTCCGACCAGCCCGGGTACTATTGAGATTACCGGTCTTACAGCGAAAAATATGCGGACTGTTACCGCTGCTGATGGTGCCGAGATCCCGCTCTTTGTAGACACTAAGGGGGATGGCGGACCTTATACTGGGGCGCTGGAAGATGGTGGCCAGAAGACTGGTTTTGCGCAACGGATGACTGTCAACAAAGCTATTGTTGATGATCCAAGTCTTTTAGCAGGTGAGCCAGATAAGCAGAGCTCCGAGCGTGCAAACCTCCTGAAAAGTCGCCTGACTGAGACCGAATATACGTATGCGCCAAGCTCGGGGATCGGAGCAAAGAATGCTCCATATGTCGGGACGATTTCTGATTTTGGCATTGAGACTGTGGTCAAGCAAAGTCAGATTGCCAGCGCGGCGACATCAGCTGCGAGCAACTCAAAGGCTGTTACCAGTATTACTAAGAATGCCTATGAAAACAGCTATAAGGTTGATGTAGACGAAGAGCTGGTGAAGCTGACTGAATTACAGAATGCTTATGCTGCGAATGCTCGTGTCTTATCGGCTATCGACGAAATGTATGATACACTTTTTAGAATCGCATGATGCTGCTTTAGGAATTGAGTTATTCAAATGAATACAATCGGTTATTCTAAATCTCATAGCTATATGCTTGATCTCCTTATGCAGCAAAAGACGCAGCTGGAGAACAAGTCTATTCAGCTGACTTCCGGGCTGAAGTCTCAAACCTATGGTGGCATCAGTTCAGATTCTCGCATGGCATTGGAGTTGCGCCGCGAGATCTCAAATATTGAGGTTTATGAAGACTCTAACGCGATTGCCAGCATTCAGCTCGACCTTATGGGCAAGTCTCTTGAGCATATGGAGAAAATGCGCTCTGAGAGTGTGAGTGCTATTGATGAGAACAACTATACGCTGACCACAGATGGCCAGACAACCAGTCAACAAGCAACTGAGATTATGCTGAATGAGACGATCTCGCAGCTGAACTCTGAAGTGAACGGGTATTATCTGTTCGGTGGTAAGGATGCGACTGAGCCACCCGTTGCCTCGCTTGATGCCATAATGGATGGGAAAGGCGGAAAGCTTGGGCTCAAGGAACTCATGAAGCGTTATGAGAATGCTCATGTTGGTGCCTCTGAAAATGGTCGCATTGAATCCAGTGTGACAAATCCGCTTGGTGTTCCTACTCTGACACTTCAACAGGACAATGTTGAGGGATTTGGCTTTGAAATCACTTCCGTTTCAGCGTCCTCTGCTGATGTTGCAGCAGCGGTTACTCCTGAAGACCTGACTGATCCGCTTAATCCTGAAGGCAAAAAGGGGACCTTCGCGTTCAATGACACTCCGAGTGTTGGTGATACGATTGAGGTTGAGCTGGAACTTCCTGACGGGAGCAAATCAGTTGTTAAGCTCACAGCAACCGATGACCCTGATGCAGGAGAGGGAACCTTCCTGATTGGGACGGGTGCTAATCCTGCTCTGGAGAGCGCTGAGAATGCTCAGGCGGCTTTTGATAAGGCAATAGGCGATATTGCAAAAACTGAGCTTCGTGCGGTTGCTGATGTGCAGGCTGGTGAGGAATTTTTTGGTAATCACGGGCGGCCTGATCCGGCGGCGAAGGTACCAAAAGCGGATGGTTCTGGTTATGAGACCGCACCAGATCTTCTGGTTGACTGGTATACCGGTACCGAGAACTCTGATGATCCGCGCTCAGACAAGGTTGTTCAGATTGATGACAATGTGCGCGTGGAGTATGGCGCGCGCGCGAATGAGACAGCGTTTTCCGAGCAGTTGCAAAACCTTGCTGTGTTTGTGGCGGCAGACTTTACAGCAGAAACTCCAGATGATGCTGAGAGTGAGGCGGTCGCAAAATCCTACTATGCTTCGTTGGCAGATAAGAGCGATGACGCACTCTCTTTCGCAGGAGACCGGAATTCTGGCATCCAAAGCGTAGCCTCAGAGATGTCTGTGGTGAACACAACTGTGAAACGTACTGCTGAGAGGCAAAAGCAAGCGTCTCTGACCTATCATAATACGTTGACCGGGCTCGAGAACGTTGACAAGACTGAAGTTGGAACTGAGATAGCCGTGCTAAAGACGGATTTAGACGCCTCGTTTCAGGCAACGTCTATACTGTTAAATCTAACAATTACTGACTTCTTGAGATAACAAAAAGCCTCCGTAAATCGGAGGCTTTTTGTTATTATACGTTTGCCTTTTGGCCTCTTAATCCAGATGCTAGAGACTTGTTGATGTTGATCATTGTCTCTAGTGCTTCTGGTTCCACACCGCCCATCATTTCCATGGTTCTGTTGAACATAAACAGGGCCAGATTTGCGATGTTATTTTGAAGCTCCAGAGGCAGCTCGCTGTATTCTGCGGTGGCCTCAGTTACAAAAATTGTCCAGAGCGTGCGATTGAATATGAGTGTTTCATTCCGTTCTTCACGTGAAACTGTATCCCACTCACGTTGCAGCACAGAAAGGCGCGCTGCAGCTTTCATCAGAGCTTCAGCTTCCAGAGCCCTCGGATCCGCTGAGGCCGAGGTGTTTGCGGACTGCTGATATGCCTGAGTTGCTTGTTGATACATGACTTATCAAAGTCCTTTCATATTCAATCAATTTCTTGGCGAGCTTCAGGGCGCGATAGAGCTCTTCCCGCAAAATTGCGGTGCTAATCTCGCTGATAAGGTCGCGTGTGCTTGGTGCGGCCTGCAGGATCTTTCCGATCACATCGAAATACTCTTTCTGAGTGACCGTGATATCCTGCTTTAAATACATGACCTGCACTGCAAGGTAGACCTGCTGTGCCATGGTGCTGGCGTCTTCCGGCAGAAGGATATCCTTCTCTCGGAGAATAGGTGCATCTCCCTGAATGAAAAATCGTGCACGTTGCTTATCGTTAGTGATAAGTGTCTCACCAACAATCAATTTTTCTCCGGGTTTTAATTCGACCTTCAGTGCCATGCAGCCTCCTTCAAAGCACTCTTAACTATGATGGCAACCAAAAGGTTAATCTAGTTAATTCTTACGAGTTATTCAGCGATTTATTTCTAATTTTTCTTAAGTTTAGAGTGCTTCTGAATTGAGTACGTAGAGCCGCCAGTTAATGCATGGCAGCTTAAGCCATTGGTTGGGCTTTGAAATTACAGGTCGGTGGAAATATGCACAGACAATATTGCGCAACCGTCTAACTACCACTGTTGAGTAAGGTTTTGACTTAATTGCATAAAATTGAACTTATTCGTGAGCTGATGAGTGTGACTGCTACAATCACTGATTTATTAAGTGCTTGTTAACACGTTCCCCCTTTACTCGCAGGACGGGTAATTGTACCCAATTAAAACTCAGTAATTATTTGCTGCGTTTGTGACCCAGGAAGGGTCATTCATTATCCTAGAAGGGACATATAAAATGGCTGATATTACACTCACCGCTGCGGTTCGCTCAAACCTTGGTACTCTGCAGAATACAGCTAATCTGATTTCTCAGACTCAAGAGCGTCTTTCTACCGGTAAGAAAGTTAACTCTGCTCTCGATAACCCAAATTCTTTCTTCACATCTGAGTCTCTAAACTCACGCGCATCTGATCTTAGCAACCTTCAGGATGATATTGGTCAGTCTGTATCTACCATTGAAGCTGCTGATAAGGGTATCTCAGCGATTTCGAAGCTTGTAGATGCTGCAAAAGGTAAAGCGAACCAGGCTCTTCAAACTGAAGATGTTAAAGAACGCGCTACTTACGAGCAGCAATATAACGAACTTCGGACACAGATCGAAGATCTGGCTAAGGATTCTGGCTATAAAGGCAAGAACCTTCTTGGCGGTGACGGTAACGATCTAAACGTGAAGTTCAACGAAGATGGTTCCTCTAACCTTGATGTTAAATCAGTAGATTACACTGATCTTGGGAATACAGACAACGATCTGACGATTGCTAAGTTGGAAGAGGGATCGTACAGCTTTACCGAGTTAGATTTTGGTTCTGATGTTAAAGGTAGTACTAAGTTAGCAAGCCTAGCAGGATTTGCCGATGGTGGTAGTCTTGAGATTGCAGTAGATGACGATGATGATTCCACTACTGCGACAGTTGATACTACCTTCGCTATTACTGCTGACACAACAGTTGATGATTTGCGTGCTGCTTTAGATACTGCAAGTGGTGGTGGTTCAACATTTGAAGATGGAGAACTTAAATCATATGCTGCTCATGAAACTACATTAACCTACACAGCGACCGCTGCCACTGAATCTGGTGCTCCAGTAGACGGTGTGACAGTTGCTAAAAGTGATGTTGGGACCTGGGCAAGTGATTCAGCGATTGAAGACTCGCTTGATGAAATCCGCGATGCGCAACTTAACCTGCGTGCGCAGGCATCTACTTTTGGTACAAACCTCTCTGTTGTGACCAATCGCCAAGACTTCACCGCTGATCTGGTCAATACGCTTGAGACTGGTGCTGGTAAGTTGACTTTGGCAGACACCAACCTTGAGGGTGCGAACTTGGCGGCTCTGAATACTCAGAACTCTATCGCGACGACAACTCTTAGCCTGGCAACGCAGGCTAGCCAGTCTGTGCTGCAGCTTATCCGATAAGCTTTGTTTCAGATTTAGAATTTGGAGAACGCGCTCTTTGGGGCGCGTTTTTCTTTGTTTTTTTGTCTGTGCCGTTGGTTGCGTTGGTATATGCGTTGCTTTGCGTTTTTGTGGTGGTGGGCACGTTGTTATGTGGTGGTCACTGGGTAGACAAAAAAAGAGCCATGCTGCGGGGGCGGCATAGCTCAAGGGGGGATAAGTCTGGTTTGCAGGGAGGATAAAGCCTGTGAGGCTTAGGCCTGCTTTGCTTGTGTTGGTTCGACTTGCTTGGCTTCGTAGATCGCAGGATCAATATCTTTATCTTCACCGCCTAAGCTGCGCTTTTCTTGTGCCTGAAGGACTTCATCCAGGAATGCGCGAATGCGGCGAGCTGTCTTGGAAGGCAGTTCGTAAATGACGTCGCCTTCTGGCTCTTGCGTCATCGAATAGATGAGCTCATCTGACTCTTCATCATAATTGTAACCGCGTTCAATGCGGCTCTGGTCATCCTTAGGTTTGCTAGGGATGACGCCGAGACGGGAGTCTGAGAGGTATGACTTTTCGGAGGCGGTTGAGTTATCCTCTGACTCAGAGGATGCAGTGACTGCCTGGGCGCCGGAGAGTTCGGTTTTGACCTGTTCGGTCGTCGATTTTACCGGTGCTGCTTGTGTTGTCAGCGCTTGATGTAAGAGTGTCGGTCGTTGTGTGACTATTTCCATAATGTCCCCCACGTGTTCAATCTCTGACAACTTTATGGGGAATGTTCTTAAATAATATTAATCTTAATGATAGAAATATACGAAATATTTAGAGAAATGCGACTGAAAACCGCCAAATACCCCTATTTATCAGGGAGGCTACGGGCGATCTTCAGGTTATTTCGTTAATATGCACGCTTAATATGGTGCCGTTTACAGGGTTTGGTTAACGGCAATGCCCTGAGCGGATCTTTGGGGCGAACTCATCATGCCGTTTGCACCGTAACCTCTTGTTTTCATTTGAGAACCAACGGCTTTAGCAACGGTCTCAATGACGTTGTCCGTCACTGAACGTGCCGTAGAGACCACTTGCAGGTTGGTTTGAAGAATTGGCCGTAGGTTACCGTGGCGTTCGCGCATACGTTGAATGGACAGCGGAGCGAGATTGCCTAGTGCGATGGCATTTGCGCTGGCGACGCGGATGCCGGAGAGATATGACTCGATCGCCGCATGTTTTTTGGGGGCAACGGTTGGAAGCTCAGAAATTTGCCCTTCGCGCAGCAGTTCCGTTTCCGCCTCGATGATATCTACGAGGTTGTCCATTGCCGTTTCAAAGTTTTCGCAGAAGACCTCAGCTTGCATCCTTGTCTGGATGGGTTCTTCTTCAAACGATACTGTACTTGAAACAGTTTCAGCGTCGTACTGGTTGGTCATACTGCGTTCTCTTGAAGTTGTAGTAATTGCGAATGAACTGAAGCTGCAATACCAATGCCGCCAGATTGAGACATTGTGTTGGCGTACTCGTTGATCAGCATGGATTTCCACGCTTCTGAGCCTTCGCCGTTACCATAGGTCCCGCCTTCATCAAGGCCGGTGAACATGTTTTGCAACATCTCATTGAGGAATACGGTTTCAAATTCCTTGGCCTTTTCCATCAGCGGTTCTTTGGTAGCTGATGGTTTGCCTGCCTGATTGGCGCCCGCGATCAGGTCTGCAGAGCTTGTCAGCGCAGGTGAGGGCAGTTGTGCTTGTTGGAGCATTAGAGGACCTCAATTTCTGCCTGAAGGGCGCCAGCGGCTTTGATGGCCTGCAAGATGGAGATCAGGTCTCTTGGGCCAATGCCCAGAGCGTTTAATCCATCAACAAGCTGCTGCAGTGTGATTGTTTCGTTGACGAGTGCCAGCTGGCTATTGTCTTCAGTCACCTGCACGTCTGTGCGAGGCACTGCAGCCGTTTGGCCCTGTGCGAATGGCAGCGGCTGAACCACCTCTGGTGATTCTGCGATGGTGACTGTGAGATTGCCCTGTGCGACTGCGACGGTGGAGACTTTCACCTGCTGACCCATGACGATGATGCCGGAGCTTTCGTCAATCACGATCTTGGCCGGTAAATCGGGCTCGACAATCAGCTGTTCGATGTCAGTGATCAAATCGACAATGTTGCCATCGAACTGTTTTGGAAGTGTGAGGCGAACGGTGGATGGGTCGAGTGGTTCTGCAGTCGGTAGGCCAATCAGCTCGTTTATTGCAACAGCAATACGGCGGGATGTGGTCAGGTCCGGATTGCGCAAGGCCAGACGAATGGTGCTGAGTGAAGAGAGTTTGAACTCAACCTCCCGCTCCACAAGAGCACCGTTTGGAATGCGGCCAGATGTTGGGACGCCGCGCACAACGGAAGCTGCGTCGCCCTGTGCTGCAAAGCCAGCGATTGCCACTGGGCCTTGTGCAATGGCGTAGGCTTCTCCGTCTGCGCCCATCAGTGGGGTCACCAGCAGTGTTCCACCCTGAAGGTTTTTTGCGTCACCCAATGCGCTTACGGTGACGTCGATGCGGGTGCCTTGTGTTGAGAACGCTGGCAGGTTGGCAGTTACCATTACGGCGGCGGTGTTTTTTGTGTTCAGGTCTGCTTCGTTGGTGTTGACGCCAAGGCGTTCCAGCATTGCCTGCAAAGATTGCCGGGTGAATGGTGAGGCATTGAGAGAGTCGCCTGTGCCCTGAAGGCCGACGACGAGACCGTAACCAATGAGCTGGTTGTCCCGGATGCCTTCAAAGTCAGTGATGTCTTTGATCCTTGAGGCTGCGTTTCCCTGAAGGGTCGCGCCCACAAGGACGATCAGTGCCGCTGCGGCGATTCTACGTAAGTTTGCGAAAGAGCGCATTGGTACCCGGCTGTTCAGTTCACACATGCCGGAAATATGCGAATTTTGTGCCAGTTTCAGTGTTGCGTTTGCTAATTTTTAACCTGCTGAATTTACTGGGTATTTTTAGTAGAGGGTGGATAAAAGTTAAAGCACTGCAAATTTTAATGCGGCAATTGTTGCCTGCTTGGTAAAGTTTTACGTGATCAGCTCGGCAAATGCGTTCGGGTTTAAGCTTTTGTCCAGTTCCATAGCTCTGAGGGTAAGGTCTTGCTTGTACGCAGCACTCCAGTTTCTGGTTTGAACTCCACGAGTAAAGTGGGCACGAAACGTCGCAAAGGTTCTGAAGGCGAGCAGGCGGGTGCGTTTGCCGTTGAGGAGGAGACCACCAGCGTTGCGCAGTCGCAGGCTGGTGTTCCAACACCGTCGCTGCAGGGTGTGGATTCTTTGCTGGCTCTTCAGCAGATGGAAGTGCAGGTCGATGACAAGCAGCGCGCTGTGCAGCATGGAAATAAACTTCTGGATCAACTAGATGCGCTGCGGATCGATTTGCTGCAAGGCAAAGTGCAGCCAGAGCGCCTTGAGCGGCTTGTTGGTAACCTGTCCATGCAGGTCAAAAGTGGTAACCCCGGTCTCGACAGAGTGGTCGAAGATATTGAATTGCGTGCAAGAATCGAGCTCGCAAAGCTGGGTCACTACGTAGAATAGCCTATCCATTTACGATAGTATCAAAGGTTTCCAACCGCATAAGTTGCTGAATACACTGAATAATTGTGTTCTTAGACAATTTCATCTTTTTAGTAGATTGTTGTTTCAGGTTCCTCTCGCTATATTCCAGCCGCCCATATAAATAGGCGGAGTTTCAGATGGCAGTTGATGTCGCAATTGATTATCGTCCAACACAGGATGAACCATTCATGAACGACCAACAGCGCGAGTACTTTCGTAGAAAGCTTCTTGCGTGGAAGGAAGATATTCTGAAAGAGAGCAAGGAGACCCTTGCTGCGCTTCAAGAAGAAAGCACTAATCACCCAGATCTGGCTGACCGTGCTTCTTCTGAAACCGATCGGTCGATTGAATTACGTGCGCGTGACCGGCAGAGAAAGTTGATTTCCAAAATCGACGCTGCTCTTGCTCGCATTGAAGACAAATCCTACGGCTACTGCGAAGAGACTGGCGAGCCAATCTCTGTTCGTCGTTTGGATGCACGACCTATCGCAACGCTTTCTATTGAAGCCCAAGAGGCTCATGAGCGGCGCGAGAAAATCTATCGGGATGACTGATCCTCAGGGAGACAGGATATCGCCTTTCAAGCTGTGGTCCTAAGTTTTTAGGCTCTTGTACTTGAAGTATGACTTTACGAGGGAAGCACGGCTTAGCTGTGCTTCCCTTGTTTTGTTTTGGCCGGACGTCGGTGTGCGGTGTTCTGGTGCACGCAAGAAAACGAGCCCGGCATGCTGGGGAGCATGTTGCCGAGCTCGCTTTATGTACCGCTCAAGCTGGGGAGCTTATTAAGCGGTTTTGGGTTCTTTGATTTCTTTTTGAGCACGCCGCGTTCATTTACAGTCACGCATCGCGCTCTAACATCTTTGTTGGAGCGAATTCTTGCCGTTTGACTGAAACCAATCAAACGGAACGCGCTCTAAAACGGAAGCACGATGTCCAGCACCTGACTGCCGTATTTAGGTTGTTGGGCAACGGAGATCTGGCCGCGGCCGCCGTAGCCGATGCGTGCCTCTGCGATCTTGGTGCTCTCAACAGTGTTGTCGGATGCAATGTCCTGCGGACGAACGACGCCCGCTACGATTAGCTCACGGACTTCGTGGTTTACACGCACTTCCTGACGGCCCTCGATGACGAGGTTGGAGTTGGGCAGTACCTGTGTCACGACAGCTGCGACGGTGGTCTTCAGGCTTTCTGTGCGGTCGATAGAGCCGGTGCCTTGAAAGTTGTCGGAGCTGTTGATTGATGCCAGAGCGTCAGCTGAAGCGCTGGCATGAAGTGCCAGTGTGTTGATCGCGCCGCCGAGTGCGCCACCAGCTCCGGAATTCTTCGCATCACTGCGTGAGCTCTTCGAGGTGTTCTCAAAAGCTGCTTTGTCGGAAATGGTGACGTTTACCGTTACGATGTCGCCAACACGTTTTGCGCGCTGGTCCTGAAAGAAGGCTCTGTTGCCGGTGCGCCAAAGAGAGTTCGCGTTGTAGCGCTCTACTTCCTTAATTGGCATTGGCATTTGTACCGGACGATAGCCTGGCTGCGTGCGTGGGTCCTGAATCGCGGTCAGAACAGGTTCTTGGCCAACTTTGGAAAGTTTGTCGGCTGTCTCGCAGCCGACAAGTGCAAACAAGCCAATCGTGAGCGCAGCATATTGCTTGATTTTGGTTGCTGAAGATATTCTCGGCATCAGCGGCTCTCCAATACGGCTGCGACCTGCGTTTTTGCGGTGGTCACGATGGCGATGTCTCTGCCGATGACTTCAGCAAGGATCGTTTTCTTTGAAATTGGGTTCACAATCTCAATCAGGTCATTTTTGCCGCCTTCAGACTTGGCTTTGCCCTGAGTTGTGATGTTCATGCCGGGGATCTTGTAGATCACTGTCACTTTTGCGCCGCGCTTGACGAGGATCGGTGCGCTTACATCCCTTGGAGTGATGGTTGAACCAGAGCGCATGTTACGGCGCACTTCCATTCCAACAAGATCAGCAGCTGCAAGAAATTCACGTCCGGCATAGCGAGAGGCTGGCTTGCGCTCCTCGCGAATGTCCTTGGCTGTGATGACCCTGCCGCGTTCCAGATTGCGTGCCAGAGTGGTGATGGACACCATCTGAGAGGCGTTGCCAATGACAGAGATTGGCTTGCTTTGGCCTTCCTGCACCACGTTGAGGATGGCTTTGAAGCGTGCGGTGCGCGGTGACCAGTTGATGTGCCCGATGGTTAGCGGAGAAATGGAGTTGGCGTCTGCCTGCATGTTCACCGGAAGTGGTGAATGGTAGGTGATTTCAATCTCGTCCGGCTGCACGCTTGCGCGCTCCGCAAATGCATTGCGCAGGATGTCTGAGATGAGTGTTTCATCTACCGGGATGGAAAGGCGGTGCACACTCACAGTTGTCAGGCCGTTGGTATCGGCCTGAATAAAGCCAGCGGCCTGTGCCTGCTGTGCGATGATCAATGCAGACACGTTGCCAGTGGTGCCAAGGTCCGGGCTGCGAAAGATTGGTGTTTGAGCCAGCTCTCCCGCTTCGGTGTAGAAGTCACCAATGGTGACGACTGGTCCGGTTACGTTGACCGTTGGGCGCAGGGTTGAGGCCGCAAATGCGCTGCTGGCTGTCAGGGCCAGTAGTCCTGCAATGAGTGTGGTTGCCAACTTTCTCATCAACTCAACTCCTTAGCGAAGATTCGTTGTGGTGGAGTACATCTCATCGGCTGCTTTGATGATCTTAGAGTTCATCTCGTAAGCACGCTGAGCTGAAATCAGATTGGAAAGCTCGGTCACAGCATCGACGTTGGATGATTCAAGATGGCGCTGAAGGATGTTGCCAAAGCCTGCGTTGCCGGGGTTGTCGGTCTGTGGCGGGCCGCTTGCCGGTGTTTCCAGGAAGAGGTTGTCGCCGATTGCCTCTAGGCCAGCTTTGTTTGTGAAACGGGCGATTTCGAGCTGTCCAAGGTTCAGGACCTGATCGTTATCGTCCATGGCCTGCACGAGGCCTTGTACGTTGATTGTCAGGTCGCGGGCGTTGTCCGGAATTGTGATGCCAGGCTGAACTGTATAGCCGTCTTTGGTGACGAGCTGGCCTGTCTGGGAGCGTGCGAAGGAGCCGTCACGGGTGAAGCCGGTTGTGCCGTCCGGACGCTGGATCTGGAAGAAGCCTTCGCCGCGAATTGTTATGTCGTACTCGTTGCCCGTTTGGGTCACAGAGCCCGGTGACATGATGCGTGTGGTGGCTGCTGTGCGTACACCGGAGCCGATTTGCACGCCGTTTGGAACAATTGTGCCTGCGTCTGAGGTTTCGGTGCCCATGCGGCGCTGGTTTTCGTAGAGCAGATCCTGAAAGTCTGCGCGCTGGCGCTTGTAGCCAGTGGTGCGCATGTTGGCCACGTTGTTCGAAATAACTTCGACGTTCAGTTCCTGAGCTTTCATGCCGGTTGCGGCGATGTGAAGGGCTTTCATTGGGCTGTTCCTTAAGCTTCAACCGATCCAAGTTCGCGGATGGAGCGCTGACGAAGTTCGTTGCGCTGCGACATCATCTTGGACACGCTTTTGTATTGACGGGTGATTTCAATCATGCGGGAGATTTCCTGAATGCCTTCCACGTTGGAGCCTTCAAGGGCGCCCTGGACGACAGTCGGGTTATTTGCTGGGATTGGGTTCAAGCCGGAAAACAGGTTTGTGCCAACGTGCAAAAGCTCTTGGCGGTTGTCGAAGGTGTAAACATCCAATCGGCCAAGTTGAGCCTGTGGGGTGGAGATCACGCCTTCTTTGGTGATGGTGATTTCACCATCTTCTGGATTGATTTGGATTGGAGCGCCGTCAGCGAGAACTGGCAGGCCTGCGTCTGTTACGAGCGTGCCCTCAGGATCAATGGCAAGGCTGCCTGAGCGAGTGTAAAGCTGCTCACCGCCTGCGCCAGTCACAGCCAGATAGCCGTCACCTTCGATTGCGACGTCGAGCGGATTGCCTGTCAGTTGGATCGAGCCCTGTGTCAGAACTGTTGCTGTCCCTACATCCTGCGTAAAGGACAAAGGGCGGTCCGGGCGCTGAAATTCAGTCGCCTGTGCGGTTGGCATCAAGAATTCTTCAAAGATAAGCCTTTGAGCCTTGTAGCCAGTCGTATTGATGTTAGCCAGATTGTTGGCCACCACATCCAAGTTCCGACGAAGGGCACTTTGGCGTGATAAGCCGATCAGCTGTGCGTTTTCCATTTTATGCTCCCCAGCATTGCAACAGGTCTCCCCAGACCCGCAGCGCCAAGGTTCTTGCAGGAGTTGTGCCAGTTTGAAACTTTGGCTGAATTCTGCTGTTTTGATGGAGGGAAGCGCAAATTATCTGTTAAGTATTTGATAAAATATGCCTACTTTAATTTCCTAGTGGGCAAAAATTGCTTAGTAATGACGGTATTAACCATTCGGTAATCAGTGTTAACCAACTAGGTTGCATTAATAGTTACTAAACTTTTAATTGCGATTCACCGGGACGCAAAAATGGCAGATGCGGAACTGCAAAATACTGAGGATGACGGTAAGTCCGGCAAGCGCAAGATCGTTATCGGAGCGATTGCTGGCGTCTTGCTGTTAACCCTTGGTGTGGGCGGTGCATATGTAATGGACTGGATCAATCTGGGCGACACAGCCACCGTCAAGCGGGCGGATGGCACTGTTGAGCAGATCCAAACCAAGCCTGTCGTTTTTTACGATCTGCCAGAAATGACGGTGAACCTTTCTACCCAAGGCCGCACGACCTACCTGAAAGTCCGCATCGCTCTTGAAGTTGAGAGCGACAGCATGGTTTCTCAGGTGGAGCCTTATCTTCCGCGCATTCTTGATGCTTTCCAGATTTATCTGCGTGAGTTACGCCCTGCTGATCTGGAAGGATCTGCTGGACTGTTCCGCTTGAAGGAGCAACTTCTGCGCCGCATCAACTCTGCAATCTATCCAGCCAAAGTTGAAGGGGTTCTCTTTAAAGAGATCCTGATCCAGTAGGGGAGCGGCATATGTCAGATACCGATACTCTCCCTGAAAATATGGATGATGCCTGGGACACCGCTCTTTCTGAAGCTGAGGGTGGTGACAGTGATGAGGATCTTGCCGCGGCGTGGGGCGCTGCGCTTCAGGAGCAAGGCGTAGAAGGCGGTGAAGAGGCCGCAGCTCAATGGGCTGCGATGATCGACGACAGCGAACCAGATGTAGAGAGCGCGTCTCGTGGTGCTGACCGTATTCTGAATCAGGAAGAGATCGACAACCTTCTGGGCTTTACGCTGGATGGGTCTCTGGCTGGTGATGAAGGCGGTATTCGTGCGCTGATCAATTCGGCAATGGTGTCTTATGAACGCCTGCCGATGCTGGAGATCGTGTTTGACCGTCTCGTACGTCTCACAACGACATCTCTGCGTAATTTCACATCGGACAATGTTGAAGTCTCCTTGGACTCCATGACCAATGTGCGTTTTGGTGACTATCTGAACTCAATTCCACTTCCAGCGATCCTTGGTGTGTTCAAGGCGAAAGAATGGGATGGCTTTGGACTTGTTACCGTTGAGAGCTCTCTGATCTATTCCATCATTGATGTGTTGCTTGGTGGTGGCCGTGGGTCTTCACCTACACGCGTTGAAGGGCGGCCATACACCACGATTGAGAGCAATCTGGTGCGCCGGATGATCGAGATTATTCTGCTGGATGCTGAGCAGGCTTTTGGACCGTTGTCCCCTGTGAGCTTCCCGCTTGAACGGTTGGAAACGAACCCACGCTTTGCTGCGATCTCCCGTCCTGCGAATGCTGCCATTATGGTTGAGCTGCGCATCGATATGGAAGATCGCGGTGGTAAAGTTGAGATTGTGCTGCCTTACGCGACCCTTGAACCAATCCGTGAACTGCTTCTGCAGATGTTCATGGGTGAGAAGTTCGGGCGTGATCCTATTTGGGAAGAGCACCTTGCCACTGAGGTTTATTCCTCAGAAGTGCAGGTTGATGCTGTCCTTTATGAAAACACCATCCCGCTCCAGCGGGTGTTGAATCTGGAAGTTGGTCAAACCTTGCTGTTTGATACCGGCCCTCGTGATCCTGTTCAGGTGAAGTGCGGGGGCGTGGCTTTGACAGAAGGCCTGATGGGCCATGTTGATGACCGGATTTCCATCGAAATTTCAAAGAAGCTGAAGCAACCGAAAATGACGCTCGCCGCTTTTGAAAAGTCCCTGCAAAGCGAACTGGAGACAAACTAGATGTCCCTAGGTCTTATTATTGAATGCATCGTTGCGGTTCTTCTTGTGATTACCATTGGGTATTGCTGGACACTTAACCGTCGCTTAAGTCGTCTCCGATCTGACGAAGAGTCCTTGCGCGCAACCATTTCTGAGCTGATTACAGCGACTGAAATTGCAGAGCGTGCGATCATGGGTCTCAAGTCCACCTGCGGAAATGCAGACCGTACTCTTGGTGTGCGTCTGGGCGAAGCTGAGGCGGTTTCCCGCAAACTGACTAATCAGTTGGGTGCCGGTGAAGATGTGCTGGACCGCATTGGCGGTGTTGCAGATCGTGCACTTGCTGATCGTGATACCCGTGTGGCTGCGCCAGCAGCTCCAATGTCCCGCACTTATGAAACCGCAGCGGAGGGACTTGCTGCCGGGATCATTGCGGAACAGGAAACAATGCATCCGGCTGAAACACGTAGCGCTCCAGCGCCTAAAGCTGCGACCCGCTCTGTGACCCGTGACATTCGTGAAGCTGCAAATGAATCAGCTGCACGCCTTGAGCGCTTCCGTAGACAAGCGCAGGACCGCGTAGCATGAAACTAAGGCTCCTTCCGATTGTCGTATTTGCTGGTAGCGCCCTTCTGGTTTTGAAGCTGCTTGGTTTGTTTCTAGGTGATACTTATCCAATTGGTGCTGTTCGGGTTGCTGATGCGCAGCAGTCGGAAGTGGCGAAGGCTGAGGAAGAGGCACCTGCTACTCCAAACGTTCTTCCCAATCCATCTGGCGCACGGAAGATCCAGGTCGCTCAAAATACAAGTGGTGTGAAAGAAAGTGGTGTTCCAACGAACTCCGTTTCTGAACTTGCCGTTCTCAATAGTCTTGGCAATCGCCGCGATGTGCTGAACCAGCGTGAAAGTGATCTGGAGCTTCGTGAGCAGGTTCTTGCAGCTGCTGAGGCGCGTTTTAATAAGCGATTTCAGGAACTTAAGGCGCTTGAAGCGAAGATCAATTCTGAAGTTGAGCGCAAAGAAAAGCAGGCTGCGGAAGAGATTCTGGATCTGGTGAAGATCTATGAAAGCATGAAGGCCAAGAATGCAGCACGGATCTTCAACCGTCTGGACCTGGACATCATGTTGAAGGTGGTGAAGGAGATGCAGCCGCGGAAGATGGCGGATGTGCTTTCTGAGATGGATCCGGAAATGGCAGAGCAGCTGACAATTGCACTGGCAGCAGGCGAGAGCCGCAATGTGAAGACGACTTCCACAATTCTTCCGAAGATTCAGGGGAATTAACTGAGCAAATTGGCGGTTTTTCGCTCTTGGCTCAGGAGTCTGTAAGCTTGCGTTAATAGCCAATTGTTACAGATACCTAATTAATTTTAGGAGTAAGACTCAGGCATGGGCGATTTTGGGGGCGACCTTAAAGATAAGCAGAAGCATTCCTTTCTGCGCGCCACTTTACCTTTTGTGCCGCGCCGTGCATTGCATGGAGCACGCATTGTGAGGGTAAAGGGTAAGGCTTGGCTTGTCTCCTTCATGCTCGCCACAACTGCCTTAGGGGGCAGTGTTTTAAGTGCCTGGGCCGAGCCAGCTTCTGCAGTTCTTGAGGTTGAAGACACCGGCAACTTTGCCCGCATGGTAATCACGTTCCCGGATCGCTCGTTGTTGCCGCCCTATGAAGCTTCCATTTCCACCAGTGTCCTGCGCATCTCCTTTCCGGATGGCATTGCGGCGGATGTTGATGATGTGCCGGAAGCATTGATGGACTACATCTCCATTGCCCGTGCTGATCCTGATGGTGCTGCGCTGCGTTTTGCATTGCGGCAGCCGGTTAACATCAACAGTATGGAAGCTGGAGAGAAGCTCTTTATTGATCTGCTTCCCGCCAATTATGAAGGCCGTCCTCCGTCCTTGCCTCAGGATGTGGTTGATGAGCTTGCCCGACGGGCTGCGGAGGCGCTTGAGCGTATTCGTGTGTTGGAAGAAGCGAACGTGCTTGAAGATCAGGAGATCAAGGTCAAGCTGCGGATTGGGACACATCCAACATTTACGCGCCTGATCTTCGACTGGAATGTGAAGGTTGGCAGTGCGTTTGAGCGCAATGGAAACAATATTCGCGTTAAGTTTGATCAGGCTGCTGATCTGGATTTGTCTCAGTTTAAAGCAAGTCTACCAGGTACTGTGCTGGATGTTGGCTCGCAAACCCGCGACAATGATCTGATCTTCAACATGATTGTTGATCCGAGTGTTGATGTGCGATCTTTTCAGGAGGGGAAGCAGCTTATTGTTGATGTCACGCCTGAAGACATCGGCCAGTTGGATCCTCGGGTTTCTGAAATTCGCGATGAGCTTTTTGGCGATGGAGATGTGCCACAAGGCGCTTCGAATGTCATAAACACGCTTGGTAATAAAGATGCGGCACCCGCTGCAATTGCACCTGCCGTGTCTGCTGCTGTTGACCAGGCTCGGGTTGCTGCTCCGGGCAGTCTATTTCCGACGCCTCAACCTGTTCAGACTGCTCAAACCAGCGTGAATGATGGCCTTGATTTTCCGCAGATGCCGTTGCCAGTTGCGAAGCCGGAGTTGGAACGCATTGGTGATCCGGTTGACAGGCCTGCTCCAGCTGACATCCCCCTATCAAAACCTTCGGAAGAAGACTTGCAGGCTGAGGTTGGCAAAGAGCCAGAGCCCGTTGAAGCTGTTGTTGTAAAGGCGCAACCTGTTCGCCGTGTGAAGCCTGAGTCCGCGCCTGAAACTGATGTGGCACCTGTTGCTGAGGTGATTCCGGAAACCGATCTCATTGCCGAGGTTGTGAATGCAGGTGGGCAGACCTCGATACCAGTGACGCTTGCATCTGAACAAGGCGCGGGCGCTGATGCTGTTCCGGCTGCTGCAGCTGTTGTTGCTGATGCAGACGAGGAGTTGCCGATTGCGCGTCGTGCTTCTGCTGAAACAATTATTCAGGAAGAGAATGACGCTGCAGCGCGTGTTGTTGGTGTTGAGACGTATCGTATTGGTGATACTGTTCGTCTGGTGTTTCCGTTTGAGCACGAGGTTGGTGCTGCTGTTTTCCGCCGAGATGAAAAGGTCTGGGCGGTATTTGATAGTGAGGAGCATCTGGACGGGCGCGGTATTCCAGCCGTTTTGAGTGATCTTGCGCGCAAGGTGGAACTTGATGAAGTTGATGGCGCGCAGGTGCTGCGGTTTGACCTGAAGCGGACCACGTTGATCTCCATTGAGTATCAGGATGATGCATGGGCGATCACTCTAGGGCCGTCGATCTCGACAAAGACTGAACCGGTTGATGTTGAGCGGAATGTGCAGGGTGATGGCTCGAATGTTCTGCGCTTGCCATTTGGTGCGAGTGGGCGATTGCATGTGCTGACTGACAAGAGTGTCGGCGACCGGATTTATGTGGTCAGCGGTCCTGCGCCTGTTCGTGGAATTTTGAAGTCGCACCGGTTCCCTCAGGTTCAAATCCTGCGCAGCTCTCAGGGACTTGCCGTCGTTCCGAGTGCTGATGGTATTGATGTTGAATTGTCGGGCGAAGATCTTGTGATCTCCAGGCCTGACGGATTGAAGATTTCGAACCGTGGTCTTTCCAAAGGCACGACGATTGGTGCTCATGTTAAAGACCCGACACAGCCCGGCCTGATTGAGTTTGCACAGCTGGACCAGCAAAAGCCTGAGGATTACATGCAGGGCCTTCGGGCGCATGAGGATGCGATTGCGAAGGCTGATCCGGAGCAGTTGAGTGGTCCACGTCTGGATATGGCGCGGTTTTTTCTCTCCAGTGGATTTGCGCAGGAAGCTATTGGCACCTTGCGCATCATGGAAGAGGACGATCCTCTCATCGAGAAAGATGCCACCTTCAACGTGATGATGGGCGCTGCGCAGATGTTGGCGTCGCGACCAGGTGAAGCGCTTGAATATCTTGCGGCTCCCGAACTTGCCAGCAGTCCTGATGCTGCGGTGTGGCGTACCTTTGCGCATTCCTCTTTAGGGGACTGGCAGGGCGCTCATGCAAATCTTGGGCGCGGGCTGGCTGTTATGGCCAATTATCCGGTGATGTTGCAGGTGTATTTCAACCTTGCGGCTGCCAAGACGCATCTGGCTCTTGGCAACTATGGTCGGGCGCTGGGGGCTTTGTCGCAGATTGAGCCTTCTGATGTGAATGAAGAGCAGGCCATTCAGTATGACTTGCTGCGCGGACGGATTGCCGATGCTTCTGGCCGCTCGCAGGAAGCGCTGGATGTGTATGATCTGGTGGTGCGCTCCAGTGATGGGCCGGAGGCTGCTGAAGCCAAGTTCCTGGGTGTGAAGCTGCGGTATCGGGATGGTTTGATTGATGCGGATGAAGCTCTCTCCGAACTGGAGGGGCTTGCTGCGTCGTGGCGTGGTGATGAAACTGAGCTGAAGACTTTGCGGCTGATGGCTCAGCTGCATGCGCAGGAAGGCAATTACCGCCGGGCCTTTGAGGCGATGTCTCAGGCTGTGCAATCTGATGCAGGCGCAGAAATCACCTCGAACATTCAGCAGGAAATGGGTTCTGTCTTTGCAACCCTGTTCCTTGAAGGCAGGGCGCAAGCTCTGGAGCCTGTGAAGGCGCTTGCGTTGTTTTATGATTTCCGTGAGTTGGTGCCTGCTGGTCGTCAAGGTGATGAGATGGCGCGGATGCTGGCCAGTCGTCTGATTGATATGGACCTGCTGGATCAGGCAGCCTCTGTTTTGCGGCATCAGATCGACAAGCGTCTGAAAGGTGCTGCGCGGGCGCAGATCGCTGCTGATCTGGCTGTTGTTTATCTGCTGAACCGGAAGCCGGAAGAAGCGCTGCGGGTGCTTTCGCAAACGCGTCAGGGACAATTGCCGGCTGCTTTGCAGCGCCAGCGAAATATTGTTGAGGCGCGTGCTTTGAGTGAGAGCGGGCGTCCTGATCTTGCTCTGGAGCTGGTGCGTAACATGTCTGGGTCAGACGTGGATCGTTTGCGGGCTGATACGCTTTGGTCGGCGCGGTCCTGGCGGAAGGCTGGTGAGCAGCTGGAACAGATGAACGGCAGTCGCTGGTCTGATGAAGTGCCGCTTGCTGACCATGAGCGTGTTGATGTCATCCGCGCGGCGATTGCCTATACGCTGGCTGAAGATAGCTTAGGTCTTGAGCGGCTGCGGCAGAAATACTCGCAGAAAATGAGCGAGTCTCCGCAGGCTGAAACATTTGAGATTGTGACGCGGCCTATTGATGACCGCGGCGTTGAGTTCCTGAATGTTGCCAAGTCGATTGGTGGCGGGGATAGTCTGGTGTCCTTCCTTGAGGAGTATAGACGTCAATATCTCTCAGCAACGCCGATCATTCCGACTGAGGAAGCTTTCCTCTATCCCGAAGATACCAAAGAGGGATCTGCATAAGCAGCCTCGTCGTGAAGCAGTTTTAACACCGCATGATCTTTCATGCGGTGTTTTTGTTTGATGTCTGGCTGAATGGGGAAGAGGCTAACCGCCGAAACTTCGGACCAGGCTGCCTGCGATCAGTTGCCAGCCGTCTACGAGCACAAAGAAGATGAGCTTGAATGGCAGCGAGATCACGATTGGTGGCAGCATCATCATACCCATGGACATCAGGACTGATGCAATCACGAGATCGATGATGAGGAACGGCAGGTAGAGCAGGAAGCCGATTTCAAAGGCGCGGCGCAACTCGCTGATCATGAAGGCTGGTACGAGAACGCGCAGGCTCAGCTCTTCAGGAGTTTCCGGGGCAGGGGCCTTTGCGAGTTCCTGAAAGAGCAGGAGATCAGTTTCGCGTACTTGTTGACGCATGAACTCGTGAAAGGGTTCGGATGCCCGGTTGAATGCTTCTTGCGGGTCGATGGTGCCTTCAATCATGGGCTTTGCGCCCAGATCCCATGCAGTTTCAAAGGCTGGGGCCATGACGAAGGCTGTCAGGAACATGGCAAGGGATAACATGACCGCATTTGGTGGTGCAGTCTGAAGCCCGATTGCAGAGCGGAGCAGTGAAAGAACCACAACGATACGTGTGAAGCTTGTCACCATAATCAGGATGCTCGGTGCCAGTGAGAGCACTGTGAGCAGCATGACCAGCTGAACAGCACGCTCTGTTACCGAGTTGCCTTCTCCGCCTCCAAAATCAATTGAAATGCTTTGAGCAGCAGCAGGACCGAACCAGAAAAGCAAGAGAGCGAAACCCAAAAGCCCCAATCGGCCTTTGTTTTCGCTCAGCTTTGCTTTCACCATTCCTGCTAAATTATTTTGTGTTGGCCTCAATGTCATCTAGCAGGTCTGCCATTTCCTTTGCGATGCCATCTACAGCTTCGCTGGGATCATCTTTAGGTGATGTTTTCTCTGCTTTTTTAGGAGCAGCTTCGGAAGCTACCGGCTTTTCTGCCTTCACTTCCTGCTTTGCTGGTTTCTCAGCTTCAGGTGCCTTTTCCGGCTTAGCTGGCTTCTTGGCTTTTGCTTTGCTGGCGGCTTTTTCCTTTGCCTTGGCTGGCTCGGGCTTCTGCTCTGCAGCAGGTGTTGGCGTTGCCTCTGCTTTTTCAGCTGGAATAGCTGCTGGTGCTGCGTCAGCTTTTGTCTCTTCTGGCTTCAGCGCAGGCTTTTCGGCGGCAGCTTCAGCTTTTGCGACAGGCTTTTCGGCAGCAGCCTCAGGTTTTGGCGCGTCTTTCTTCTCTTCCTGCACTTTGGCTGGCGTCTCAGTTACCCGAGGGCGCATGAAAGCACTTGCTGCGTTCGCTGCCGGACCGTTCAAAGGCGGTTTCATTGCCGCTTTTGGAATAGGCTTGGATGCTGCCGGTGCTTCTGGCTGTGGCGCTTCCGGTTTAGGTGCAGGCTTTTCTGCAGTTTTCTCTGGTACTGGCGCAATCGGCTCCGCCTGCTTCACGGCTGGGCTTGGCTGAGAGGGGCTGAGTGAGCGTGGTGAGGCCGGACGCGCTGGAGACGGGCGTGCTGTTATTGGGCGTGCCGCTACTTTTTGAACGCCGCGTGCGCCGCCGATGGTTGGCGTCTGCAAAGCGGCTGGTCTACCTGCTGGTGTCGCTGCTGATGCTGGTGCTGATGCTGGGGCAGCTGGTCTTACCGGGCGCGCAGATGCCATGTGCCCTGCTGCTGCAGCTTGTGGGATTGGCGCTGCCTGAGGCATAGTAGCAACTTTTTCTTTGATTGCTGCTGGCGCCGGGGCAGGTGCTGTTGCGAGAGGTTGTGCAGGTGCCTTTACTTCAGGCTGCTGCTTTGGAGCTGGGCGACTTGCAGGTGCAGGTTTTACCTCTGCCGTTACAGGCGCGGTGTCTTCACCCCAGTTCAGGCGTGCTGTTGGTTCTTCTGAAGAGGGCGTTTGTTCTGGTGTTGCCGGTGTGGTGCCGACTTGCCCATTGCCTGTAAACATCTGTCCGCGAGGCGGGGCCGAGACCGGCATGCCACGAATGATGCCTTGCTCAACAACAACGTCGTTGGCGCCCCCAATCATGATGAGGTGCTCAACATTGTCTCGGCGGACAAGCAGTAATCTGCGCCGCGCATCGATATCGGTCACATCCATGATTGCAAGACGAGGTTGGCGACTTCGCGACCCCTTGTAACTGGTTCTTGCTAAGCGCTTCAAAAGCGGAATGCAGACCGCGATGAGAACCG
The DNA here is from genome assembly GCF_001623225.1 of Pseudovibrio sp. Ad13. Lineage (NCBI taxonomy): Bacteria > Pseudomonadati > Pseudomonadota > Alphaproteobacteria > Hyphomicrobiales > Stappiaceae > Pseudovibrio > Pseudovibrio sp. Ad13. The sequence goes on along the minus strand of NZ_LMCC01000017.1, from coordinate 331,656 downwards.
CGATAATCAACATCGCCAGTACGACAGCAAGAAGCTGTGCGCTTCCCTGCGACATACCAGTGGTTTGGGCCAGCCAGTCAGGCATGAATGTTCCTCAACTCGTATTCAGCATTCAGCGAACTGCTCTTTTGATAAAACAGCCCGGAATTGGGGTACGAATCCCCGCATTAACTCATGCGCGCATTTGTAACCTATAGTTTATATAGAATGAACAGTTCACAGGGATGAAGTTGGTGGCGTTACCCGAGTTTTTACGCGAAAATCACGAAATTGCACTTTTGGACGGGTGAATTTTGCTGGCTCGGCAAAATATTCCACTTCTCAGGCCACAATTCTTAATAGGTGCTAAAGCCCATGATTCTTTTCAGTGCTCTGATGCGCTCAGAATTTCGGTAGTGCTCTGCTTTTTAAGGATTCTTCGGTGTGTAAATATTAATAGAACCTTAATGTTAACATTTTGTTAACCATTGCCTAGGCACTTTCTACCTAGTTTAATTTACCAAATCTGTTCTCATAGGTTGTGCTGTCAGATGGCCTTAACTGATCTTCCGATGTTTCAGGCGTTGCGCCAAAAGATGCAATGGCACCAACAACGTCAGGGTGTACTGGCTGAAAATGTTGCCAATGCAGATACGCCTGGTTACCGCAGCAAGGACCTGAAGGATCTGAGCTTTGGTGACATGGTCCAGGCCGAGGCTGGATCTGGTGCGTTGCGTCCTGTAGCGACAAATGCCGGGCACATTACAAGTGGCGGGATCAGCGCTGGTGTCGGGACGAAAGTAAGCAAGGCTTCCAGCTTTGAAAGAACTCCAGACGGCAACAGTGTGGTTCTTGAAGAGCAGATGATGAAGATCGCGGAGAACCAGATCGACTATCAGACAGCAACAAGCCTTTATACGCGCAGCCTTGGCATGTTCAAGACCGCGCTGAGACGATGAGTGAGAGCAGTTGCCTTGGTGTGATGAGCGCTGGGGTTAATGTGGGAGGAACCCATGGATTTTATTAAGTCGATGTTTATCGCGGCGTCCGGGCTGAAGGCTCAGACAGGTCGCATGCGGGTGATCGCGGAGAACATTGCCAACGCTGATTCCACCGGCCAGACACCGGGCGAGGATCCATATCGCCGCAAGGTTCCCACATTCACAAACAGTTTTGACAGCAAGGTGGAAGCTGAGCTGGTGAAGCTTGGCAAGGTGCGTGAAGACCAGAGCGAGTTCAAGCTTCGGTATGAACCGGACCACCCGGCTGCGAATGACAAAGGCTACGTGAAGATGCCGAATGTGAGTACGCTGGTTGAGATGGCGGATATGCAGGAAGCGACCCGCTCTTATGAAGCGAACCTGAATGTGGTGAAGTCTTCACGTTCCATGATGCAGAAAACGCTCGATATTCTTAGAGGTTGATGACCGGTTGGCTGACACCGGAAGGAGATACAATCATGTCTAATGCTTCTATTGCTGCAAGTGCTTATGCAAACACAGCAAAACTGAGCAATCTACTCGAAGCTGCCAGTGAGGCTGGTGACAAAAGCGGTGCTTTTGGCAATATGGTGCAGTCTGCGATCAGCGAGATAAATGAGGGCGGTCAGGTTGCTGACGTGCAGTCCCTTAACCTGTTGCAGGGCAAAGCCAATGTGGTGGATGTGGTGACAGCGGTTGCTGAGACTGAACTTGCTTTGGAGACCGTCGTTTCGGTTCGTGACCGCGTTATTTCTGCGTATGAAGAAATTATGCGGATGCCAATCTAACAGCTTGGCTATATGTGTCAGTGCCAAGATGATGAGCGAGAGGGTGGTTAAAGCAGGATGAGCGGAGCAGAAGTGCTGGATATTGCCAGCGAGGGCATATGGACGCTTATTCTGGTGTCGTCTCCTGTGATGCTTATCGGGCTTCTGGTTGGTGTGATTGTGGCGCTGTTTCAGGCGCTGACACAAATTCAGGAGCAGACGCTGGTGTTTGTTCCTAAGATCCTGAGTATCTTTATTGCGTTGCTCGTGACACTTCCTTTCATGGGGGAGTTGATGAATTCTTTTACAAACCGCATTGCCGGGTTGATTATCTCCGGATATTGAGCGAGATACAGCGCAGGGCGGCGCGCATTCTGGGGGCAAATTTGTGACGGTCAATCTGGATTTCCTACCGGTGATCGTTATGGGTTTCCTGCTGATGTTTGCGCGCATCGGCACAATGTTTATGCTCGTGCCTGCCTTTGGCGAATCCTTCATTCCAGTCCGTGTCCGCCTGACCATTGCACTTTTGATGACCTACGTGCTGGCGCCCATCAATGCTGATCTTTATCCGCCAGATGCCATGAGCAGTCTGCCGCGCCTGCTGGGTTTGCTGGGCGGGGAGCTTTTGGTGGGGTTCTTCATCGGTCTGTCGATGAAGCTGATTTCCTACGCCCTTTCTACTGCTGGTACGATCATGGCCAACCAGTCCGGCCTTGCCTTTGCGATGGGCGGCGATGCGACGAACTCTGGTCAGCAGGGCGCGTTGATGGGCAACTTCCTGAACGTGCTTGGCATCTGCATGGTGTTTGTGACCAACCTGCATTATGTGATGATTGAGGCCATGCAGGATAGCTTCACGCTGTTTCCCCCCGGTAATCCGTTGCCGGTTGGGGACCTCTCAGCGCAGGCAATCGCGACGGTGTCGCACATGTTCTCTGTCGCACTTCGCATGGGTGCGCCGTTCATTGTTGTCGGGATCGTGTTTTACTTCAGTCTGGGTCTGCTGAATAAGCTGATGCCACAGATGCAAATCTTCTTCATCGCCATGCCGGTCAATATTCTGATCGGGTTTGGTATCTTCCTGCTGCTGCTTTCAACGCTGATGGGTTTTTACCTGACGGAGTTCCGAAATGCGCTTCAGCCGTTCCTGCTGAATTAACGAGGGATGTGATGGCTGAAGATACCGACGATTCGGAGAAAACCGAGGACCCCACCCAAAAACGGCTCGATGATGCATTCGAGAAAGGGGACATACCGAAATCGCAGGAAGTGAGTGCCTGGTTCTCGTTGTTGGGGACCGCTTTGGTGATTTCTTTCCTCGCGCCTGCGATGGTTGGGGGCATTTCTACCATTTTAAAGGGCTTTTTTGCCCATGCAGACACGATTGCTGTTGATCCGGGTGCTCTTGTTTTCCTTTTAGAAATAACTGGGCCTGAAATACTTGGTGTGGTGGCACTGCCGTTGCTCACACTTCTGGTGCTCGCCGTTGTTGGCAATGTGGTTCAACACAAACCACTTTGGACAGCTGAACGGTTGAAGCCGAAGTTGAACAAGATCTCGCCGCTTTCAGGAATGAAGAGGTTGTTCTCTAAAGACAGTCTTGCGAACTTTCTGAAAGGGCTCGTGAAGATCATCGCGGTTGCTGTGGTAGTCTTTCTGGTGCTGTGGCCGGAAAGAGACCGTCTGGATACAGTGGTGTTCAGAGAAACGGGCCTTGTGCTGGAGGAGGTCCGCGAACTTGCTATTATGGTGATTGGAGCAATTCTTGCGCTTATGACTGTTGTTGCCGGAGCCGATTTGGTGTGGCAACGGAAAAAATGGTTCGAAAAGCAAAAGATGACCCAGCAGGAAGTGAAAGAGGAATACAAGCAATCTGAGGGTGATCCCAAGATTAAAGCCAAAATTCGAGAGTTGCGCCTTCAGCGTTCACGCAACAGAATGATGGCAAGTGTGCCGGATGCGACGGTTGTTATTACAAACCCGACCCACTACGCGGTTGCCCTGAGTTATGAAGAGGGCATGGGAGCACCGCAATGTGTTGCGCTTGGGGTGGATGAACTGGCGCTCCGCATACGAGAGGTTGCGAAGGAATCCGATGTGCCGATCGTGGAGAACCCACCGCTGGCACGTGCGTTGTATGCAACGATAGAATTGAATGATTATGTGCCTGAGGAGCACTACGCCGCGGTTGCTAAGGTGATTGGTTATGTCATGCAGCTGCGTAAAAAGAAAAGCTGGCGGTCTTAACGGCACATGCGTGTCGGAGTGTCGGCTTTGGAGCGGACTATTCTCATGGCGCGATGGAGTCAAATCGTCTGCGGGGCAGCCGTAGAGAGGGTAAGATGACGAAGACCGAAGCGCGGCGACCTGAGCCGGTGATAGACAGGACAGACAAGGGAGGCAGCCTTGGGGCCTTGATGCTGCTTGCATTAGGCCTTGTTGCAGCGACAGCCGCCTTCGCGTTGATGCGCAAGGAACAGGCGGAGCCCTATATTTTGGGGCTCCTGGGTGTTCTGGCCGTTGTCGGGGTGTTCTCTCTCTTCGCTATGGCCATTGGCCTTTTACGGTTCATCTCCAAAACCCATCGCAATCCACTTGCTGAATCCTTCATGAATTCGCTGGATGATGGTGTTCTGCTGGCTGATCATAATGGCCGCATCATCTACGCCAACCAGTCCTATGCTGAGTTGACGGGTGCGCGTGGACCTGCGGATGTGCGCACGGTGGAGCGGGTGTTTTCGTCAGACCCGGACGCTGCTGATGCCATATTCCGGCTGTCGCAAGCGGTGCGGAGCGGACGATATGCAACAGAAGAAGTGCGTCTGCCGAATGCGGTTGGTGAGGTTGCCAGCGGGGCTCGTTGGTATCGCATCAGCGTTCGGCCGCTGGATCAGGATGCAGCGGTTGGTGTTGAAAGCGGCATTACCATCTGGCAGGTCTCTGATATCACCCGTGACCGTACCGAACAGGAAAACTCCTTCCAGGAGCTGCAGAGAGTTATCAACTTCCTTGACCATGCGCCCTGCGGGTTCTTCTCCTCTGACAGCACTGGCAAGCTGGTCTACCTGAATGCGACACTTGCTGACTGGCTTGGCTATGATCTGACCCAATTCATCTCCGGCGAACTGTCTTTGAAAGACATCGTGCGCGGAGAAGGGGCAGCTCTTGTTGAGGCGCTGCTGGGCTCTGAGGGTGAAGTTAAGACCGAGAGCTTTGATATTGATCTGGTGACCCGCAACGGCACCGGGCTGCCTGTGCGCCTTGTACACCGTGTGCCGTTTGGAGCTGATGGGCTTGCTGGCGACAGCCGTACACTTGTGATCAATCGCTCTGCGGGCAATGATGATGAAGAGGCGCTGCGGGCTGCAGAGGTGCGCTTCTCACGCTTCTTCAACAATACGCCTGTTGCGATTGCCTCTATCGACAAGAATGGTCTTGTGGAACGCACCAATGGCCCGTTCATGCGCTTGTTCGAGCAAGGTGAAGGCCTTGGCAAGGATGTGAAGCTCACCGAGTTTGTCGTTGAAACTGATCGCGTTGCTTTGCAAAGTGCGCTGGAAGAAGCGGCGCTGGGCAAGAGTGAGATTGCACCGCTTGACGTCTCACTCAAAGGCAATGGCGACCCGCGCTCCGCGACCTTCTACGTTTCTGCAGTGCAGGACAGTCAGGCCGGTGAAGATGCTGCGGTGATCTATGTGCTGGAAACCACGCAGCAGCGTGCTCTTGAAGCGCAGTTTGCGCAGAGCCAGAAGATGCAGGCGATCGGTCAGCTGGCGGGTGGTGTTGCTCATGATTTCAATAACGTTCTGACCGCGATTATCGGGTTCTCTGATCTGTTGCTGGCAAGTCATCGCCCAACAGATCCGGCATTCCAGGACATTATGAACATCAAGCAGAATGCAAACAGGGCCGCTGGCCTTGTGCGTCAGTTGCTTGCGTTCTCCCGCCGTCAGACCTTGCGCCCGCAAGAGCTGGCACTTGCGGATGTGCTGGCTGATGTTTCCATTTTGCTGGACCGTCTGCTTGGTGAGAAGATTGAGCTGAAGTTGGTACATGGCCGGGAGCTGTGGCCTGTGATGGCGGATGTGAACCAGCTTGAGCAGGTGATTGTCAATCTTGCCGTGAACGCCCGTGATGCGATGGAAGGTGGAGGCGAAGTCTCCATCCGCACGCTTAATGTGGAAGAGGCTGTTTCCAAAACCTACGAGAACACGCGCGGTATGCCACCGGGTGAGTATGTTCTGATCGAGGTGGCTGATAATGGCCATGGCATGTCTCAGGACGTGATGGACAAAATCTTTGAGCCGTTCTTCTCGACCAAAGATGTTGGTAAAGGAACGGGGCTTGGGCTTTCCACTGTTTATGGCATTGTGAAGCAGACCGGTGGTTATGTGTTCTGCACCAGTGAAGTTGGTGTGGGTACCACGTTCCGCATCTTCCTGCCGCGTCACATCTCCACTGAGAAGGAAGAGGTGGTTGAGGTTAAGCCGGAACAGGAAGTAACAGAGGCTGACCTGACTGGTTCTGCAACCATTCTTCTTGTTGAGGACGAAGAGGCTGTACGGGCCTTCGCCGCACGTGCATTAGGTGGCCGCGGCTATGAGGTTTATGAAGCAGGTTCCGGCACTGAAGCATTGGAAGTGATGGAAGAAACAGGCGGGGCGATTGACCTTGTGGTTTCTGACGTGGTGATGCCGGAAATGGATGGGCCAAGCCTGCTTATTGAGCTGCGCAAGACGCGTCCAGACCTGAAGATCATCTTTATCTCTGGCTATGCTGAGGATGCGTTTGAGAAGAACTTGCCAGCTGAGGAGAGTTTCACCTTCCTGCCGAAGCCGTTCACACTCAAGCAGCTTGCAACAACCGTGAAGGAAACTCTGGAAGCCAAGACGCAAGAACGCGCCTAAAGCAGTTCGCATTTAAGTTGAAACACCTGAACTGCTTTAGCCTTTGTTTTTGCGTATCTTTATCCGAAAACCGGTTTCCACTTTTCGGAGATACGCTGTAGTTTCTTACTCTTTAATGCAAAAGGCCGGAGAGCTGTGAAGCTTTCCGGCCTTTTTTTGAATTCTTGATGCTTAGCAGCCTGCAGATGATTCCGCATTGGACTTCAAACGTTGAAGGCTCTGCATGGAACCCGGATTTCCTGGAAGTTGGAAAGACTGTTCTTGCGGGGTGTAGATGTTGTTGACCAGTGCAAGGTCCTGAACAACATTTGTACGGCACTGTGCGCCAGAGAAACGCACACGAATGCGGTAGGCGCGCTCACCGGAGTCAGAGGCGCCGAACTCGTTATCTAAAACAGCGTTTTCGCCGCGCACATAGCTTTCCATAACCACCATGTTTGGTTCGTTCTGCTGCACGATGGTGCCGCGTGCGCTTGCGCTATCGACCAGTGTTTTGCGAACAGTTTCAGGAGACGCGTTGATCTGAATGGTTTGAGAATCTGCGTCTGCGCGAATAGTTGGCTGACCACTGCGATTGGATGGACCGCTTTGGCAGGCCGCGAGAGCTGCAGTTAATCCGATAAAAATGAGTTTCTTCATAGCGTAAATCCTGCGGGTGACAAAAACAGAAGCAGCTGCCGCCAACCGCGCAATTCTGTTTGGCGTGATTTCAATGGAGCCACCCATTAAATGGGATCGGCCTTTCTCGCATATGCCCGCCTGATGGCGTTTTGATGAGCACTATATGACCACAAGATGCAGATGCGCCAATAGAAACACAGAGATGTAAAATTCTATAGCTTTAGAACACCTAAAATAATCGGGACCGAAAAACAACGGAATCTTTCGATCAAAGAGATGTGAAAGTCTCTGCATGATTTGAGTTGACTAAACGTGTCGGGGTGCTTTTGAAAAATGGTGCTGATCGTACATAAAAAATCCGGGCTGGAAGGACCAACCCGGATTTGCATCATTGCTTAATTTGAAAGCTGCTTACGCAGTCAAACCACAAGCGATTTTCGTAGCAAGCTTTGCGTTGTTTTTCACCAGCGCAATGTTGGTTGCAAGGCTGCGGCCCTTGGTGCGCTCGAAAATGTCTTGCAGCACGAATGGAGTGACTTCCTTGCCGGTGATGTTCTGCTCTTCTGCTGCCTGAATGGAGGCATCAATGAACACCTGCATTTCGTCAGATGGGATTTCATCTTCAACAGGTACCGGGTTGGTGACGAGCATGCCGCCGTGGTCGCCAAATGTTTCGCGGAACTTGATGAGCTTGGAGATGTCTGAAGCATCGTCCAGGCTGTAAGGCGCTTTGATCTTTGAATCGCGGGACCAGAAAGCAGGCACGTTTTCACAGTTGAAACCAATGACCGGAACGCCGCGTGTTTCCAGAACTTCCAGTGTCTTTGGAATGTCGAGCAGGGCTTTTGCACCTGCGGAAACAACACAAACTGGAGTGCGGGACAGCTCATCCAGGTCTGCTGAGATATCGAAGCTGGTTTCTGCGCCTTTATGGACACCGCCGATGCCGCCGGTTGCGAACACGCGGATGCCAGCTGCGTGCGCCGCCATCATGGTTGCAGCTACGGTTGTGGAGCCGTTTTTACCCAGCGCCATAGCGAAGGAAAGGTCTGCGCGGGAGCACTTCATGACGTCTTTGGCGTTTGCCAATTCTTCCAGAGTGCTGTCTTCCAGACCCACATGCAGCTCGCCGTTCAACACAGCGATTGTCGCAGGGACTGCGCCACCGTCACGGATGATCTGTTCTACTTCGCGGGCAGTTTCAACGTTTTGCGGATACGGCATGCCATGGGTAATGATGGTGGACTCCAGCGCAACAATAGGGGCGCCATTGCTCAGAGCATCTGCAACTTCTTTTGAATGATGGATTTTAATTGAACTTCCCATGGTTTTCCCAGTCTTTCGTATGTTGTTGGTGCTTAGGCATGTTCTAATAAACGAGCTTTAAGCGATTGGGGTGAAAGCGTTTCTGGCGCAGCGCCGGTCGCTTCCACTGTAATTGATGCAGAGGCAAGACCGCTTTTTACTGCTGAAACCGGGGCTTCATTGAGGCAACTTGCATAAAGAAAGCCTGCAATGAAGGCATCACCGGCACCGGTGACATCTACGGGAACAACAGAAAATGGAGTGTGCGAGCTTGTGCTGCCTGCACAGTGAAGAGCCAGTGGCTTGTTGGAATTGCTGACCAGAACAATAGGAATGCCCGCAGTTGCCAGCTTTCGAGCTAGTTCTTCTGCTGAGAATTCTCCTGGTTCGCACTCCAAAAGAGCTGTGGCTTCATCTGTGTTGGTAAAAAGAATGTCGATGTTTGAGAGGAGGGGACGCAGTTTGGGTGCCTTCGCAATCGAGACAGTGTCTGCTGCGAGAAGGCGATGCTCCTTGGCATTGGCAAGTGAGAAAAGCGTTGCTTCTTCCAGATTGGTTTCGCAGAGCCAGATATCACAGTCCAGCAGAGCTTGCGGGATTGGATTTGCTTGTGAGAAACTTACCTTTGCTGTGATCTCACTGTCTGAAATTGCGGAGAACAATGTGCCATCCGGATTGTGAAGCGCCAGATAGGATCCTGTTCGACCGTCTGCGACAGTGGTGATACTGGAGGTATCAATCCCGCAGTCTGTCAGACTTTTTGCGAGGAATGCTCCGTCTGCATCGTCCCCCAGACATCCATGCATTGTTGGTTGCATGCCCAGCCGGGCCATTGCGCGTGCAATGTTTGCTCCAACACCTCCAGCACGGGACATAATTTTCCCGGGTGTTGAGGTGTCCGGCTTGAATGGTCGATCTGCATGGGCAATCCTGTCCAGATGGATTGCTCCGATTACTCCGACCTTTTTAGTGGACATAACCAATTCTCCTCCCGACATCGAAAGACAGTTGATATGCAATGTGGTTGGCCAAAGCAAGCTACGAGCAAATACAGACTGTGGGTGATGTATCAAAAGTGCATTTTGCTGTTTGATTCCAGATGCGTTCCTCCAAACAGGTGTCGGGAAAAGTTATCTACATGCTGAACAATAAGAGAACACATTGAAATTAGTCCATTTTTATTAGTTAGTTATCAGGTATTGCAAAGTTGGAACAAAATGAGTACAAATAACTGACTTTGAAACTACGCGTCCATCGTGGAATAAGGGATGAGAACGTATGGCACAAACTTCACTTCGCCTTGTTGAGGGCAATCAGATGGACAAGAATAAAGCACTGGATGCAGCGCTTTCCCAAATTGAACGAGCCTTTGGTAAAGGCTCCATTATGCGCATGGGCCAGGGGCAAGCCGTAGAAATCCAGAGCGTCTCGACTGGTTCTCTCAGTCTTGATATCGGTCTTGGAATCGGCGGACTGCCAAAAGGGCGTATCGTTGAGATCTATGGACCTGAAAGCTCCGGTAAAACCACGCTGGCTTTGCACACAGTTGCCTGTGCGCAGCAAGGAGGCGGGATTTGCGCCTTTATTGATGCTGAACATGCGCTGGACCCGATTTATGCACGCAAGCTCGGTGTGAATATTGATGACCTGCTCATCTCTCAGCCGGATGCTGGTGAACAGGCGCTTGAGATCGCTGATACGCTGGTTCGCTCTGGTGCGATTGATGTGCTGGTGATCGATTCCGTTGCTGCGCTGACTCCAAAAGCTGAACTTGAAGGTGAGATGGGCGATTCGCTCCCTGGCCTGCAGGCTCGTTTGATGAGCCAGGCGCTGCGCAAGCTGACCGCTTCCATTTCCAAATCCAACACCATGGTGATCTTCATCAACCAGATCCGCATGAAGATCGGTGTGATGTTTGGTTCGCCTGAGACGACAACTGGTGGTAACGCGCTCAAGTTCTATGCTTCTGTGCGTTTGGATATCCGCCGTATCGGTGCGATTAAAGATCGTGACGAAATTGTTGGTAACCAGACCCGCGTGAAAGTGGTGAAGAATAAGCTGGCGCCTCCATTCAAGCAGGTTGAGTTTGACATCATCTACGGTGAAGGCATCTCCAAAATGGGAGAATTGCTGGATCTTGGTGTGAAAGGCGGCATTGTTGAGAAGTCAGGTGCGTGGTTCTCCTACAACAGCCAGCGGCTGGGGCAGGGGCGAGAGAACTCGAAAACCTTCCTGAAAGAGAATCCTGAACTGGCGGACGAGATTGAACTTGCTATCCGACAGAATGCAGGTTTGATCGCTGAAGCGATTGATGATCCGGAAAAAGCTGCGGAAAACCAATAGAGTTTAGAGGGGCTGGATTTATCCAGCCTCTTTTTTTGTAGGGTTTTATGGACAGATTTGCTGCATATGGCTAAAACGCGGCAGATACTAATTTTTTGTTGCATCGTTTTTGATGCGCATACCCTGCAATTTGGCGGCTGTGATTGTTGAAGTAGCTGCCCACTAGAAAACGAGACGGACATCAATACCTATGAGTGGCGTCAACGAAATTCGGTCGGCTTTTCTCGACTACTTTGCAAAGAACGGACACGAAGTTGTTCCTTCCAGTCCACTGGTGCCACGCAATGATCCGACATTGATGTTTACAAATGCGGGTATGGTGCCATTCAAGAACGTATTCACCGGTTTGGAAAAACGGGATTACGTGCGTGCAACATCTTCGCAAAAGTGTGTCCGCGCTGGCGGTAAGCACAACGATCTGGACAATGTTGGCTACACTGCGCGCCATCACACCTTCTTTGAAATGCTGGGCAACTTTTCCTTTGGAGATTACTTCAAGGAAAACGCTATTGAGCTGGCGTGGAATCTGATCACCAAAGAATACGGGCTGCCGGCTGACAAGCTGTTGATCACCGTTTATTCCGAGGATGAAGAAGCATTCAGGATCTGGAAGAAGTTGACTGGCTTTGCTGATGAGAAAATCATCCGCATCCCAACCTCAGATAACTTCTGGGCCATGGGTGATACAGGTCCTTGTGGCCCATGCTCCGAGATCTTCTATGATCATGGCGAGCACATCTGGGGTGGCCCTCCAGGATCTCCTGAGGAAGATGGTGATCGCTTTATCGAGATTTGGAATCTCGTATTCATGCAGTACGAGCAGCTGCCAGAAAAGCGTATCGATCTGCCTCGTCCATCCATCGATACGGGCATGGGACTTGAGCGTTTTGCTGCGATTATGCAGGGCGTACATAACAACTACGAGATCGATCTCTTTAAGGCTCTGATTGCGAGCTCTGAGCATCTCACTGGTGTTGAAGCTGTTGGCAAAGCGCAGGCGAGCCACCGGGTGATTGCGGATCACTTGCGGTCCATGGCCTTCCTGATTGCTGATGGTGTTCTGCCGTCCAATGAAGGCCGTGGTTACGTTTTGCGCCGCATCATGCGCCGCGCGATGCGCCATGCAAACCTTTTGGGTGCACAAGAGCCGGTCATCTTCAAGATGCTGCCTACTCTGGTTCGTGAAATGGGTCAGGCGTTCCCTGAGCTTCCGCGTGCTGAAAAGCTTATTGAAGAGACTGTTCAGCTGGAAGAAAAGCGTTTCATCAAAACTCTTGAGCGCGGTCTTGGCCTGCTGGAAGATGCAACCAGTTCTCTGGGCTCCGGTGATCAGCTTGATGGTGAAACAGCGTTTAAGCTATATGACACCTTCGGCTTCCCGCTCGATCTGACGCAGGATGCATTGCGCAGTCGTGAGATTGCGGTTGATACCGATGGATTCAACACTGCCATGGAGCGTCAGCGTGCTGAAGCGCGTGCGGCGTGGTCAGGTTCCGGCGATGCTGCAACCGATGCGATTTGGTTCTCTATTAAGGAGAAAGCAGGTGCGACTGAGTTCCTCGGTTATGAGACTGAGAAGGCAGAAGGCATTGTTTTGAACCTTGTGAAGGATGGCGAAGAAGTTACTTCTTTGAAGCAGGGTGAAGAGGGGTCTTTGATCCTTAACCAGACGCCGTTTTATGGCGAATCCGGTGGTCAGGTTGGCGACTGTGGTACCATGGTTGCAGATGGTGTTTCCCTTGCTGTCACCAACACGCAGAAGAAAGCTGACGGCCTGTTCGTCCATTTTGTTCGTGTTGAGAGCGGTGAAGTTAAGGTGGACGATGCGCTTGAGTTGGTTGTTGACCATTCTCGCCGTAGTGCCATTCGTTCCAACCACTCCGCAACGCACCTGGTTCACGAAGCATTGCGTGAAGTGCTTGGTACTCACGTTGCTCAGAAGGGCTCTCTGGTTACGCCAGAACGTCTGCGTTTTGACTTTTCGCATCCAAAGCCTGTCAGCGCTGAAGAAACGGTACGGGTTGAGGCTCTGGCCAACGAGATCGTGCTGCAAAACGGTGCTGTTGAGACTTCTTTGATGGAAGTTGATGAGGCGATCGAAGCTGGCGCGATGGCTCTGTTCGGTGAGAAGTATGGCGATGAAGTCCGTGTGGTTTCCATGGGTACGGCGACTACTGGCGAGAAAGCCAGAAAGTCTTACTCTGTGGAACTTTGCGGTGGTACGCATGTGAAGCGCACTGGTGACATTGGTCTTGTGACTGTTGTTTCTGAAGGTGCTGTTGCTGCTGGTGTTCGCCGTATTGAAGCGCTTACTGGTGATGAAGCACGTAAGTATCTGGCGGAGCAGGATGCGCTGATGCGTGAGACTGCTGGTTTGCTTAAGGTTGCTGCAGCTGACGTTCCTGCTCGTATTGCAAGCTTGCTGGATGAGCGCAAGAAGCTTGAGCGTGAACTGACGGACGCGAAGAAGAAACTTGCGATGGGCGGTGGCAGCTCTGATGGGGATGCCGGTGTTACTGAAGCGGGTAAGTTCAAGCTTATGGCTCGTGTTCTTGAAGGCATCAATCCGAAGGATCTCAAGTCTGTTGCCGATGAAGGCAAGACTGCGATTGGTTCCGGTGTTGTTGTGCTGATCAGCAAAGCGGAAGACGGAAAAGCTGCGATCGTTGTTGGCTCGACCAAGGATGTGAGTGAGACGGTCAGTGCGGTTGAGCTTGTTCGCATTGGTTCTGCTGCTCTTGGTGGTCGTGGGGGCGGTTGCCGTCCGGACATGGCGCAGGCTGGTGGCCCGGATGCAAGCAAGGCTGATGAGGCGATTGCTGCGATTAAGGCTCACCTTGAAACGCTTTAATACCGAACCAAAGATCTAAGAGCTGCAAAGGGGGGATTTAATCTCCCCTTTATTTTTTGCCAGTTACTTTCGCTGGGTGCCTCTTTTTGCGATTTGCGTGGGCCTGTAAAATGGTGAAGGGAGGTTTATTGCTGTTGGGATTGCTTTATCTGTTTCTTCAAGTGCCCGGGAATTTTATTGGGGGCGTTGGTGGCACACTCCATCAAGTTGAAAGTTTATAATCTGCTGGAGCGCAGCAGTGCTGGTAACCGGCTTGCCAAGCAGATCGATGCTATTCTCATCATCTTTATTGTTGTGAATGTGGGACTTGCTGTCCTTGAGACAGAGCCAAGCATCGGAGAAGTGTATGTCTGGCAGATCTTTCTGCTGGATTTCATTGCTGGCTCAATCTTTGCCGTTGAATATTTATTGCGGCTTTGGGTTTCAGACCTGCATCCTCCTTTGAGGAAATATGGTCCGCTCAAAGCGCGTGCTGTTTATGCGATGCAGCCGCTCTCGCTGGTTGATTTTGTAGCTGTTTTGCCCTTCTGGCTTTCGCTGTTCTTCGCTAGTATCAGTTGGAAATCGCTTGTTATTTTGCGTCTGTTACGGTTCCTGAAGATTGCGCGATACTCGCCTGCTGTTCGCTCTCTTATTTCTGCAGTGGTTGCTGAGCAGAGGGCGATTGTTGGCAGTCTGGTGCTGATTTTTGGCGTTGCTCTCGTGTCTGCGACGCTGCTTTACAGTGTTGAACATACCGCGCAGCCGGAGCATTTTGGTACTATTCCGAGTGCGTTGTGGTGGGCGTTTTCAACTCTCACTACGGTTGGTTATGGTGATGTTGTGCCTGTCACAGCGATGGGTAAAACCATCGCCAGTCTGGTGATGTTGATGGGGTACTGCCTGTTTGCGCTGCCAGTTGGAATTGTTGGCACTGCGTTTGCGCGTGAGATCCATAGCAGAGACTTTGTGATCACCTGGGGTATGGTGGCCACCATACCGCTGTTTGAGCGCCTGTCTGCGATTGAGATCGCTGCAGTGACGGAGCTTTTACATTCGCACAGTGTGCCTGCCGGACAGACCATTTGTGAGAAGGGCGAGGATGGTGACAGCCTTTACCTGATTGCATCTGGTGAAGTGGAAGAAGTGTTTGCTGACCACAGTATTTTACATGGTGAGGGTGAGCATTTTGGCGAGGCATCGTTGTTTGCTCACCGCAAGCGAACGGCCAGTGCTGTTGCGCGAACACCCGTTCAGCTCATGGTCCTCAAAATGGAAGACCTGCGCCGCTTCATGGACCGTAAACCGGCTATAGCAAAGAAGATCATTGATGAAGCCATTGATGAACGGAAGGGCCATCACACGGATGTGGAGTTTACTTCGTAGACTGGCCTTGGATGTACGGTGCAAGAACTTCGATCTTGTCGGTCCAGATGTATCCATCGAAGTTATCAGGCACCGCAGCAAGTTGTTCCGGTGTGTCTATGCCGCCACCGACACCCTGTAATGTGAATGGGCCGGATGCGATGACCTCGCTGCCATATTCTTTGAGCCTTTGTTGGAACTTATGTGGCCAGCCCCATACAGCCCATGTGTAATTTGAGGGAACGCCGATGACCGTGCCTCTACACTCTTGCGGGACGTAACCACTCCAGCCGAGAGCAATGTATGCTTTTAAGCAGGCTTTGGTTTGACGTTTGTCGAAGCCTACGATTTCCTCCGCGCTGTCTGCAATACTCCAGGTGGGTGCGGATGCCCCATAGACGCCCCAGACTTGCGCTTTCCACTCAGGGTGCTTGTCAAGCTTCTCCTGCAGGAGTTCTGCCGAGTGTAGTTCTTTCTCCTTGAAGTTGATCAGGAATTTCTTGCCGGGAAGAGCACGGAAAACCTCTTCAAGTTCTGGCATTGCGCCTATGCCGGTTCCTCTTAGAGGGTAGGTTTCTCCGCCATCTGCGGTGTAGCCATAGGCGATGTCCAGTGCTTTGAGTTTTGCAAGTGAATGAGATCTGGTGATGCCCAGTCCATTGGTGCGGCAATCCAGTGTCCAGTCATGAAAGACGGCAAGTTTGTTATCTGCGGTTGGATGTACATCCAGCTCGACAATATCTGCGCCAGCTTCGAATGCAGCCCGCATGGAGGCAATTGTGTTTTCCAGAAAGGAATGGGTAGGCGTGTTAATGCGCTCTGCTGTGCAAGTCTGGTTGGTCAACTCGTTGCGATGATAGGTCTGGTGGACCCCACGATGAGCAATGAATCTGGGTTTGCCGGATGGAGTTTGGCCTGAAAGCCATGAAGCGTTGTAGAGATAGACCCCAGCAAATGCGAGGAGGAGCAGCAGAACAATCTTTTTAAACATAAGAGGCGCCGGATTGGAAACAGTGACCGTCCGCCTAGGTTGAAAGCGTAATGTGTTCTCACTTAGGCGTTGTTTTGGCGTACTCAAGATTTCAGCATCGAGGGGCCGGTGAAGTCATGGGGAGCTTTGCGGCAATCAGGCAGATGCATGTCGAGATCTGGCAGGGAGCGTCAGAGCGGCTGTTCCGCTCCCTGTGAGCCTTATTGTCCTGAAGCGCAGCTTAGGGTCACTTGCTTATCCGCGGGGGAGTAGAAGTAGTTGCAGTGTTCGAAAAACAGCTGGCCGCTGTTAAAAAGCATCGGACTAACTTCCTTATGCCCTAAGGACCATCTGGCTGAGTGGCCGAGAGCTTGATTGCTCCCATAGCTTAGTGTCACCAGCGGTTCTTTGCTTTGCTTATATACGTAAAGCTGCATCTCATAGTCTGACGTTTCAATCTGTCCGCTGTTAGGGCTGGTAGTGCAACACGGAGGCGTGGTCTTAGCTACTGAGACTATTCCATATGAAATACCAGTATCGGGGAGAACGCGGGTTGGTTGGGGACCGGTTGGCGGATAAACGACCTCGCCGTTGGATTTGCTTGTGATTGCAAAGGGGAGGATAGGTGCGACCAAAGCTGTTGGATTTGTTGGTGAGGCCGATAATGGAAGCGTAAGCGTTTTGCCCAGATTGGGGAGCGGGTTTTGAGTAGATGCCAGATAGACATCTATGCTGCTGTTGTTTGAGTGCGTGTTTGTGAGGGCATAATTCTGGTTCTCGAAAGGGACGCCGTTGTCGTCTACCAGATTTAGGAATGGGTTTGTGGGATTGGCTTGATCTGCATCCACCTGGGAAATGCCATGGGGACTGTCAAAACCAACCCCCATCATGAAAACCTTAGGATTGTGGTTACAAGTGGGGGCAGGTGTCTTTGAGCAAGTGGGCTTGTTTTTACTGTTTGGGCAATGCTGTACGGCGGCAAAGACCGGAAAGTTTTTGAGGTGTTTTGTAGGAGCCTTGCCGGGCGTTCCAAACGAGAGATCGCGATTGATTATGTATCCAGCATAGGTATTCCCTGAGCTGGAGTAGGACAGGGTGGAGCAGGTGGAGCTGGCCTGTTCTTCAGCTGTGGGAATAAAAAAGCCAGCGGAGCCAACGATGCCGGTTGATCCTGTATCCATCACAAAGATCGAGCTCTTTTTTTCACCAGACGGGGTTGTAGTTTGTATTTCCAGCTGGAAATACGGGCCAATTTTCTTGGCGGTTATGGCGTCATTATCTTGAGCTTGAGCAAAGTTTGCCAATCCCGCGCCGAGCAGTAGCAGTAAGAGTTGTGGTTTCATCGTCAGGATCCTTTTTGATTACGGTAGGGCCGTATTCGTGAAGGATGCATTGTTCGGTACTCCCTTGATTTAAAGGGAGTACTGGAAATTCAATCGGGTTGCTGACAGGCTTGCACAATTGCTTCGCCCACAAAAAAGGGTGCCCGGAGGCACCCTTTTCGTAAATCAGCGCTTTGGCAGTACTTATGCAGCAGCCATAGCTTTCTGAAGGTTTTCGTCGACTTTGTCGAGGAAGCCAGTGGTGGTGAGCCACTTCTGTTCTGGACCTACGAGAAGAGCCAGATCTTTGGTCATGTGACCGCTTTCAACTGTATCGATACATACCTGCTCAAGAGTTTCAGCAAACTTCTTCAGCTCAGCGTTGTCGTCGAGTTTCGCGCGGTGCGCAAGGCCACGGGTCCATGCAAAGATAGATGCGATGGAGTTTGTGGAAGTGTCTTCACCTTTTTCATGCTGACGGAAGTGACGGGTCACTGTGCCGTGTGCAGCTTCTGCTTCAACGGTTTTGCCGTCTGGTGACATGAGAACGGAAGTCATCAGGCCAAGGGAACCGAAGCCCTGTGCAACGGTGTCGGACTGAACGTCGCCATCGTAGTTCTTACAAGCCCAAACGTAACCACCGGACCACTTCATGGATGCAGCAACCATGTCATCGATGAGACGGTGCTCGTACCAGATTTTTTCTGCTTCGTACTTCTCTTTGAACTCAGCGTCATAGATTTCCTGGAAGATATCTTTGAAGCGACCATCGTATACTTTGAGGATGGTGTTCTTGGTGGACAGGTAGCAAGGTACCTTACGGCCAAGAGCATAGTTCATGGAAGCACGGGCGAAGTCACGGATGGAATCATCCAGGTTGTACATCGCCATTGCGATACCCGCTGAAGGAGCATCGAATACTTCGTGTTCAATCTCAGCGCCGTCGTCACCAACGAATTTGATGGACAGCTTGCCTTTGCCAGGGAATTTGAAGTCAGTCGCGCGGTACTGATCACCAAATGCGTGACGGCCAACGATGATTGGCTGAGTCCAACCTGGAACCAGACGTGGAACGTTGGACATGATGATTGGCTCGCGGAAGATAACGCCACCCAGGATGTTACGGATGGTGCCGTTTGGAGAGCGGTACATGCGCTTCAGGTCGAATTCTTCAACGCGTGCTTCATCTGGAGTGATGGTTGCGCACTTAACGCCAACGCCGTGTTCTTTGATTGCGTTTGCAGCATCAACGGTGATCTGATCGTCTGTTGCGTCGCGGGACTCAATGCCGAGGTCGTAGTACTTCAGATCGATGTCCAGGTAAGGATGGATCAGCTTGTCCTTGATGAACTGCCAAATGATGCGAGTCATCTCATCGCCGTCGAGCTCGACGACTGGATTTGCTACCTTGATCTTCGCCATATTAGTAGACCTCGTGTTTTTAGGTACATGAAAATGGAGCCTGAAGCGGCTCGAATTGCCATGTGTATACACATGTGCGCAATTTAATGCCAGTGGAAATGCTAGCTCGGTTGGCTTGTAA
The DNA here is from genome assembly GCF_001623225.1 of Pseudovibrio sp. Ad13. Taxonomy (NCBI): domain Bacteria; kingdom Pseudomonadati; phylum Pseudomonadota; class Alphaproteobacteria; order Hyphomicrobiales; family Stappiaceae; genus Pseudovibrio; species Pseudovibrio sp. Ad13. Next base: position 312,721 of record NZ_LMCC01000017.1, on the reverse strand, counting down.
TACCAAATTCGTATGCTGCACAGAAGTGGTGTTTGCTAACAAACTGCAATTTCAACTGTATTTGCTCTCATGCATGGTGTGAGATGCTGTCCATAATCTTGCTGTACCTTTCTTCTTTCCGAGTGGATTGTCGAACATTCTGCTTAGGGCGCAAAAACTGATTACTCCGCAATCCCAAGATGTTATCCACTATGAGTTGCAATTGTGCAGTTTGTTCTTAACTCTCAAAACATATCCAATTACTCTGGCGACCTGATGGCGTCATAATTGGGACGCGAGCATTTTGTAGAGCGCGCAGGAGTCGGTTGCTGCGTTCTTTGACTTAGGAGTAAGGGAAGATGCGGATTGTTGTAACCGGTATGGGGGTTGTTTCGCCCCTAGGTGTTGGGATCAACCCGTTTTGGAAGAGACTGGTAGCTTCTGAAAGTGGTATTCGCGCTCTTACCAGATTTGATGGAAGCGAGCATGCTTGTCAGGTGGCAGGACAGGTTCCAACCATCGACGAAGATGAATTTGGCTTTGATGCCAGTGTTGCTATTCCTTTTAAAGACCAGAAGAAGATGGATTTGTTTATCCATTATGCTCTGGTTGCAGCCAAAGAAGCCGTTGAGCAAGCTGGCTGGCGTCCTGAAACGGACGAAGAGAAGGAGAGCACCGCGACGATCATTGCATCCGGAGTTGGTGGCTTTCCAGCGATGACCGGAGCTACACGCACCGTTGAGACCAAAGGTCCGCGGCGTCTGTCACCGTTTATTGTACCGAGCTTTCTTGCAAACCTTGCAGCGGGTCAGGTTTCGATTGCCAATGGGTTTAAGGGCCCGTTGGGAACGCCTGTGACCGCATGTGCTGCCAGTGTGCAGGCCATTGGTGATGCGGTGCGCATGATCAAGAGCGGTGAGGCAAGTGTTGCCCTTGCTGGCGGTGCTGAGGCTTGCATTGATGCTGTCTCGTTTGCCGGCTTTTCTGCTGCCCGTGCGCTGTCGAGCGGGTTTAATGATGAGCCTAGCAAAGCCTCTCGTCCCTTTGATAAAAACCGTGATGGATTTGTCATGGGTGAGGGGGCTGCGATGTTGGTGATTGAGACGCTTGAGCATGCCCTCGCTCGCGGTGCGACACCGCTTGCGGAGATCCTGGGGTATGGCACGTCAGCTGATGCCCACCACGTAACGGCTTCTCCTCCGGATGGCGCAGGTGGGCAAGCTGCGATGCGTAAGGCCTTGAAGCAGGCAGGGATTAATCCTGACGACATTGATTACATCAATGCCCACAGTACATCCACACCAGTTGGGGACGCTGCAGAGATTGCAGGCATTCAGGCTGTGTTTGGAGATCGTGGGAAAGATCTGGCTGTTTCTTCAACCAAATCGGCGACGGGGCACCTTTTGGGGGCTGCCGGTGCTCTTGAGGCAATCGCTTCTATTATGGCACTGCGGGAAGGTGTGCTTCCTCCGACACTGAATCTGGAAGAGCCGGATGATGAGGCTTCCCAGTTCGATCTGGTGGCGAATGCGTCCAAAGAGAAAGACCTGAAATATGTCATGTCCAATGGCTTTGGTTTTGGCGGGGTGAATGCCTCTGTGATCTTTGGAAAGCCGAGCTGACAGCTGGCGACAACATAGTTCTGGAAAAGGCTCAGGGGTTCTCTGAGCCTTTTTTTTTGCCACATTGTTCTTTTAGCTGCACCTTACTGACTTAATTCAACTCACGTTTCTTGTAGTTTTCGTTGATTGATTTAGGCGTTGCTTATATACGCAGGCTTGTTTGAAGGTCCTGTTCATCCTTCGCGGATAAGATTTTAGTTCCTGCTCATTTTGAAAGTTTGATTGATGCTCAACCGTTTGAACAACAAGCACTATGCTTTGATCACCGTTTTGTTGCTGATCGCGACTGCCGCTATCCTTCTTGCTATGGGGCGGGAACCAATCTGCAAATGTGGGGTGATCAAACTTTGGGCGGGCAACGCCAACAGTGCTGATAGCAGCCAGCATATCTCTGATTGGTACACGCCGTCTCACATCATCCACGGCATGCTGTTTTATGCTTTGTTCTGGTGGATGGGCCGTCTCTTTACGGATGGAGCAGGCTGGCCAATGGGCTTCCGGCTGGTTCTGTCGGTTAATGTTGAGGCGACATGGGAGCTTGTCGAGAACTCCAGCTACATTATCAATCGTTACCGTGAAGCGACCATCGCCCTGGATTACTTTGGCGACAGTGTTCTGAATTCTGTTTTTGATATTATCTGGATGATGTTCGGGTTCTGGCTTGCTGCACGGTTGCCGGTCTGGCTGACTGTTGTGCTCATTCTTGCCATGGAACTGATTGTTGGAGCGATCATCAGGGATAACCTCACACTCAATGTGATCATGCTGGTTTATCCGTTGGATGCCATCAAAGAATGGCAGATGCAGGCCTATTGATTACAAAATTGTGCCGCGCTCATTTTAGATTGCGCGGCACGCTGTTTTTTGAATTCAATCTTCCGATCAAGTTCTCATTTGAAGCGCATTATGCTTTCTTATGCGCGGCCAGCGCGATGGCCACATAACTCCAGCCGTTGAACATGATGGAAATGCCAGCCACAAGGCCCAGAGCCCAACCGGTTGAAGCAGGGAAGTCGAGCAGGATCATCAAGCCAGCTGCGATTGCTATGATGCCAGAGGCCAGAATCCAGCCCCAACTGGTGTGAGGTCGTAAACGGAATGAGAACAGCGCCTGTGCAACACCTTGCGCTATGAAGACAGCGGAGAGCACGAGTGTCAGCGCTTCTGTGCCGGCGACAGGGTTATAATAGATTGCTACCCCACCAACCAGCGCGATGATGCCGACCAGTGATTGCCCGAGGAAGCCTCCCCATTCTTTTACCTGCATGGCGTGCCAAAGTTGAAGAACCCCGACGACTATCAGAACCAATCCAATAACCAGTGCTACTGCGATGGAGGACGCGTATGGTATGACCAACACAATCGTACCACCAATCACCATCAGTACTCCGAGCACCAGAAACTTCAACCAGTTGTCACGCACTAACTGCGTGAGGTCCGGGACATTTGGAGGCGGGGTGCCACCTGCGTTGGGTTCTTGTCCAGACATTGTCGTCGGGGTCTCCTTCGTAGAGGGTCATGCCATTCAGAGGCTGCATTGAAATGGCTAACACTCTAGGTAACAGCAAAACACAGCTTTACTCTTGATTGAATTCGCCGAATTTTACCCTCTTTACGTGATTGGTCAGAGTTCCTACGCCATATCATGTGACTGAGGTGCAGGTGGTGACTTGTCGCCGAGGGAAAACAGCAGGCTTATTCTGATAGGAATTTGCGTTTGCTGAGACGGCTGGGAGGCAAAACGGCTCTGGTAATTTCCGGTGTGATCGGCTAGAGGATCCGCATGTCTGAAAGCACTCCTGAAACAAACAATGCCATTCCTCCTGTTGTCGTTCTTTGTGAACCTCAACTTGGCGAAAACATCGGTATGGTTGCTCGTGCTATGGCCAATTTTGGTCTGCACGACCTGCGCCTGATCAACCCACGCGACGGTTGGCCGAGTGAGAAAGCACGCTCAGCTTCCAGCCGGGCACATCATGTTATTGATGCAGCACGGGTTTTCGACAGTGTTGAAGAAGCTGTTGCCGATCTGAAACTCGTTTTTGCAACGACCGCACGAAGCCGTGACATTCCAAAACCTGTTGTAGGACCTGATGAGGCCGCGACTGAGAGTGTTGCTCAGGGCGTACGCGGGATCCCGTCCGGTTATATGTTTGGCCGCGAACGCTGGGGCCTGAACAATGACGAGGTGGCGCTTGCAAATAAGATTGTGACCCTTCCGGTTGATCCAACCTACGCGTCCTTGAATATTGCCCAGGCTGTTCTGGTATGTGCCTATGAATGGCGCCGCGTGGCGACAGCAGGTGCACTGCCTTTCTCCTTGGACGATTATGATGGAGAGCTCGCAACACAAGAATCCATTCAACGGATGTTTGAGCATCTGGAAGCAGGGCTGGATTCTCGCGGGTTCTTCCGTCCTATTGAAAAGAAGCCAGTAACAATTCGTAGGCTGCGCAACATCTTTCAGAAAGCAGATCTCACCGAAAATGAAGTGCGTATCATGCGTGGTGTGATTTCCTGCTTTGAGAAATATGGCGTGAAGGACAAAGATTGATGCTGATCGGCTCCCCAGTCGTTCCATTTCAGCAAATGCATATGCAGGCGGATACGTCTGGTCGTGTGTTGGTGTTGGATAGTGGTGTCGGGGGGCTGTCGGTGCAGCGTGAGATCAAGCGAATGCTTCCTGATGCTGCATTGTTGTATCTGGCGGATCGTGCTGCTTTCCCTTATGGCGACTGGGATGCAGCGGCACTGCGTGAGCACATCAGCGCATTGGTGCAGACTGTCAGTGAGGCGTGGCAACCGAGCGCGGTTGTGGTGGCTTGCAATACGGCCTCGACGCTTGTGCTCAAGAGCTTACGAGAGATTCTGAGCGTTCCTGTGGTTGGTACGGTTCCTGCAATAAAACCTGCTGCAGAACAAACACAAAGTGGCGTTTTTGCAGTGCTTGCCACGCCAGGGACTGTGAAGCGTGACTACACGCAGGACTTGATCATAGAGTTTGCGCCTGAGCACCATATCGCTCTTGTCGGGGCAACCGGTCTTGCAGCGCTTGCAGAAGATAAGCTGGCAGGTCGCGTCGTGGATCTTGATCGTTTGCAGCAGGAAATTGCTCCTTGCTTTGTCGAGAAAGACGGTCAGCGTACCGACTGCATCGTGCTTGGATGCACGCACTATCCTTTTTTGCAAGAAGAAATGGAGCAGGTAGCTCCCTGGCCGGTGACGTGGATTGATCCTGCGCCTGCGATTGCCAAACGGCTGGTTCAGGTCCTGGAGCCGGAAACTGTAGCGACCGGGTTTGAGGATCTATTTTTCCTGACCAGCTGAGGTTCTCCCTCGTAAGGTATAGGTTGCTGGAGTGTTGCTCGCCTTGGCTCAAATCCTCTCTTATTTAATTGGTTGTTCTAGGCGGATCTTGAATTTGTTTTGATACCCAGTCGGCACCTGCGGATTTGCTGGAGTCGAAGCCTTGGATATCATCAATACTGTCGTCGATTACACCAATACCATCCTCTGGAATTACGTTCTGCTTTATGGCTTGCTTGCCGTTGGTGTGTTTTTCACGTTTCGATTAGGCTTTATCCAGTTTCGTTATTTTGGGCAGTGTTTCAGCGTTCTTCTCAAATCGAGGCATGAAGATCGCAACGGGATTAGCCCGTTTCAGGCTTTATGTACCAGTTTGGCGTCCCGTGTTGGCACCGGCAACATCGCAGGGGTTGCAGTTGCGCTGACGCTGGGCGGGCCGGGGGCGATCTAAGGGACGTGGATGGTTGCTTTGGTTGGCATGGCAACGGCCTATGCAGAAAGCGCGTTGGCCCAGCTTTATAAGGTTGAAGATGACGACGGCCAGTTTCGCGGTGGTCCGGCGGTTTACATGGCAGCTGGTCTTAAAAGCAAATTGCTTGGTCATATCTTTGCAATCGCTTTGATTTTTGCTTTTGGCATCGTGTTTTCCGCCGTGCAGTCCAACTCCATTGCAGATGCTATGAACAGTGCGTTTGATATGCCGGAAATCGTCACTGGTGTTGTGCTCGTTTTAGCCGCTGGGCTGGTCATCTTTGGTGGCCTGCGGAAGATCGCTCACTTTGCTGAGGTCGTCGTTCCGTTTATGGCGATTGCTTATGTGGTGATCGCGTTTGGTATTCTGGCTGCGAATTACGAAGAAGTGCCCGGTGTTCTGTGGAGTATCGTCGCGCATGCCTTCGGCCTTGAAGAAGCGGTTGGCGGGATATCTGGTGGTGTGATGGCAGCGCTGCTGAACGGTGTCCGCCGTGGTCTATACTCCAACGAAGCTGGCATGGGGTCTGCGCCAAACATTGCCGCGTCAGCTGTTCCTGATCCGCATCATCCTGCCTCACAGGGCTTTGTGCAGGCGCTGGGTGTTTTCATTGATACGATCGTGATCTGTACTGCGACCGCATTGATTATCCTGCTCTCCGGTATCTATGATCCGACAACTGGTGTGACGGGAATATCGCTGACACAATCTGCGGCAGAGGCGCATGTGGGTGACTTTGGTGTCTACTTCATCGCTGTTGCGATCTTGTTCTTTGCATTCACCTCGATTGTGGCGAACTATTCTTATGCGGAAAATGCCATGATTTATCTGGAGCATGGCTGGAAGCCGGGGCTCACAATCCTTCGTGTTCTTTCGCTGGCAATGGTGTTTTGGGGTACTTTGCAGACAGTCGATACTGTATTCAACGCAGCGGATGCCGCTATGGCTGTGATGGCCACAATCAACCTGATTGCGATTGTGCTTCTAGCGCCAAAAGTGTCCTTGATTACCAAGGATTACATTAAACAGCTTAAGGAAGGGAAGGAACCTATGTTTGATATTGCCGAACATCCTGAACTTGCAGATGGTGTTGATGCTACGATCTGGAGCAAAGAGCGCGGCGAAGAAGCGCAAAGGCGCTATTGATAGTGCTCTTATTTCTCAGCTGTTTGCTGTCATATTCCGTTGACTCTTGCGTGCAATTTCAATAGGAATGCGCTGTTCATGGCGGTTCCTATGGAGCCGGCTTGATTTTACGCACCCGTGTGGTTCGGCATGCGCTATTTGCCAGGACCGCTGTCAATCTTTATGAGCCTTTGGGTTTGTGAAGGAAAAGGAGGGCGCGTTTCCTTTAAAATTACAGATAAACGCTAAGGAAACTGCGATGTCTAAGCGCCAGAGCGCCAAGTATAAACTAGACCGTCGGATGGGTGAAAACATCTGGGGTCGTCCTAAAAGCCCTGCGAACCGTCGTGAATATGGCCCAGGCCAGCACGGTCAGCGTCGTAAGGGTAAGCTTTCTGACTTTGGTGTGCAGCTGCGCGCTAAGCAGAAGCTGAAAGGCTACTACGGCAACATCTCTGAGAAACAGTTCCGTAAGACTTATGATGAAGCTTCCCGTCAGCGCGGTGATACTTCTGAAAACCTTATCGGTCTTCTCGAGTGCCGTCTTGACGCAGTTGTTTACCGCGCAAAATTCGTTCTCACTGTGTTTGCTGCTCGTCAGTTCATCAACCACGGTCATGTGAACGTAAACGGTCGCCGCGTAAACATCGGTTCTTACATGTGTAAGCCTGGTGACGTTATTGAAGTTCGTGAAAAGTCCAAGCAGCTGGCAATCGTACTGGAAGCAGTACAGTCCGCTGAGCGCGACGTTCCTGACTACCTTGACGTTGACACCAACAAGCTGACCGCGACATTTGCTCGTGTTCCTGCTTTTGGCGACGTGCCTTACCCAGTTCAGATGGAACCAAACCTGGTTGTGGAATTCTATTCCCGCTAATAGGTTTGATCCTGAAGAATTTGATTTGGGCTGCCCTTTGGGTGGCCCTTTTCTTTTGGTGGTGCTATTCCTCCCGCAGCATATTGCATTCGCCATTGTTTGATTGAGAACGAGTGAAGATAAGATAACGCCATGAGCCAGTTAAGCGCAGAACACGCCACTGATACAGCCGCTGAGGACAAGAGTTTCGATTCAAAGTGTCATCCACTTTTCCGTGAGGTGCCAAGTTCGGTTGAGTTCAAAAAACTGCGTAAACGGTTGCTGCGTGAAACTCGTCAGGCAATTTCTGACTATAAGATGGTTCTGGATGGGGCGAGCCCGGAGAAAACCAAATGGCTGATCTGCCTTTCTGGCGGTAAAGACAGCTACACTCTGCTTGCTGTTCTGATGGATCTGAAGTGGCGCGGTCTTCTTCCTGTTGACCTGATCGCCTGCAATCTTGACCAGTCCCAGCCGGATTTCCCGCAACACATCCTGCCCGAGTTCTTTGAGCGCTACCAGATCCCGAACAAGATTGTGCGCGAGAACACCTACGGCATTGTGACCGACAAGCTGCCTGAAACGTCTACTTATTGTTCCCTGTGCTCTCGCCTGCGCCGCGGTATTTTATATCGTACTGCGCGTGAGCTGGGCTGTGAGGCAATTGTGTTGGGGCATCACCGGGACGATGCTTTGGAAACCTTTATGATGAATATGTTCTTTGGTGGCCGCATGGCGTCGATGCCGCCAAAGCTGGTGAATGATGAAGGTGACCTGATGGTGCTGCGTCCGCTGATGAACTCCTCTGAAGCGGATATCGAGAAGTTCTCCAAGGCAATGGATTTCCCAATCATTCCTTGTAACCTGTGTGGCTCACAGGATGGCTTGCAGCGTGTTCAGGTGAAGAAGATGTTGCAACAGTGGGAGAAGGAGACGCCGGGTCGGCTGGGCATTATGGCTCGGGCTCTGGCGCATGTGCGTCCATCTCATTTACATGATGCACAGGCGTTTGATTTTGTTGGCCTGCGTCCTAATACGGGTGAGCAGGGAGAGAGTGATCAGGAACCTTGCTCCGCTGCTGCTGCGATGACTGAGAAACTGTTTGGCAATGAGTTTTAGTCATTTGGCTTAACTGCTGTAATTCTAAACCGCTGCATCCTTTGATGGAGCGGTTTTTGCTTTTTTCCGATAGATTGATCGGTTGGATTGGATAGAGACATGACACCACTTCGATTTTGGGCACGTAACACGGCTTTGGTTTTGCAGAACGTCTTTACTGCGCTGATGTTTGTGTTGTTCTCACAGTTGCGAGGATTTGCAGATCTCTCTCCGTTGCTTGAAGAGGTGTTTGGCATAAGCATCACCACGTTCTTTCTGATTGGCATTACCATTGCACTTGGCACTGCTTGCATCTTTCATCTTCCTTCGCTCAATTATACCGAGATTGGAAAAGACGGGATTGTTTATCACCGTGCTCTCATCAAGCGCAGATTGGCCTGGAATGAGATTGAGAGTGTGGATGTAAAGCAACTCAGCTTTATGGGGTTTAAGCTGGCCAAACGCGTTGTGCTGGATTTGAAGGGGAAGCGGAAGTTTCCCTATGCTCAAGCCGTGCGTGGATTGGGCGTTGATGGGGTGTTGCCAGGCACCTACAAGCAATCTCCAGAAGAAATGGCTGAGCAAATCAACCAGTTTCGCCGTCTCAATGGTGTTTGATTTTCAGTGCTGCTAGAGATTCCCTGCGGTATTTTAAATTCTTGTTAGGTAATAAAAATACGTAAACTGCGAGAAATAATTGCAGAAACTACGCGATTTTACCTATTCAATAAAGATTGTATCCAGATCCTGTAACTAAAGTCGAATTAAGACAGAATTTCAGCGATCAAGCCGCGGTTTAACGTGGTGATATTTTTTTAGTTTCTCGATGTGAATTTTCCACGAAAGACATTGGAGGTAACTATGAATATGGTCATTGATGGCTTGAACGGTATTGGATGGAAAAAGCAGAGAGATACTGCTGATCAATCCTGTCAGTGCGGTTCCTGGAAGTTGCACTGGATCAGGCATTCAAAACGTGACTGGCCATCTACCTGCAGCAATGCAGAATGTCATAAAAAACCCACCCAAGGATCACACCTGAGATGGCTGAGCGGAAGTCGGGCTCAAATCGTTCCACTGTGTGATAGCTGTAGCAAGCTGACTGAGCGCTTTAACTTACGAGACGGTGTTATCACCGTGGTGAAGCAGCAGTATGAGTGCAGCTGAGTTCTCACTTCATCCCCCCATAGTACTTACAGGCGTCAGGGCCGTTTAGTAGAGACGGCTTTTGGAACACGGTTATGTGGTTGCACTCGTAACGGGCGAGGCCTTCCTTCGTGGTTGGCGTAATAGCCGCGGCGACTGCACCCATCGTGGTGCCTGTGATTACGCCTAGGAGCAAAACTCTCAGATAAACTTGCATCTCTCATCCCCCGATGAACTGTTGATCAGACTGATTTAGCAAGGGGAATGTGAGAGAGCTCTGAGAGGTGTGTTCATTCAGCGTTCAGGAAGGTTAAGCGGTCAGGCTACTCCAGTTAACCTCTAAGCACTCTGCCTGCGCTATTGCTTCTGTGAAGCTGTTGAGGGGCAGGGCATCTGCTTTTCGATCGTGGGGAGCAACATGGAGGGCACTCCAACCTGCTTCGCGGGCAGGCTTGATGTCTTTTTCCAGATTATCGCCAATGAACAGAGCTGTTTCTGCGATAAAGTCGTGTTTTTTCTCAAGCTTGCGAAGAAGCGACACGCTTGGTTTGCACTCTGCTGGGAATGTATCACCACTGGCGTACGCAAAGTCGACGTGATCCAGAATTCCAAGCTTGTTCATGACAGCCCATTGGAAACCTGAAGGGCCATTGGTCATGACACCGATCTGACAGTCAAAGTTTGCCTTCAAAAGTGCGATTGCTTCAAAAATGCCAGAGAAAGGAGCTTGTGCCTCCGCCCACCTCTGGGTGAACGTTGTCAGTGCGTGCTCCTGTTCGTCAGCCTGCATGTCTGGGAAACACGACTGCACAGCCTCCAACCCGGTGTGCTCGCCATTGTGCAGCATGTGGCGTAGCCAGGTGTCGCTGTGCTTGTTGAACTGCTCACCAAAAATCTCAAAGAACATTTTCGGGTAGGATGCTTTGTGATGACAAATTGTGCCATCCAAATCGAAAACAATGGTCTTAAACATATGCTGCCTGTTTTGAGGAATGCTTGCAGAATAACCTAATGGTTTTCGAGTGCCTGAAAACAAAAAACGGGCCTCCGTGTGAAGGCCCGTTTTAAAGGGCTTTGTAGGAAAATATTTTATCAAGCCGATACTCAGATGAGAGGATTTTAAGGCGCTTTTTCTTTATCCTGCGTTGCGAATGCAAAGCGCCCATCCGCCTTCCATTTTCGGTACTCCGGTGGCAATACTTGTATATTGTCGTCTTTTATTTCGTAATGCTTCCACGGATGATGGGTTCTTCCAGCTAAGAAAAGATGGCCATCATAAGCCATAAGAATATGAGTGGTTTTATCCTCCAAGAAATGCATTGCTTTCGGAGAATTGTCTAAAATCTCAAATTTATCAAAATCATTGCGATCAACAAAGAATGCATTTAGCTGAGTTGTTGCAACTAGTTCATAGCCCATATCTTTTGCTTCTTCGCAGATAGCGAGTAAGGAATTTCCTTGATTCACTGAAAGATCTCGCGCTTGCAGGAAATAAATGTCCAAAGATATGCAGGGATTAAACTCAATGCAGACAACGCGCGGACGATATCGCTTTACATCTGCCCAGATGTGGACGTCACAGCCGTCAATATCGATTGACAAAAAATCAAAATTTCTTGGGAGCTTCTCACGAAGTTGGTCGAGATGAAAATCCAGATCAGTGTGCTTATCTAGGCCAACGTATTCAAATAGTGGGAGTACTTGTTCGTTTTCTTTGTATAATTCTTTGAGCAATTTGTAACGTTGCTTTGTTGGCTCAAATAAGATGCCCTTCCAACCTTTATTTTTTAATAGGTTATATGTGTTGCTGTGATGTTTTCCATCGGCTGCACCCACGTCGCATAAAACTTTGTTTTCCACTCCAATAACATCAAAAATCTTATTGATGATGCCATCTTCGCCATATTTGGTGACGATATTTTTTTTGTATTTTTGCAACCAAGTTGAATGTGTGTTGCGTAAGTCTTTGGGAAGAAATTTAATGGTTGGCTCGGTCATAGTGCGCTCCGAAAAGAATAATAACTAGAGCTAGCACAGTGAGATGGGCACCTAAACCTCACAAATGGGATGGAGTAAGGGTTCGTGAGTGAAAACGAAAAAACGGGCCTCCGTGGGAAGGCCCGTTTTATGAATTTTATGTTCAGCAGAGACTTACGCAGCTGGTGCGATCTCGATGCCTTTTTCTGAGAGCAGAGCCTGAAGTTCCTGAGACTGGAACATCTCACGGATAATATCACAGCCACCAACGAACTCGCCTTTGACGTAGAGCTGTGGGATTGTTGGCCACTGGCTATAATCTTTGATGCCCTGACGGAGGCTATCGTCTTCCAGAACGTTATGACCGACGTATTTTACGCCGATGTAATCCAAAATCTGCACAGACTGGCCGGAGAAGCCACACTGTGGGAAGTTTGGAGTGCCTTTCATAAAGAGCACTACATCGTTGTTTTCTACTTCGTTTTTGATCCAGCTTTGGATATCGCTCATGTCGTCGAGTTCCTTTCGCTCGACCGGGGTCAAAGCCCGGTGACCGTGATTGTATATTGTTCGTAGTGCGGCACTCATATGGGAACTTGCAGGGATAATGCAAGAGAAAGGTCGCACTGCCTTAGTTTTGTTATTCCGGAGCAGAGGTCTGCAACGCCAATGCGTGCAAATCGTCGCCCATTTTACCCTTAAGAGCCTGATACACCAACTGGTGCTGCTGTACGCGGGATTTACCGCGGAAACTCTCTGAGATAACGACAGCGGCGTAATGGTCGCCGTCACCTGCCAGATCTCTGATTTCCACGTGTGCGTCTGGCAAAGCCTCTTTGATAAGGTTTTGTAGTTCGCCTGCGTCCATGGCCATGGGTATGCCTCCTTGCCCGACTGGGTTACTTCTGTTTGGCTGCTTCCCTCACCCAAATGAGGAGGGAAGCGAATCTTATTTAGAACTCAGTTTAGCAGTTCGGTGGACGAGTATCAGCTCGCCTGCATAAAATGCGGGAACCATCCCTCGAAAGCATTGTGCAGCTCTTCAACTGATGCACTGATTTTATCACCAAGAACAAGAGTATCACCTCCAGTCTTACCGATTTCTTCCGTGCTGATACCAGCGTCGATCGCATCTTCCAAGAAGGCAGCGAGCTTTTCCTCTGCCACAGTCACAACATAGCGACTTTGATCTTCGCCAAACAGAATGGCATGAGGATGTTCGCCGGTGATTTTTACAGTAGCACCGAGCTTGCCTTTGATGGCCATTTCCGCAAGAGCAACAGCCAGACCGCCAGATGAAATGTCGTGAGCTGCTGTGATGCGGCCCGCGGTGATGGCTTCACGTACGAACGTTCCGGTGAGCTTTTCAACTTCCAGATCCACTGAAGGAGGTGCACCTTCATCGCTGCCCAGAACTTCCTGCAGGTACTGAGATGAACCGAGGTGTTTGCCTTTGCCGCCCAGCACGATGATGGTTTCTCCAGTGCTAACGAATGTACTGCCAACGCGCTTGGTTACGTCTTTGAGCAGGCCAACGCCGCCGATTGCAGGAGTTGGCAAAATGCCTTCGCCGTAGGTTTCGTTGTACAAAGACACGTTACCGGAGACGATCGGAGTTTCCAGAACTTCGCATGCTTCACCGATGCCTTTCAAGCAGCCAACGAACTGGCCCATGATCTCAGGCTTCTCGGGATTGCCGAAGTTCAGGTTGTCGGTGATCGCCAGCGGAAGGGACCCAACTGCGGACAGGTTACGATAGGTTTCTGCAACTGCCTGCTTGCCGCCTTCATATGGGTTTGCGTAGCAATAGCGCGGGTTGACGTCTACGGAGAATGCAAGACCCTTGTCTGTTCCGTCAACGCGGATGACGCCAGCATCACCGCCCGGAGTTGCTGCGGAGTTGCCCTGAATGAGGGTGTCGTATTGCTCATAGACCCAGCGACGGGAGGATCCATTAGCGCCACCGATAAGCTTCAGCAGAGCTTCTTTGTAGTCTGCTGGCTCTTCAATATTGGCTGCTGCAATTTCTTCCGGCTCAGCCCACTGTGTCCAAGGACGATCATACTCAGGAGCTTCGTCGCCGAGTTCCTTGATTGGCAGATCGGCCATGATTTCGCCGTGCTGCTTCACAACAAAGCGCAGGGTATCTGTGGTTACACCGCAGATTGCGAAGTCCAGTCCCCACTTGGTGAAGATGGCTTCGGCTTCTTTTTCCTTGGATGGCTCTAGAACCATGAGCATGCGCTCCTGGCTTTCAGAGAGCATCATCTCATAGGCACTCATGTTCTCTTCGCGGGCTGGGACTTTGTCGAGATCCAGATCGATGCCAAGGTTACCTTTTGCGCCCATTTCAACTGCTGAACAGGTAAGGCCAGCTGCGCCCATGTCCTGAATGGCGATGACTGCGCCGGTCTTCATCAGTTCAAGGCAGGCTTCCATCAGACACTTTTCAGTGAATGGATCACCAACCTGAACAGTTGGACGTTTCTCTTCAATGGAATCATCAAACTCAGCGGATGCCATTGTGGCGCCGCCAACACCGTCACGGCCTGTTTTGGCACCGAGGTATACGACCGGGAGGCCAACCCCTTTTGCTTCAGACAGGAAGATCTTGTCAGAATCGGCAAGGCCCGCTGCAAATGCGTTGACCAGACAGTTTCCGTTATAGGATTTGTGGAACTCAACTTCGCCGCCCACTGTCGGGACACCGAAGGAGTTGCCGTATCCACCTACACCGGAGACAACACCGGACACGAGGTGGCGGGTGCGTGGATGATCTGGCTCACCGAAGCGCAGAGCGTTCATGGCTGCGACCGGACGTGCCCCCATGGTGAACACGTCGCGCAGAATACCACCAACGCCAGTTGCTGCGCCCTGATATGGCTCGATGTAAGACGGATGGTTGTGGCTTTCCATCTTAAAGACGACTGCCTGCCCGTCATCGATGTCGACAACGCCTGCATTCTCGCCCGGTCCCTGAATAACACGAGGTCCGGTGGTCGGGAGTGTCTTCAACCATTTCTTGGAGGATTTGTAAGAGCAATGCTCATTCCACATTGCGGAGAAAATTCCGAGCTCGGTGAAGGTTGGCTCTCTGCCAATCAGCTCCAGGATGCGAGCATATTCATCTTCCTTAAGACCGTGGGCCTCAATGAGTTCGGGGGTGATCTTGACGCTATTTTGGATCATCACACTCAGAAAATTTGGGCGCAGTGCGCCGGGGCCAAATGTCACGGGCTGCTTAACAGGATTCATAGGAAAATGGAAACTGTCGACACCGTTTTTTTGGTTTTTTTGCTGCCAAGGCATGGTTTTTTGCAGCTTAACGTCAAGTCGCTTTGTTGGAAAATACGTGGGCTGTAATTTCTTGAATTGACTGAAAAAATTTTCACCTCTGATTGGCGATTTTTGGGTTGTCAGAAGGTTATTTCGCCCTGAATTGTGGTGACGGACATGGACTTATTGGGAAGGGCCATTCTGCTCCATGTGCCGCTGCCTTTGGCTGTGTCCCATTTTTGATCACCACCAAGGATTGCCCAGTTGCCGGAGTAGGTTCCACTCTTAACTGTCGTGATTTCATAACTGAGAGCGAAGGGCGTTCCATTCTTATCTTTCAAACTGCAGACGCCACCGCCTTGGACCTGCATGTTTTTGACGACAGCGCCTCCGAAGCAACTGCCTGATACAAAGTCAAAAGGGTCCTCTGGGTTATCGCTTAAGAAGATATAATCAGCGTTGATGCGCTTAAGATTGAGCTGATCCGTCACAATTGCATTGTTGTAGAGGCCAAAGGTGGCCAACTGGCCTGTGTGGGAGAAGCTTGCGGCTCGAGCATTAACCTGTGCTGCATTGACGTTGAGCGTTGTCGCTGCAAACGTGGTGGCGAAAACGGTTCCGAGGACGGCAATTCTTTTCGCGAGGGGGGGCATCACAGATAGTCCTTTGCAGGTTTGCCTGACAACTGGGCCAAGCCTAAGCGTTTTCGCGATGCAACCACACCTGCTGATCCCCTTTCAACGACGACCTTTTGAACTGGTTAGGTTTTTGTTTCGCGTTCTGCAACGAGCACGTGTAAAAACTTCACATTTCAGAAATCTTCGTTAACTTACTGTATTTACTACCTACTTTGAATTTAGAGGGATGGTTTTCATGATTTTAAAACCCTCATTTGCGATGCTTTCTCGTGCCTCCAAATGGGTGCCTTTTGCCAGTGTTTGACGCTGGTTTGTCTAACAAGAATTCGCCGATACTTATGTTTTGCGTAGTGTCAGGTGAGCGGAGATAAAGGGTGCCTGGAGGCATTTATCATATAAGTGGTCCGATCAAGGTGATCTTAGGCGCATGCGCCTTGATCGGCGCTTATGTGGTACAGGATTATTACATCACTTACACTGCTGATGCTTATGTTTCCGCTGATGTTGTGCGCGTTGCTCCAGAAATTTCCGGGTTTGTTACCGAAGTACCAGTTGCCCGAAACCAGAAAGTCGGTGCGGGGGAGCTTCTTATGCAGATTGATCTTGAACCGTTTGCTTTGGCCGTTCAGGAAGCCCGTGCAGAAGAGGCGATGTCTCTAGCAAATCTGCGTCGGTCTGAGGCGGAGGTGCAGGTTGCCGAGGCTGCTGTCACAGCGGCTGTTGCCAAGGTTGCCAATCTGTCTGCACAGCAGCAGCGCTTTGAAGAGCTTACGGACAATGGTTTTGTTACCCAGCAGCGTTTGGATAACATAACACTCTCGCTGGAAGAAGCTAACGCGGAAACTGACTCTACACGTGATGCTTTGAGAGCGGCCACGCACTTGGTTGAGGTGATGCGCTCTACTTATGAAGCGGCTCAAGCTGCTACTGCTCTGGCGCAATATAACCTTCGCAAATCCTCGCTTCTATCGCCTTATGATGGTGTGGTTAGTGAGTATTCGGTTAATCCGGGTAATTATGTACTGGAGGGGGTTCCTCAACTGGCGCTCATCACCAATAGCAACTGGAGGATCATTGCCAACTTAGTTGAGCGTCACGCAGCTCGTCTCATTCCCGGGCAAACGGTGTGGTTTCAAGTTTCCAGTGATCCTTATCGCATTCATAAAGGCACGGTGAGATCAATCGGGCGCGGTGTGTCGAGAATGGATGCAGATTCGAGGGTGTTGCCTTATATCCCGTTGACAACTGCGTGGATCCGGCTCTCTCAACGCTTTCCTGTCGAGATTGATATGGGCGAATACCTTAAAAATCATCAACCGATGCATGGCGGTGACGCTCGCATCTTCCTTGTGCATTAGGGGAGAAGCAGATGAAGCTGGATTATCATAATGGTTTTCGAACTGCTTTGATGGTGACACTTGCTTCTGTTGTTGCGCTTGTTGTGGATGCGGATGATCCCTGGTGGGCGGCGATGTCTGCCATGACTGTTGCTAATGCCGATTGGACCAATGTGTGGCGCAAAGGAGCTCAGCGGCTTTTTGGTACGCTTGCTGGCGCTGCATTTGGCTACATGCTTGCTATCATGTTCAGAAACATTCCGATCTTCCAAGTGATTTCAATTGGAGGACTTGCTGCGCTCGCGGTTTATAAACGGATGGCAAGTCCAGATTATAGCTACGCCTGGTTGCTTGGGATCATTACAGCGATGCTTGCAATTTATATCTCAGTGGTTGAGATAGATGCGCTCTTTTCTAAGATGGTAGACCGGAGCGTTACTGTTTTGATTGGGGTTGGGGTTGCTACGATTGTTATGTATTGGTTGACCAAGGGTAGCTCAATCAAGGTTGGTTTTGGCCCCATTGGTATTAGCAGGCTTGAGGAAGTTGACCATAGCTGGGTTACAGCTCTTTGCATTACAGGTGCAGTGGTCGCGGTAGCCGCACCAATCATTTATGTGAAGCATGATCTGGTTGCTATGGTGCAGATCACGATTACGTCTCTTGTGGTCTTATATGGGCCAGTTCAAGATGTGAAGAAAGTTGCCTTAAACAGGTCTGTTGGGTGCCTGATCGGCGGCTTGCTGGGTTTACTGTTAGTTGTGCTGGGTCTGCAGTCATTCTTCTGGTGGGTGATCGCAGTTTTTTGCGGGCTGTTTTTTCTCTGTTCACTCCATCATAGCACAAGTTATTGGGCTTATGCCGGGACACAAGGCGGCTATGCCTTTGTTATTGCTGCGCTTGCGTCTTCCGGGCCGATTGACAATATCGAAGGGGTGCTTGACCGTTTGGTTGGCGTGCTTTTGGGGGCGATCCTAGGAATTATAGTGCTGTATGCTGTCAGAATTTGGCAAGGGGCTGAACTCAAGAGTATTGAGCATATTGCCGATGAAAAATCTTCGCAAAAAGTAGATGACCAATAAAAAGAGAGGCTGTGAAATCACAGCCTCTCTGTGCATCAAGAAAAGTGTTTGTGGTACAATTGATTAAAGAGCCCCGGTGTATTCACCGCGAGCGGGATAATCATTCTTGATGCAGAAGTCGAGAGCACCGAGCATTGGTTTAAAGTCAGGACGTGCAAATGGCATAGTCTGCACATTCCCGAAGTAGAGAGTGCCGTCAGGCTTTACAAAGAACAGGCCTGGTTCAGCAAAGAGGCCTGGTTCTTCGATACCGATAGACGTTTTTCCGCGGCCTGCTGAAATGAACAGACCCCACTCACGTGCTTTTGTCAGAGTAACGCCATAACCAACACGCAGTTTGTCTGCTTTAATCGCATTGGAAAATGTTTGAGCACGGTCCTGCGTATCGGTTGAGAGGGCGATGGTTTTCACACCACGTTCCTCAAACTCTGGTGTCAGGCGTTCCAGTTCTTTCAGGTAGGTTGCACAAATGGGACAGTGCAGACCACGGTAAAAAACGACCAGAGTGGCAAAGTCAGAAGCATCGGCTGACAGATCGAATGTACCACCACCAAGAAGGTTCACAGATAAGCTTGGGACTGGCTTGCGAGGGATAAGCATTATTATTCTCCTGAGCTAAATTTTCTTTTTGTAGCTTTGCTCAATTCGATTTTTTGAAAGGGCAATTAGCAGTGGTCGATTTCTATTTGATATGATATTGAACGTTTAATTGCTTTTTGTTCGAAATAACTGACTGAGAGTTCGGATATGGCCACTGCGCTTGCTGAGGTGAAACCGAGAGAGCTGCGATACGATCGCCTTTCTTCGCTTATTGAACGCTTTAAAGTGGAGGCACATATTCTTAAAAACACTGAGGATGAGGTGCTTCAGGGCAACTTTTTTATTCTTCGGTGTATGCAAGGTTTCCGGAAGCTTGTGTTTCTTCCCGCCAGTCCCAATAACCCCACTGAAGTTAAGCGTATATGCCAGGATACTGTTGTTCTTGCCGGAGCTCGGGTTGAGTTTGGCGGGCCGGGGTCTCAGCTGAGCACAGCTTTGCCTGATTACGTGGAGATCTATCTCAAGGATGCGCCAGAGCTGGAGAGCCTTGCTGCATTGGTGGTGGAAGAAGTGCTTTCGCCTCGGTGCGGAAGTGCCGCTGTGATCAATCGCTTGTGTGAAGTGGTGGTGATCCGGCTGCTGCGTCATGCGGTGCGGTCCGGTGTTGCTTGCAGTGGTCTGATTGCCGGATTGGCTCATCCTAATCTAGCGCAAGCGCTTGTTGCCATTCATGAAGATCCTTCCAAGCAGTGGCGTCTGGAAAGTCTTGCAGAAGTTGCTGGCATGTCGCGCACACAGTTTGCTGTGCACTTCAAGGAGGTCATGGGGGAGACGCCAGGGTCGTATTTGAGCAACTGGCGGCTGGCATTGGCTAAATTGGATCTGGAGGCTGGGCGCCCTTTGAAAAGCGTTGCTGCGCGGGTTGGATTTGCTTCACCAACGGCATTGTCGCGGGCCTATCAACGGCGTTACAATGAGCTTCCTCGTAATGTTGCATTGAAAACAGGTGTGGCTGCTTAAAACAGATGCGTTCTGCGTGTTTGTCCTAATGTCACATCTCTGCTTTATATGCTGCTCCGCTTTCTTTTCAGAATACAATTGAGCTGTGCATGAGTTTTACAGAACGCCCGACCAACCTTCCTGAAGTGCATGCCAAAGGTCATGCGCTGGAGGTTTTTGTTACCTTTCTAAAGCTGGGTTTGACGTCGTTTGGTGGGCCGATTGCTCATCTGGGTTATTTTCGCGAAGAGATCGTGAAGCGCCGGAAGTGGCTTTCCGAAGAAGCCTATGGTGATTTAGTTGCGTTGTGTCAGTTCCTACCGGGACCGGCCAGCAGTCAGGTTGGGTTTGGGCTTGGACTTATGCGGGCAGGGCCGTTGGGAGCTTTGGCTGCGTTCTTCGCCTTTACTGCTCCGTCAGCCTTACTGCTCTTTGGGTTTGCCTATTGGGCGAGCGCTTTTGAAGGGCCCGTCGGTATGGGGCTGATCCATGGCCTCAAACTGGTGGCAGTTGCTGTTGTTGCTCAGGCTGTCTGGGGGATGGCACGCAACTTTTGCGCAGATCAGCTCAGGGCCGGACTTGCTGTTCTGGCCGTGGTTCTTGTTGTTGCCTTCGGTGGTGCCGGGGGGCAAATTGCGGCGATTGTGGCCGGTGGCCTGGGAGGTTTTTTGTTTTGTCGCTCGGAGCCCAAAGCCGTGGTGCATGAGGTTCTATTTGCTCCTAGACGTCGGGTTGGGCTGCTTTCTGTCATTTTATTTGCTGTGCTGCTTTTTGGTCTGCCCGTTCTGAGTGATGTTATTGTTGATCCGTTGCTGGGTGTGTTTGCCAGCTTCTACCATTCCGGTTCGCTTGTGTTTGGTGGAGGGCATGTGGTGTTGCCACTGCTGGAAGCCGAGGTGGTTGGCAAAGGGCTGGTGAGTGAGAGCTCTTTCCTTGCCGGGTACGGCGCGACGCAAGCCGTGCCGGGGCCTTTGTTTACATTTGCTGGATATCTGGGCGCTGAAATGCAGACGGGCTATGCAGCGTGGATTGGAGCAAGCATAGCGTTGCTGGGCATCTTCCTGCCGGGGGCGTTGCTTCTGATTGCCGGTCTGCCTTACTGGGCCGTGCTGCGTCAGACACCTTCTGCACGTGGCGTCATGGCTGGTGCAAATGCGGCTGTTGTTGGTGTTCTTGGAGCGGCCTTATATGCGCCTGTCTGGACCAGCGCTATCCTTGAGGCGAAAGACTTTGCAGCTGCGCTTTGCGGATTTGTTCTGCTGGTTTCTTTCAAATCGCCGCCATGGGTGGTTGTGGTACTGCTTGGCCTGACCGGGATTGGCTTTGCGTTCATTTAAGGACTTCAGGTAATAAAAAACCCGGAGTGCTGAGCATTCCGGGTTCTAAAACTTGTTTGCTTTTCTGATTAAGCAGCGAGGCTTTGCATTACGCTTTCAAACAGAGCCCGGCCTTCGAGGCCACCATGAAGATCTTCGATAAGATTTTCCGGGTGAGGCATCATGCCGAGAACGTTGCCTTTGGCACTGGTGATGCCTGCAATGTCGTTGAGAGAACCATTTGGGTTAGTCCCGTCAGCATAGCGGAATGCGACGCGGCCTTCGCCTTCGAGTTCTTTCAGGGTTTCAGCGTCAGTAAAGTAGTTGCCGTCATGGTGTGCCACCGGACAGCGCCAAACTTTGCCTTTTTCCATGTGCGGTGTGAAGGCGCTGTTGGTGCTGGTGGTTTCCAGCATAACTTCCTTACACACGAAGTGGAGGGATGCATTGCGCATCAACGCACCTGGCAACAGGCCTGCCTCAGTCAGCATTTGGAAACCGTTACATACGCCGAGAACGTGACGTCCCTGATCTGCCGCAGTTTTGAGAGCTGGCATGATGTGGGAGCGTGCTGCAATCGCACCTGAGCGCAGGTAATCGCCGTAAGAGAAGCCGCCTGGCAGGACATAAAGGTCTGCTTCTGGCAGTTCAGTTTCAGTATGCCATACCGTGGCAACAGACTGGCCGGAGATCTGCTCCAGCGCTTTGATCATATCGCGATCCCGGTTGGAACCGGGGAATAGGATCACTGCGGATTTCATGAATGTTTCCTCTTGGATGGAGGGCCGCTTGTTACAGACGAGATTTTACAGAAGTAAAAACACTGCAAGAACAGAGAGGGCAGCGGGCAAGCCAATAAAGATGATTGCTTTGATAACCATGAACCGGATGATCCGGCCTGTATCGTCTTGCACGTTTATGCCCTCGCAGATTCTGCTATCGGTTACAACTTACTTTTGAGCGAATTCTTGTCATGTGATTGAGTTCAATCACATGGAACGCGCTCTAGAGAAGCTCGATCGAGTAATTTTCGATGACGGTGTTTGCCAGTAGCTGCTCGCACATGGCTTCAATGTCAGCTTTTGCCTGAGCATCGGTGCGATCTGCCAGTTCAAGGTCAAACACTTTACCCTGGCGAATGCCTTCAACGCCTTCAAAACCAAGAGAACCAAGGGAGCCTTCGATTGCTTTGCCCTGGGGATCGAGAACACCGTTCTTAAGAGTGACGGTCACACGTGCCTTCATGGTTCTAACTGGTCCTTCCTTACCAAAATGAGAGATTCAAGCGGTTTGCATTGCGCCTGCCGCGAAAATCCGTTCTTTGCGCGCGTTCATAACGCGGGAATCTATACTGGGGAAGTGAAAATGAGCGCAGGTAGTGAGATAGTTCAATACCCGTGCGGTAGTTTGCTTGCCCCAAAAATGCAAAACGGGCCGCAGGGGCCCGTTCGTTGATTATTTGACTAGCACTGGTCCAGAATGTCCCGGGCGGTCGTTGTCGATCAGGATACCAAGCCTGCGGGCTACTTCCTGATAGGCTTCAACCATGCCGCCCATGTTCTGGCGGAACCGGTCTTTATCCATCTTGTCGTTTGTGGAAGTGTCCCACAAGCGACAGCTGTCTGGAGAGATCTCGTCCGCAAGGACGATACGCATCATGTCGCCTTCGATCTGACGTCCAAGTTCGATCTTGAAGTCAACGAGGCGAATACCGACGCTCATGAACAGACCGGACAGGAAATCGTTGATGCGGATGGCGAGTGCCATGATGTCATCAAGCTCCTGAGGAGCGGCCCAACCAAAAGCGGTGATGTGTTCTTCAGAAACCAGCGGATCTCCAAGTTCGTCGTTCTTGTAGTAGAACTCGATAATGGAGCGTGGAAGCTGAGTACCTTCTTCCAATCCCAGGCGTTTGCACAGAGAACCTGCTGCAACGTTGCGGATAACGACCTCGATCGGGATGATTTCCACCTGACGGATCAGCTGTTCGCGCATGTTCAACCGACGAATAAAATGGGTTGGAATGCCCATGTTATTCAGATTGTTGAAAATGTACTCAGAGATCCGGTTGTTCAGGACACCCTTTCCATCAACGACTTCATGCTTTTCGTTGTTGAAGGCTGTAGCATCATCTTTGAAGTGCTGAATCAGCGTTCCCGGCTCAGGACCCTCATAGAGAATCTTAGCCTTGCCTTCGTAAATTCGCCGACGGCGGTTCATAGGCACTTACCATTGCGTTTGTAGAACAAGTCGTACGGGTGACGTTGAGGCTTAAACCACTTGCCTTGCAAAACATTCGAGCAAAAATGCTGCGAATGACCCTCCAGCACTGGTTTTCGCATCTTTCGTCATTGCGAAAATCGCGATCCCGCTATGCGGCGCGGAACTTAACCGACTTTTTGATAAAGCACAAATGGGTAATTTGAATGGCGTCAACGCTCTCTGAATTGCTGCTGACTACAACTAATGGCTTTTGACCTGCAAATAGAAGTTGCGTACAATGAATTACGTAAGTTATAGCGTGGCTTGTAAGAGGGGAGGGACCTTTTTACATTGTCTGAGCTAGGAGGGAATAGATGAGCACGTTTGACAAACGAGCTGATGCGTTTGAAGGCAGTTTCGCAATGGGTTCTGAGCTTGCTTTCAAGGCTACTGCACGGCGCGATAAGCTGCTGGGCCAGTGGGCTGCTGAGAAGCTTGGTTTGGCCGGAGACATCGCAGAAGATTACGCCAACAAGATCGTCCAAACTGATCTTAAAGAGCCAGGCGACGAAGACATTTTTGCTCGTATTTCCAAAGATTTTGCAGATGCAAGTGTTGAGCAGTCTGAACACCAGATTCGCCGCACTATGGAAGAGCTGATGGCTGTTGCGAAAAAGGAAGTTGCTGAGGAAGCATAAGCTGCACTCCTTAAGCAGGCTCACCAAGAGAGCCCTTAAACTAGAGAATTTGCCGTCTTCCCTTGATTATTTTCAGGGAGACGGCTTTTTTGTTTGAATGATAGTTTTGTTTTAGAGCTGGTGCTGCGTGGTTGATGGTGCCTGTGCTTAATCAGATGAGGCATTGAATGACTGAGAATAAGTGTCTGGCAGAGAAGTTGAGAGCAGGGCAAACCATTGTGAGCGCGTGGGCAAGCCTGCCTTCTCCAATATTTTCTGATCTGTTTTTAAGAGGCGGCTACAAAGCAATCACACTGGATTTACAGCATGGTTTGCTAACCACTGCTGAAGCGCGTGATTCTATCAAAGAGATCATCAATGGTGGCGGGCATGCTGTTGCACGAATCTGTGTCGACGACTTTAAAAAAGCCAGCTGGTTGTTGGATGTGGGCGCTGAAGTGATTATCGCGCCTATGATCAACTCAGTGGACGACGCGAAGAAGCTGGTGGAATTCTGCAAGTACCCGCCGCTGGGTGCGCGTAGCTATGGTGCTGTTGGTGCAACCATGGCAACTGGTGTTTCTATGGATGATTATTTTTCTTCGGCTGATGAGAAAACGCTTGCCATTGCCATGATTGAGACGCCAGAGGCCTATGAGGCGCTTGAAGACATTCTGGCTGTTGATGGCTTGGATGGCATTTTTGTCGGGCCTGCTGACCTGTCATTGACTGTTTCTGGCGGACAATGCGTGGAACCTGTTTCTGACGGTTCTCTGGAGATGCAGAAAGACATTGCAGAGAAAACCCGTGTGGCTGGGAAGATTGCAGGGATCTATTGTGTTTCCAAGGGGCATCTTCAGCACTCAAAGGCTGCTGGTTATCAGTTTATGACGTTTGGGACGGATTCGACTTTGTTTATCAATGCTGCTGCGGAAGCTGCGAGTTCATTGGATTAAAGTCACTACGTCTGCAAAAAAAAAGGCCGCCTTAGGGGCGGCCTTTTGCATTTCAGGATCAAAAAATCAGACCTGAGTAGCAGCGCGGATTGCTGCGATGTTTTCGCGATAACTCTCAACTGTGCCGCCTTTGAAGACTGCTGAGCCTGCGACCAGTGTGTCAGCGCCAGCCTTGGTGACCAATGGGGCTGTCTCAGGGGTGACCCCGCCATCAATCTGGATGCGGATTGGGCGATCGCCGATCATGCTTTTGATGCGGGCAACCTTCTCGATTTGAGAGTGGATAAATTTCTGCCCACCGAAGCCAGGGTTTACGGTCATGACAAGGATCAGGTCGACGCTGTCCAGAACATACTCAAGGCAGCTTTCGTGTGTGCCAGGGTTTAGAGAAACGCCTGCCTTTTTACCCAGATTGCGGATTGCCTGCAAAGAGCGGTGCAGGTGGGTGGTCGCTTCTGCGTGAACTGTGATGTAGTCCGAGCCAGCTTTTGCGAAGGCTTCAAGGTACGGATCACATGGTTCGATCATAAGGTGCGCGTCGAAGACTTTATCGGTGTGAGGGCGGAGTTTTGCAATGATGTCCGGGCCGAAGGTGATGTTTGGAACGAAGTGGCCGTCCATGACATCCAGATGGATCCAGTCGGCTCCAGCTTCAACTACATCACGAACTTCTTGCCCTAGCTTAGAAAAGTCTGACGCAAGAACGGAAGGGGCGATAACGAGCGGCTGTGCCATAGCAGGGATTCTCCTAGATGTGCCCAATTTGCTGTGCGGCTAACATGGACACACATGAGAAGCAAGTGGTGCGAACAGCGCAGCTTACCGCACAGCGCTCAAGGGATTGTTGCTTCTGCTTCACGGATGTGTATCGCAGCAGGCTTAAGGATCCATGGAAGCAGGTAGATCGGGAACTGGGCAAATGCAAAGAACAGCCATGCGAGCTCTGGAATTGTGCCTCCCAATGCAGCAACCATCAGGCCTAGATTGCGGCTTCCGGTGCCGTAGGCGGCGATGAAGGCAGTTTGCTGTCCTGCCGGATAAAAGATCAGGAAGGTTACGAGCAACTGAAGTGCTGCAATTGCAAAGACACCCACAAACAAGACGGTGGCTTTGAAAGGTGCGGTTATTGCAAAACCAGTCACACCATCCATCGCTGCAACGGCAAAGATAAAGAGCACGATACAGTTTAGGCCGTTGATGTGGTCTGTCGCTTCATTGATCCGTTTTGCACCAATTAGATAATAAAGCAGTCTTCCCAACCCTGCAGAGCCGATAAGGAACATGGCCAGATTGGTCGCCAGAGACAGCGGAGAGACCTGAAGGGTTTCTGGTAGCAACAGGTAGGCGAACAAAGCCGTACTGAAAGGGGCGACGATCAACGATAAGGTTGAAATGGTGAGGGCAAGGGCTCCGTTGAGACCAAACATCCAGATAAAGATTGGCGTGGACATAACGGGCGGTGCAGCAGACACCATGAACAAGGCCGTCAATACTCCCAAGTCGATCTGATCCAACCCGATAATCAGGCAGGTCACTGTTGCGAGTAGGGGGAGAATGAGCATTTGCCAGAGCATTGCCGCAAACGCTGGCAGTGGGCGTCTGAGCTGATTGGCAATGGCTGCGTTGTCTACCCGAATAAAGCTCAGGGTTAGCAGAATAAAGATTGCGGGCGTCAGAAGGATACGCAGGGCTTCAGCAATTCCGGGTAGGAAAAGGCCAAGGAAGATTGAGATAGCGACTGCATTGGTACCGTTTCGCCCCAAAGAACGCAGGAGTGAGTTGATCAGCTTGAGGCCGCTTATAACGAATGTGGGGGAAGGCAATGTTTAGTCCACGCGAAAACTTAAGTGCAAGAGATCGCGCGACTAAACCATATCAGTCGAGTTTGAGCAAACATTTCAGTGTTTCAGCGACCACGCGTAAACTAACTGCGATTAGGCTGGTACAGAAACGTTAACTGACAAACTCTTTAAGAGGTAACGCAACTGTTTCCTTAATTGTCGAAACTACAATGCGTGACTGAACATCTGAAACAAGAGCATTGTCCAGAAGTTTCAAACGAAGGAAATCGTCATAAGACTTTATATCTGTGGCGACCACTTTGATGAGGTAATCCACTGCGCCGGTGATGCGTTCGCATGTAACAACTTCGGGCCATACCCCAATTAGCCTGTCGAATGTTTCCATGTTCTCGCGGCTGGGTACAGTGAGCTTAACAAATGCATATGCGAGAAAGCCAAGACCGACGGCTTCGCGATCAACCAGCGCTGCCGTCTGTTTGATAACGCCAGACTCCTTGAGTTTCTTAATTCGCCTCCAGCAAGGAGTTTGGCTCATACCGGCTTCTTTGGCGATATCTGCGATGGATTGGGATGCATCTTTTTGCAGAATCCGCAGAACTCGGATGTCGGATGGGTCCAATAAGGAATTTTCGCTCATGTGCCCTCTTAGGAATAATTTTTCGACTGAGTACGTATTTGTCGGTAGGATAGCACAGAAAGCACGCAAAAAAAGGATCACTATGGGCTAGGACGAAAGAATTGGTTTTGGCGGGGGGGACCGTCCACAGCCATGATGGGAGAGGAGCTCATTGAATGAACGTAAGTGTGCCACCGATCAGCTTACATGACAAATACACAGCTGAAACAGGCAATGTTTACCTAAACGGTATTCAGGCACTGGTACGACTGGCGTTGGATCGCGGTCGATTAGATCGTGCTAAGGGGTTGAAAACAGGCGGTTTTATCTCAGGATACCGCGGGTCTCCAATTGCTGGTTACGATACGGAGCTTCAAAGATCACGTCAATATCTCGACCCGCTGGATATTCAGTTTCAGCCGGGAGTGAATGAGGAACTGGGCGCCACAGCGGTGTGGGGATCTCA
Source organism: Pseudovibrio sp. Ad13 (assembly GCF_001623225.1). NCBI lineage: Bacteria > Pseudomonadati > Pseudomonadota > Alphaproteobacteria > Hyphomicrobiales > Stappiaceae > Pseudovibrio > Pseudovibrio sp. Ad13. The sequence goes on along the minus strand of NZ_LMCC01000017.1, from coordinate 285,233 downwards.
AAAAGTCAGACAGCACGGTAAGGGCTCAGCCTTTGATGGCGTCTACGGTATCTGGTACGGGAAGGCGCCAGGTGTTGATAGAGCAGGTGATGTGCTGCATCAGGCAAGTGCTTCTGGAACCGACCCAAATGGCGGAGTTGTGGCACTTGCGGGCGATGACCATCTGGCAAAATCTTCCATTTTGCCTGCTCAAAGCGAGTTTTTTTTCCAGCACGCAGAAATTCCGGTTCTCAACCCGGCTGACATTCAGGAAGTTCTGGATTTCGGCTTACATGGGTTTGAGATGTCCCGTTACACCGGTCTGTGGAGTGCATTGATTTGCCTTGCAGATACGATGGATGCATCTGGTGTTGTTTCTGTTGATCCAAGGCGTATGTCATTCTCACGCCCTGCTGCGTTTGATCCGCGCAAGAATGCTGAGTTGAACCGAGTGCTTTTGCTTGGTAACCGGCTGGAGACAGAACGTCTATTGCGTGACATCCGCATGCCTGCGGTATTGGCGTATGCAAAGGCGAATCGTCTCGACCATGTTGCCTATGGTGCGCAAAAGCCGCGTATCGGCATGGTTGCGACAGGCAAAGCGTTCCGTGATTTGTGTCAGGCTCTTCGTCTGATGGGGATCACAGATCAGCGGGCCAAGGAGATCGGGTTGGCGGTTTATAAGGTTGGAATGCCTTATCCGCTTGAGCCAACAGCATTTTCTAGCTTTGCGCGCGGTGTCGAAAAGATTCTGATTGTGGAGCACAAGCGTGCGTTCATCGAGCCACAAATCAAAGAAATTGCTTATAACTGGCCGAGTGATCAGCAGCCGAAGATTCTGGGTAAGAAAGATGCGCAAGGAGAGCCTCTGCTCTCTGATGTTCTGGAGCTTTCCATTGATGAAATGATCCGTGTGATCATGAATTTCCTGCCTCAGGAATACGTAAATGACGAGATGCGTTCTGTTGCTGATTCCATGATGCGTCAGCAGATGTGGGCTCAGGGAAATGGCGAACTTGCAGCGCGTTCCCCTTACTTCTGTTCTGGTTGCCCGCACAACACATCGACTGTGGTGCCTGAAGGGTCACGCTCGATGCCGGGTATCGGCTGTCATGCCATGACCGAGATTAATGGCCGGACCACTGATGGCCAGATTGCCATGGGCGGTGAAGGCTCTCTCTGGGTGGGACAGGCGAACTTTGCGCGTGATGAGCATGTGTTTGCCAATATGGGAGATGGAACCTATTTCCACTCCGGTATTCTGTCGATCCGTCAAGCAGTTGCTGCGCGTGTGCCGATCACCTTCAAGCTCCTTTACAACGATGCTGTCGCTATGACAGGTGGTCAGGAGATCGATGGGTCTCTTACCGTGCCACAGCTCCTCAACCAGCTTCATGCTGAGGGGGTTGAGAAGGTTGTTCTGCTTAGCGAGAACCCAGAGGACTACTCTGGCCGTCAGGATCTTGCCGTTACCGAGCCTGTGCATCACCGTGATGATTTGATGAAGGTACAGAACGAACTCAAAGAGTTCAAAGGTGTTTCTGCAATCGTATTTGATCAGACCTGTGCTGCCGAGAAGCGCCGCCGCCGGAAGAGAGGGTTGTACCCTGATCCGGATCTGCGTTTGTTCATCAACGACCGTGTCTGTGAAGGGTGTGGTGATTGTTCTGTGCAGTCCAACTGTCTTTCTGTTGAGCCAGTTGAGACGGTGTTTGGTGAAAAGCGCCGTATCAATCAGTCTTCCTGTAACAAGGACTTCTCTTGTGTGAAGGGGTTCTGCCCATCCTTTGTTTATGTAAAGGGTTCGAAGCTGCGTCAGGCAAAGCCTGCTGATTTCGCGCTTGATGAGTTTGTGAAGCAGCTGCCAGACGTTCAACTGCCATCACTGGAGAACACTCACAACCTGTTGGTCGCCGGTATCGGTGGTATGGGTGTTACGACCATTTCCGCGATTATCGCAATGGCGGCACATATTGACGGGATCAAAGCGTCTACGCTCGATATGACTGGTCTGGCTCAGAAGGGGGGACCTGTGACCTCTCATGTGCGCTTTGCTGCGGCGAGTGACACAATTGAAGGGCCACGTGTACCGCCTGCACAGCTGGATGTGCTGATTGCAAGTGATATGCTGGTTGCAAGTAAAGCTGAGCAGCTTTCTCTTTATCACAAGAGCAGAACGCATGGCTTTGTGAATACAAACGTCACGCCGACCTCTGAGTTTGTGATGAAGCAGCAGCTTTCTTTTGATGAGCATAAGATGAAGCGGACGCTGGAGCAGGGGACGCTTGATCTGAGAGCTCATGATCTGGCGAACATTGCTGAGAAGCTGTTGGGTGATGCGATTTACACCAACATGATGCTCATCGGATTGTCTTATCAGGCTGGTACTCTGCCGATCTCAGCACAAGCCATTGAGAATGCGATCTCATTGAATGGCGCAGCGGTTGAGAAGAACATCAATGCATTCCATGCAGGGCGTGTTCTTTACTCCAATCCTGATGCAATTTTTGCAGCTCTTCCACGTCAGGAAGCTGTGAAGGTGATGACGCTGGATGAGAAGATCGCCTTCTTCGCGAAAGAGCTTACCACTTACCAGAATATGCCCTACGCCAATAAGTATCTCGACAAGATCTCCGAGATCAGGGCGCGGGATGAAGAGTTTGGTCCGGGCTCTCTTGAGGTGACGCACACTGCAGTTGAGATGCTTTACAAGGTGATGGCTTATAAAGACGAGTACGAAGTTGCGCGCCTTTATAGTGAGCCAGAGTTCCGCAAGAATCTTGAGGCTCAGTTTGCAGACCCAGGTGAGTTGCAGTTGATGTTGGCTCCTCCATTCCTGCCCGGTAAGCCGGATCCAAAGACGGGTCGTCCGCAAAAACGGGCCTTTGGTCCCTGGATCTTCAAGGCTTTTGAGATGCTTGTACCTCTTCGTGGTTTGCGTGGCACTGCACTCGACCCGTTCGGATATGCGCGGGAGCGTAAAGAAGAGCGGGCTTTGGTGAAGCAGTACCGGGATGATCTTTCATTGGTTGGCGGAAAACTCGGTACAGCGAACTATGGATTGCTTCGCGAGTTTCTCAACTTGCCTGATTCTATTCGCGGGTATGGTCCTATCAAGGACGAGAACTTGAAGCTTGCACAACTCAGACGTGAGGAGCTGCTTGGCAGACTTGAGGAAGACCCGACAACGGTCACTTTTAAAGAAGCTGCTGAATAAGCCTTCGTTATTGGCGGAAAACAAAGGATGCCGGCCCTGATTAGGGTCGGCATTTTGTGTTTCAAATCACAGTTACGTGATTTCATTCTTGATATGCGTTCTCCTACGGGCAGCTATCTCAATTTTCTCAAAATTCGAACTTGTCTTTTTTTAGGTCTTCCTCTAAAACCGACCAGACGGTACAAAAACCGACTGGACGGTACAGAAACCGACCAGACGGTACAGGCTCCGGTTAGAGGAGAGGGATACCAGCGTGGAAACAACAGCTGAACATATTCTGGATGCAGTCGAGCGTCTGGTTTGCACTGAAGGAACTCGTAAGCTGACCATTGATGCCGTGGCGGCTGAGGCCGGCATGTCCAAAGGCGGGGTGCTTTACAATTTCCGAAGCAAGCATGAGCTGTTGCTGGGTGTGATCCGCAGAGTTGTTTCTGAGGTTCGTGAACGGACTTACACGCTGAGCGACAAGTTGACAGAGCAGGGAGTGGCCTGTCCCATTTTGCGGGCCAGCTTCCAGATCTACAAAGAATACAGAGAGAAGACCGCTCCGAAAGCGTTGTTTGCTCTTGCTGCTCAAGAACCTGAGTTGATTGCTGAATTTCAGGAGATGAGTGCTGAATTTGGAAGAGCAATCAACTGTGAGGTTAGTGACCCGGTTACGGGGCATATGTGTTTGCTCATAATAGACGGGCTTTATTATCGCCAAGCGCTGGGTATTGAACAAAACAGCACTGGTGAAATTGATGAACTTATTGATCGCGTGTTGGAAATCACCTCCCAGAATGACCGGTACGCCGAACTGAACGCTGAAGCTGGAAACTAAGGTAAAATGCAGAAAATAAGCGGAAAAAGTAGAATAGGACGCCTGAGTGCTCCTGTTTTTGTTGGGGCACTTGCTCTGCTGCTTGCAAGTTGTCAGGAGCAGGAAGTTGTTGAAGCACCGAAAACGGTTGCTCCTCGTCCTGCTCGTGTCATGGTCGTTTCTGAGATTGATGATCTCTTTACGCGTAACTTCACTGGTCGTGTCGATGCGGTTCAGACCGTCGATCTGGCGTTTCGTGTGTCTGGTCAGCTTGTTGAAATGCCAATCATTGAAGGGCAGCGTATTGCAAAAGGCGATCTGATTGCGGCGCTTGATCCAACTGACTACGAAAACACTGTTCGTGAAGCTCAGGTCAATTTTGAACAAAAGAAGAAAGATCTGAAGCGCTTTGAAACGCTGAAAGACAAGCAGGTTATTTCTGAAGGTCAGTACGACAATGCAAAGACTGCATTTGATCTTGCTGAAGTAACCCTTGATAAAGCCAAGCAAAACCTTGGTTATACGAAGATTGTTGCGCCTTACGATGCAATCGTGACCTCTCGTTCGCTTGATAATTATGCGATCATCAGTGCTGGTACCAGCATTGCCCGGTTGCAGGATGTGAGTGAAGTTCGCATCGATATCAACGTGCCTGAAACTCTGTTTGCTCAGGCGACTGAATCTTCTGTTCTAAAGATGACTGCTGAGTTCCCTTCCCATCCGGGTAAGGTATTCCCATTGGAATATCGTGAGCACAGCACAGAAGCAGATAAGGTTGCTCAGACCTATCGTGTGACTTTGGCTATGAATAACGATGATGGTTACAACATCATTCCTGGCATGACTGCGAGCGTAAAAGTTAAGCTCAATGGTCTTGATAAGTCTCAGACCACCGCCTTCTTCGTGCCGACATCTGCAGTTGGCTCTTCTCCTGACAAGAGCCCGTATGTGTGGGTTGTTGATGAAAGCGAAAAGCGTGTTGGTCGTCGTAAAGTTTTGCTTGGAACTGTGCTTGGCAGCTTCATTCCGGTGCTTTCCGGCTTGAAAGACGGCGAGATGATCGTAACGGCTGGTGTGAGCCACCTGAGCGAAAATCAGCTGATCGTGCCTAAGCTGTAAGAGTAGCGTCTAGGAGTTATTGATATGGATATTGCACGCTACTCGATCGAGAAGCCGGTCAATGTCTGGATGGTTGTTCTGATTGCTCTGCTTGGGGGCATTTGGGCTCTGGGCGGCATTGGACGACTGGAAGATCCGGCATTTACCATTAAAGAAGCGCAGGTGATCACCTCCTATCCGGGTGCCAGCGCTGCGGAAGTTGAAGAAGAAGTTACTGAACGGCTGGAAAGTGCCATTCAGCAGATGCCTCAGCTGAAAGAAGTTCGCAGTACCTCTGAACCGGGTCTCTCCCGTATTCAGGTGGAAATGAAAGACACCTATGATGGCACTGAGCTGCCTCAGGTGTGGGATGAGCTGCGTCGCAAAGTGAACGACGAAGTGCCAAACCTGCCAAATGGTGTCCGTACTCCGATTGTTTATGACAGCTTCGGTGATGTGTTCGGCATGTACTATGCTCTGACGGCTGATGGATACTCCAACCGGGATATCCGTAAGACCGTGAAAGAGCTGCGTCGTGAGCTGCTGACTGTCGATAATGTTGCTAAGGTTTCTATTCTTGGTGAGCCTGAGGACGAGATCATCATTGCGATGGATCAGGACCGTCTGGCACAGCTGGGAATTACCATTGCGGACGTACAGAATGTGCTGAATGCGGAAAACGCTATTCAGGCGAACGGTACGACTGTTTCCGGTGATCTGCGCATTCGTATCTCGACAGTTTCTGCCTTTGACAGCTACCGTAGTATTCAGGATCTCGTGATCGGTAATCCGGGTTCTACAGCGATGGTTCGTTTGTCTGATGTGGCGACGCTTTCTGTGCAAGAGCCTGAAAATCCGAAGGTTTTGGTTCGTCATAACGGCCAGCGCGCGGTTACCCTTGGTGTTGCTGCTGTTGAAGACACAAACGTTGTGGCCGTTGGGCAAAACGTTGAAGCGCATCTGAATGACTTGCGTGCGAACCTGCCTATTGGCATGGAAGTCATCCCTATCTACGAACAGCACAAAGTGGTTGATCAGGCCGTTGGTTCCTTTGTTTGGAACCTTGTGATGTCTGTTTCCATCGTGATTGTGGTGCTCGGCATCTTCATGGGCTGGCGTGCTGCTGTGGTGGTTGGCTCGGTGCTGTTGCTGACCGTTCTTTCTACGATCTTGCTGATGAAGCTGGGCAGTATTGAGCTTGAGCGTATTTCGCTTGGTGCGCTTGTTATCGCCATGGGTATGTTGGTGGACAATGCGATTGTTGTTGCCGAAGGGATGATGATCAACATGCAACGCGGTATGCGGCCTATCAAAGCTGCGTCGACCGTTGTTGAGCAGACCAAATGGCCACTTCTGGGTGCAACCGTTATCGGCATTATGGCGTTCTCTGGTATTGGTCTTTCCAGTGACAGTACTGGTGAGTTCATGTTCTCGCTGTTCGCTGTGGTTGGCATCTCCCTGCTGATGTCCTGGTTGTTTGCGATCCTTGTTACGCCGTTGTTTGGTAAGTACTTCTTCAAGATGACTGCCATCTCCGGTGATGAGCATGATCCTTACCGCGGCTTCATGTACACCATGTTCCGTAAGATCCTAGTGCTGACGCTGAAACTGCGTTGGTTGTCTTTGGCAGCTTTGATCGGCGTGACTGTGGTTTGCTTCTGGTCCTTCCAGTTTGTTGCAAACTCCTTCTTCCCGAACTCTGCGACGCCGCTGTTCTACGTGAACTACTGGTTGCCGCATGGTACTGACATTCATGCGACTGCGCGTGATATGGAGAAGCTGGAAAACGAGATCTTGTCTTTGCCAGGTGTTGTTTCGACCAACTCCTTCATCGGGCAGGGTGCGACCCGCTTTATGCTGACTTACTCAGCTCAAGACGGTAGCTCCAACTATGGTCAGGTGATTGTTCGGACTGAAAACACTGATATCATTAATGATCTTGCACTGAAGATCCGTGCATTCGGTGTTGCTGAGTTGCCTCAGGGACAGGTGTATACCGAGCGTCTGGTGTTCGGTCCGCCATCTGGTGCTGATGTTCAGGCTCGTATCACTGGTCCTGATGCTGATATTCTGCGTGCTATCTCTGAAGAGATGATCCAGATCTTCAAGGATCCTCAGTATCGCTTGAGTGATGTTCGTACCGATTGGCGTGAACGTGAGCTGGTGATGCATCCGAAGTTTGATGAGCAGCGGGCTCGTATTGCTGGCATCACGAGACAGGACCTTTCTACTGCGGTTCAGTTTACCTCTGATGGTATCCGTGCAGGCGACTATCGTGATCTGGATGAAGACATTCCGATCATCGTGAAACGTAAGCGCGGCGAAGGTGAGACTGCGTCCGAAGCCCTTATAAACACACTGGTTTGGAGCTCTCAGCAGCGCAAGTATGTGCCGATTGATCAGGTGACTTCCGGCATCTCTACTGAAGCTGAAGATACTTTGATCCGTCGTCGGGATCGTGTGAAGACGTTGAGTGTGCTTGGGGCGAGTGCTCCGGATGAGTTGGCGTCGGTTGCTCATGCTCGAATTCGGGGTGCGATTGAGAGTGTTCCGCTTCCTGATGGGTATTCCATGGAGTGGGGTGGTGAGTACGAGAACTCTCAGGATGCGAATGCGTCGCTGGGCAGTAAGGTGCCTGTTACCTTCCTCGTGATGATTGTTATCTCCATCCTGTTGTTCTCTAAGGTGCGAGAACCACTCATCATCTGGCTGATCGTACCGATGTCTATCAACGGTGTTGTGATTGGTTTGCTTGGGACAGGTATGCCGCTCGACTTCATGGCGATCCTTGGTGTGTTGTCGCTGTCAGGTATGTTGATCAAGAATGCGATCGTGCTTCTGGAAGAGATCGACCTGCAGTTGGAGCATGGTGGAGACCGGTTTGAAGCTGTTGTCAGCGCAAGTGTTTCTCGTTTGCGTCCGGTGTCTATGGCAGCGATCACAACGATCCTTGGTATGGCTCCGCTGATTGTTGATCCGATGTTCGCGAGTATGTCTGTGACCATTATGGGTGGTCTGACGTTTGCGACGCTGCTGACATTGCTGGCTGTTCCGCTGCTGTTCATCATCTTCTACCGCATCCATCCAGGTGAGGGTGCAGGGAAAGGTAAGGCAGAGAAGTCTTTGAAAGAGCTAAAAGAAAAACCTTCGGTTGATCAGAAGGCTGAGCCGGAACCGGCTTAAGAAAAAGGCCTTCCCGGTTACCTAAAACCGGGAAGGCCCATGAGATAAGCAAGGGACGGCGTATATTTACCGCACACTCCGTCCTTTGCTCCCCCGCGTCGCCTCTGCCCCCAACACCAGAGGCGGCGCATCTTTTTTGCCTTTACGGCACTCCCCACAACAACTTGATCAGGCACTTTGCGCGAATTTGCGTTGTTTTGCGCAATTTAACGTTTTTGTACGTTGGTTCGCGTTGCTATGTGGATCGTTACCTTAACGGAAATAGCGGAATAGGGAATTCAAATCTACCGTGATCGATGCTGGTTTTTCCATGTTGGTACAGTATCACCCGGGTACTCTTGTGCGCAGTACACGCCGCGCGCGATGGCACGGGAGACTGTCTGAGCAGCGTATGCACCCAGTTCCAGCAGCTCGACCATCGGCTCCTGCATTTTTCGTTTGCCGGTAGAAATCACGAAGAGCAGATCGCCGTCCATTGGTGTGTGTGCTGGCCATAGGGCGCGGGCGTAGCCGTCGTGGGCGGCTGTGGCAATCCGTTTGGCTTCTGATTTGGTTAATATCAGGTCAGTTGCGACAACGCCGATGGTGGTGTTTGTGTTCGGGGATAAGTCGATTGTGCCGAGCGTGAACTTGGTTTGCACGGTGCGGTCCATACCTGACATTTCGGTTGGCCAGCCCAGTCCGCCGAATTCTTCGTTCTGTTCGCTTGGAGCTGCCCAGAAGTAGGGCGTGTCGCCAATTGTGGTGCGGCCCAGTGCGTTGACGGCGATCAGCGCGCCGACGGTGCCGCCGCGAGGGAGGGCGAGGGAGGCTGAGCCCAGTCCGCCTTTCAGATCAGCGGTGGTTGCTCCGAAGCCTGCGCCTGCGGTGCCGAGTTCGAATTCGTCGGCTGCATTGTCGACGGCCTCAATGCCCATTTCACGATAGACTGGATTTCTGCCCCACGATTTATCCCCTCCGTTGAGAAGATCGAATAGAATGGCTGTGGGGGTAATTGGAATGACAGCACTGCCAACACTGAAACCTTTGCCGAGTTCTGCCAGTCGAACCTGCGCACCGCTGCCTGCATCCAGCCCGAATGCAGAGCCGCCTGACAAAACGAGCGCATCAATGGCATTGACGGTTTGCTCCGGCTCCAGCAAGGCAACGTCGCGTGTGCCGGGGGCGCCGCCCATGATGGCGACGGAGGCAACGGCTTGTTCGTCGGGAATGAGAACGGTGACACCTGATTTGGTCTTTTCGCAATGAGCATTGCCGACCTTCAATCCCGGAACATCGGTGATCAGGTTGCGCGGTGTTGGGGACATGGTGTTTCCCTAATTTATTATCAAAACGTACAGGAAGTGCCTTAGCGATGAAAAAATCGCAGGGACACTCTAACTAATTGTCTTTATGCATATCTTGGTTTGAAAATCTGTAGGCCCTTTCGGGCAAAGATATGTCCGAAGTCCCTGTTTCAAGATAAATCTATTCCAAAAACTGAAATAGGGAACACCCTTAGACTGAATGGTAATTTCGGTCGAGGTAGATCAGAGCGGGTGCAAATTCACCCAGACGTGCAGCGACCACTTCACCAAATAGAACTGAATGGGTGCCGACTTCTGTTACTTCTTTGATATGACAATCGAAACTGACACGTGCACTTTCCAGAACTGGACTTCCTGTTGCCAGGGTGCCCCAGCTTCCTTTTGCGAAGCGCTCTTCCATTGGCAAGTCGCCCTGGCCAGCGAAGACGTTCGACAAGTCTGTATGATCATGAATGAGTGTGTTGATACAGAAAACGCCGTTGTCTTTGACTACCTGATTCACCTTTGCGCTGCGGTTGAGGCAGACAAGCAAGGTGGCGGGATCGTCAGAGACGGAACACACAGATGAAACGGTTGCGCCAATGCGCCCAGCAGGGCCAGCACTGGCCAGCAAATGAACGGAAGCGCCTAAACGACTCATTGCCTCTCTAAATTCATGCGAGGCGAGACTTTTATTCGTATTTTCAGTTGGCGCCATGGTTAAAGCTGTCGTCATCCAGTTCGTTCCAAGATATTCCCACAGGTATGATCTGTGTTTCACACTGTACAATATTCATTAGTACTTTTCAGTCGCACAATAACGACAGGTATTTGAAATAGAGTAGTTATAGCCATTTGCTGAGAAAAGCTAGTTCTACTGCGAAAAACTGATTAATATACCAGAGGCTATGTTCTGGTTTTAAGGGTGCGTTTTGCTGTTCTGGAATTTTCATTAAAAATAGAAGGCTCAGCAGAGTCTCCACGCGCGGGCGAATGGGAAATCTTCAAAAAATCCTGGGTACCATCTTGCAGTTTTTGTCTGGATATGGTCAGTATACATTATCTGTGATATATTACAGAACAAGAAAGAGGCTTTCTACGGATGAGCAAAATTCACGTATGGGTTGTGGTGCTCTGGTCTCAGAGTCTGTCCTAGTGGATTGTCGGGAGTAGGAATAAGTCTAGATTTTGGATTGTATGAAATAAAAATGCGCCTGACGCGTATAAAGAATAGGAAAATTCCAAAATACGGACTTATAAGTATGGGTAATATACTTACAGGTCAGCTTACCATAAAATATTCGGGGTCTGAATTCGGAGGCATTCAGACTGGACAGCAACTAAAAGCTGATCTCATGCGGGGAACAAAATAAAACATGGATTACTTTCTCCAACAACTTATCAATGGTGTGACGCTTGGGTCCATTTATGGTCTCATCGCCATTGGCTATACAATGGTCTATGGCATTATCGGCATGATTAACTTCGCCCATGGCGATATCTTCATGGTCGGATCTTTCGTAGCCCTTATTCTAATTGTTGCACTTGGCATTACAGCCGCTACACCGGTGCTTCTTTTGATTTTGGCTCTGGCCCTCGTTCTTGTTGTGGCCATGGCTTTGACTGCTGTTTGGGGGTGGACAGTAGAGCGCATTGCCTATCGGCCTTTGCGCGGATCATTCCGTCTTGCACCGCTGATTACTGCAATTGGTGCATCAATTGCTCTTCAGAACTTCGTGCAGGTTTCTCAAGGCGCCAAGAACAAGCCATTGCAACCTCTCTTTTCCGGCAGCTTTCAGCTGACTGATGGTGGTGCAGATGGTTCTGGCTTTATCGTAAACCTGTCTTACATCCAGATTCTGATTGTTGTGACGACGGTCATTTTGATGGGTGGCTTCACTTATCTCATCAACAACACCAATCTGGGCCGCTCTCAGCGTGCTTGTGAGCAGGACCGGAAGATGGCGTCCTTGCTGGGTGTGAATGTTGACCGCACAATCTCTCTTACCTTTGTGATGGGTGCGTCTCTGGCTTCGGTCGCAGGTCTGATGTTCCTGCTGTATTACGGTGTGGTAGATTTTTACATCGGCTTCCTGGCTGGTGTGAAGGCCTTTACCGCTGCGGTTCTGGGAGGAATCGGATCGCTGCCGGGTGCAATGCTGGGTGGATTGCTGATCGGGCTTATCGAGACGTTCTGGTCTGGCTACTTCTCCGTTGAGTACAAAGATGTTGCCGCGTTTTCGATCCTGGCGATTGTTCTGATCTTTATGCCGGAAGGACTTCTCGGCCAACCTGAGGTGGAGAAGGTCTGATGCAAGCAAGAAAAAAAGACAGCTTGCTTGTTGCAAGTGTAAAAGACAGTTTGGGTGCTGCGGTTATTACGTTCGCCCTTGCCTGTGTCATGGTTGGTTTGCGCGTTGATGTGGCGTCTGGCCGCGGTGCGGAGCTGTTTCTGGAACACCGCTGGTTAGCGGTTGCAGTTGCAGTGCTCGTTGTGTTCGCTGGCCGTCTCGCCATGAACATCTTCTTCTGGAAACGGGAAGACCCGCCGTCTCTCAACCTTTCTGGCCTATTGCCAAAGGGTGGAATGGGGGGGGGGTCCTCTAATGTGCTTAAATATGGCCTGGTCGTTTTGGCTGTTGCGCTTCCATTTGCGTTGATGTTCTGGCTTGGTGCCCGTGGGTCGCGTCAGTATATTGACCTGGCCATTCTGGTGATGACCTATGTGATGTTGGGCTGGGGCCTGAACATTGTGGTTGGTCTGGCTGGATTGCTGGATCTGGGCTATGTGGCGTTTTATGCGGTTGGAGCTTACTCCTATGCATTGCTCGCGCATTACTTCGGTTTCTCCTTCTGGCTCTGTCTGCCACTCGCCGGTATTCTGGCAGCGTTCTGGGGTGTCATTCTCGGTTTCCCGGTTCTGAGGCTTCGAGGGGACTATCTTGCCATTGTGACGCTTGCGTTTGGTGAGATTATTCGTGTTGTGCTGCTGAACTGGTATCAGTTTACAGGCGGGCCAGATGGTCTTTCCGGTATTCCGCGACCAAGCTTTTTCGGGTTGGAATTTACCCGTGGTGAAGATGGTTTTGCAAGCTTCTTTGGTCTGGATTACAGCAGTATTCATCGCATCATCTTCCTGTACTACCTCATCTTCGCAATGGCCTTGTTCACGAACTTCGTGACCATGCGCTTGCGCCGGATGCCGATTGGTCGTGCATGGGAAGCTTTGCGTGAAGATGAGATTGCTTGTCGGGCACTGGGTATCAACACAACGAATACCAAACTGACAGCCTTTGCTCTTGGTGCGATGTTCGCTGGCTTTGCAGGGTCTTTCTTTGCAACGCGTCAGGGCTTCATCTCTCCTGAGAGTTTCACCTTCCTTGAATCCGCGATCATTCTTGCGATTGTGGTTTTGGGTGGTCTTGGCTCACAGATTGGCGTGGTGATTGCAGCGATTGTGATGATCGGTGGCTTTGAATTCTTCCGCGAGTTTGAAGAATACCGCATGCTTGTCTTCGGTATGATCATGGTGGTTATCATGGTTTGGAAACCGCGTGGATTGATCTCAAGCAGAACGCCAAGTGTGGCGCTTTCCAGAAACGCTAAGGGCATCTCTGCCGATCTCGTTCAGGAGGGCCACGGATGAGCACCTGGGACAACAACCCTGTTCTGAAGGTTGAGCACCTGACCATGCGCTTCGGCGGATTGACGGCGATCAACGACCTGAGCTTCAACATTGGGCGTGGTGACATCACTGCGCTGATCGGGCCGAACGGTGCGGGTAAAACCACAGTGTTTAACTGCATCACCGGTTTTTATAAGCCGACTGAAGGCCGTCTTGTCATGAACCGCTCCAATGGTGAAAAGCATCTTTTGGAACGGATGGCAGACTTCAAAATTACGGCGGACGCGAAAGTTGCCCGTACGTTCCAGAACATCCGTCTGTTTGGCGGTATGACTATTCTGGAAAACCTGATGGTGGCACAGCACAATCCGCTGATGGTTGCTTCCAACTGGACCATTGGTGGTCTGCTGGGGCTTGGTGGTTACAAAAAGTCCAATGTGGACGCGATTGAAACTGCCAAGTACTGGCTGGAGCGCATTGATCTGATTGATCGTGCAGATGCGCCTGCGGCTGATCTTTCCTACGGCGATCAGCGCCGGTTGGAGATTGCCCGTGCCATGTGTACCGGCCCTGAACTTCTTTGTCTGGACGAACCAGCTGCTGGTTTGAACCCGAAAGAAAGTCTGGAGCTGAACAATCTGCTTCAATACATCCGCAAAGAGCATGACACTTCGGTTGTTCTGATCGAGCACGACATGTCTGTTGTTATGGAAATCTCTGACCACGTTGTGGTGCTGGATTACGGCGTGAAGATTTCTGATGGCTCTCCTGAGTTCGTCAAAAACGATCCGCATGTGATCGCGGCGTATCTGGGGGTTGAGGATGATGAAGTCGATCAGGTTGAAGAGGAGGTGGGCATAGCATGAACGCTCAACAACCACTCCTGAGCATTCGCGGAGTTAAAACCTTCTACGGCAAGATTCAGGCACTGCATGGTGTTGATCTTGATGTATATGAAGGTGAGATCGTGACGCTGATTGGTGCGAACGGTGCAGGGAAGTCTACCTTGATGATGACCGTTTGCGGCACGCCGCAGGCTCGTAACGGGTCTGTGACGTATTGCGGTGAGGACATCACCTACAAGCCAACCTACGAGATTATGCGCACCGGTATTGCTCAGTCACCAGAAGGTCGCCGTATCTTCCCACGTATGACGGTTTTAGAGAACCTGATGATGGGCGGTATGGTTGCCGGGAATGAGCATTTTGAGGAAGACCTGCGCCGTGCGTTTGAGCTGTTTCCGCGTTTGAAAGAACGTCAGCAGCAGCGCGGCGGGACTTTGTCGGGCGGTGAACAGCAGATGCTGGCGATTGCCCGTGCCTTGATGAGCCGTCCGCGTCTTTTGTTGCTGGATGAACCGTCTCTGGGGCTTGCTCCGATCATCGTGTCGCAGATTTTTGATGCGATCCGTGAGCTGAACCGGGCCGATGGTCTGACCGTGTTCCTTGTTGAGCAGAATGCGTATCACGCACTCAAGCTGGCTCATCGGGGCTACGTGATGGTCAACGGCACAATCACCATGACCGGCACTGGTAAGGAGCTTTTGTCTCGTGAAGAGGTGAAGGCAGCTTATCTTGAAGGCGGCGCGCACTAAGGAGGCGAAGAGATGGGTATTCTTTACGGCAGCTCGATGCCTGCCTTTATCATGCTGGTTGTTGTGTTAGGCGGTCTGGCTGCTGCTGCGACGGGGCGCTCTATTGCGACCACGTGGCGGCCATTGCCGATCCTGTTCTGGTTCATCTTCCTGTTGTCATTGGCCATGCGATTCTTGTCGTTTGCGTTGTTTGAAGAGCCTCTGCTTTCCATTCAGTACCTGGTGGTGGATTACGCCATTCTCATCGGCATTGCGCTGGCGAGTTATCGCATGACACGGACTAAGCAGATGGTGACGCAGTACAGCTGGCTTTATGACAAAACAGGTCCCTTTGGCTGGAAGCTGAAGCCGGGCCAGCAAGATAATTACTAATTCGCAAAATTACTTAGATAATTGTTGCGCATTCGGTCAGTTCTGGGTCACACTGGTGACTGGCTAGGCATCCAGATGATGAGTACGGAGAGGTCTCATTGTCGGAAGCATTGAGCAGGCGAGGGGTTTGCCTGCTCTGGTGGGAGACGATTGCGTTT
Source organism: Pseudovibrio sp. Ad13 (assembly GCF_001623225.1). Lineage (NCBI taxonomy): Bacteria > Pseudomonadati > Pseudomonadota > Alphaproteobacteria > Hyphomicrobiales > Stappiaceae > Pseudovibrio > Pseudovibrio sp. Ad13. The sequence continues at coordinate 269,919 of NZ_LMCC01000017.1, read as the reverse complement.
CCCGCTCAATTTCAATTGAGAAATGCACCTGACTCGGGGAGTTTTTTATGAAAAAGTATCTTTTGGCAAGCGTTGCCGGTGTTGCTGCTATGGCAATCTCTGGCGCGGCTATGGCTGAAATCACTATTGCTACTGCAGGCCCAATGACTGGTCAGTACGCATCGTTTGGTGCACAGATGAAAGCTGGTGCTGAACAGGCTGTTGCTGACATCAATGCTGCTGGCGGTGTGAACGGCGAGATGCTTGTTTTGGAAGTTGGCGATGATGCATGTGACCCTAAGCAGGCTGTTGCTGTTGCCAACCAGATGGTTGGTAAGAACGTAGCCTTCATGGCTGGTCACTTCTGCTCCGGTTCTTCCATCCCAGCTTCTCAGGTATATGCTGAAGAGGGTATCATCCAGATCACTCCAGCATCCACCAACCCGAAGTACACTGACGAGCGTCCAGGTCCTGGTACCTACCGTGTGTGTGGTCGTGATGACCAGCAGGGCAGAGTTGCCGGCACGACGCTTGCGACTGAGTTCGGCGGTCAGAACATTGCTGTGATCCACGACAAGACTGCTTACGGTAAAGGTCTTGCTGACGCGACTAAGGCTGTGATGAACGCTGCTGGTAAGCAGGAAGCGCTTTATGAAGCTTATACCGCTGGTGAAAAAGATTACACCGCGCTGGTTTCCAAGTTGAAGTCTGAAAAAGTCGACGTTCTTTACGTTGGTGGTTACCACACTGAAGCTGGTCTGATGAAGCGTCAGATGGTTGATCAGGGCATGGACACCATTCTGGTTTCCGGTGATGCTCTTGTGACTGATGAGTATTGGTCTATCACTGGCCCAGCTGGTGAAGGCACACTGATGACCTTCCCGCCGGACCCACGTAACAACGCTGAAGCTGCTGCTGTTGTGGCTGCTCTTGAGGCTGCTGGCAAAACCACTGAAGGTTACGCACTTTACACCTATGCTGCGATCCAGACATGGGCGAAAGCTGCGGCTGAAGCTGGTTCTACCGACTATGATGCAGTTGTAGAGAAGCTGAACGCTGGCAAGTTCGACACCGTTCTTGGTGAGCTGTCCTTCAACGAGAAGGGCGATGTGTCTCTGCCAGGTTACGTTTGGTACGAGTGGAAAGACGGTTCCTACGGTTACCGCTAAGATTTAAAGCCTGAGTTTATTCAGGTTTTGTGAGGGTTCCGGGGCGATGCTCCGGGACCCTTTTTTGTTGGAGTTTAGGGAGGTTGGAAGAGCGCTATTAAGGTTGAATGCGCTCTGTTCTTATTGGCTACGTTGGGCTTAAGGTTCCACGCGTACACTGGCGCCTTGTTTATTGAAGGTGCCCAATGATCATTCGATGTTTGGTGTTGATTGGATTTCTTTGTTCTTCTGGCGCTGCTGCCGCGCAGGGGCCTAACACGCCGCGACCTGAAGAAATCAAGGAGTTTCATGAGTGCCTGCGAAAAGGGGGGCTTGTGTTTAACGACAGAGTTCAGTGCATTGGAAAGGTCTTTGAACATTGCGCCATGAAGTTGCAGGACCAGACCAGCATGGGTATGCGGGAATGCTACTCGCGCGAAACAGCCCTTTGGGAAAAGATGATTTTGAATTCTGAGAAGGAGTTGAGGCGGAATGAGAACAAGCCCACCAAGACCGCGCTTGTTGAAGCTGGTCGGAACTGGAAGGCCTTTCGCAACAACACCTGCAATATTCCGTATGCCATGAACCCGAAGGGAACACTTGCTCCCGTTCTGGGCATGGAATGCTACAACCGTTTAACCGCGCTTTGGGCGCTACAGCTTTCTGAATTTGCGACACCATTAGGGAACTAGGACCATATGAGATTATGGGTATGTGTGATTGTCTTTTCAGTTTTTGGGGTTGGCTCCGTAGAGGCGGCCCAGCAGGTTGACCTGCCGCTTTGTAAAGCAGGGGATGGCAAGACGCCTGTCCCGCGTTGGGAGGTGACTGCAATGCCTGTTGACGTGCCTGCCGGCGAAGAGGCGAGGCCGTTTGCTTACAGTGTCACCGCTCCACCACCTGCCTATCATGGTCTGATGGGGCATCTAAGGGTGAAGCTGGGCAATCTGGATGAACAGTATTGTTCTGCTTTGCGCGAGGAGCTTACCCAGATCAAGACCAGTACCGGGCAGTCTACACCACTGGTTATCGAATGGTTGGTTGATGACAATGGCCCGCAGGACGCAGTGCGCTCTCTGGACTTTTACGAGCTGCCTGAGTTTGTGCAGGATGGATGCTGGCTGGATGGTGTCTATCAATTTGTTGCGCTTGGCCACTCAGGTGTAGAAGCCGACCAATACATGCTGAATCTGGTGCCTCTTGAGGCAATCCAGGAATCCGGATCCTTTTGTCGCCCTGTTCAGGAAGGGTGATCCGCCTTTCAGTCCTGTGCAACTTCCCTAAAGCGTACTTGCGTTTATCGGAGCCCATTTTCGCCTATTTTTACTCGTGAACCGGGTTTCCCTTTTGAGAAAAGCGAGTAGGATTGGTTATTGCTTACGCAAGGGCATAAAGGGGCTGTGAGCCAGATGATTACCCATGACACGATAGAGATCAGTGCTGTGCTGGAGGCATCTGCTGCGGATGTGTTCTCAGCATGGGAAGAGCCGAAGGCCCGGATGGTGTGGGGAGTGCCTTCCGATGACGAAGCCATTGAGTTTCTTGAAAATGATTTTCGTGTTGGTGGCCTAGATATTCATCAGTGCGGTCAAAAGGGCGATTTACGGTTTCGCGTTGAGACACGCTATCATGATATCAGAGCTCCGGATTGCTTGCTGTTTACAGAGCTGGTTTCAACCAGTGATATGCTGTTGAGCGTCTCTTTGATCGCTGTTGTCATGGAAGAACAAGGAGGTGCTACCGAGCTTCGCGTGACCATACAGGTGACGTCGATGGTCGGCGCGGATATGATTGAAGCAACGCGCGGAGGATGGCAGGCTTCTCTGGCTCAGCTGGCGGGGTATCTGGAGAGCTCAAAGCGCGAAAACTCGGAGGCGTGATTGCCTCAGGAAGATGTTTTCTGTGGCCCTGCCAACGAAGGGTGACGCCTGTTCGCAGTATAGTGCTGTACCCTCTTTGTAATTATCTGAAATGCAGTATGTATTCATAGTGTTGACTGCTGTGATGCGTATGAGGAACTCACTTTAATAGTGAATACTTCAGAGTTAGCCCTGTTCAAATCACCTTCAGATTTACTAGGTTAAATTATCAATTTAATTCAATTTTTCTATATTGGGAAAATTGGTGGAGTGGGTGCAGGCAGCAAGTGTGGGGCGTTTGAGTGCTTGTCTGTGCATGATCAGGGGTATTCATGCGGTTCAAAACCTTCATTATTTCAATAGGTTTTGCAGTGGCAGGCTGTGTGCCGAACTATGTCGGCGAAACTCCTGATCTCACCGAGGCGGCGGTTAAAAATTCTAACGCAAAACCAACCGTTGTGAGTGCTCAGAAAACGGCTGAAGAGCTGGTGACTGTTGTAGTGCTAGCAGGCAAATGGTCTGTGATGCGCGGTGAGGGGCAAAACCCGTGCGCACTCCAACTGAAAACAGCACAGTTTGGTGGAAATTATGCAGCAAGTTCTGTGTGTTCCGGTACGCCAAATGTATGGGCGTGGAATGTGAGGCAGGACGCTCTGGTTCTGTTCGATCACAGAAATGAAGTGATCGCATCCTTTCATGAAAGCGGGAATGGCCGCTGGGAGGAAGCGCAAGAGGGTGGGGCCCCTGCGCTTGGTCTTGTTCGCCTGGGAAACTGACAAGACGATAGATTACAGAGATTTGGGGCGTATTCTTTGGGGGGAATGAAATGAAGAGGTTTATTGTTGTCGGGAGTCTGCTAGCGCTTGCAGGTTGCCAAAGTGCCGGGGGAGGTGCTGGACCCTATGCTGCGCCTACGCCTGCTGCGCAACCGCCTGCCAATGCTGCTTCCAACCAGAGTGTTGTCGCGCAGGAACAGACCACACAAAGTAATATGGAAACTAAGGCAGATGGTACTGTTGTCACAAAGACGACAAGCAGTTCAGCTCAGGCGACTGTTGATCCAGGTACTGCGACGGCGTTTCTGGCTGGTGTGGTTGCAGCCGCAGCTCTTGGAAAGAAAGAGGAACGCAGTTCGCAGCCTATTGTGCAGGTGAAGGATATGGTTGGCGGCTGGACCGTTTATCTGACCTCTGATGAGCGTGTCTGTGAACTGACACTCGGTACAGAACCTAAGGATAATGGCTACTCTGCCAGTTTCAATCACTGCATGGATGGGGATCTGTTCTTTGTGTCCAACTGGCGCATGAAAGGGCAAGAGCTTGTTTTGTTTGACAACTTCTCCCGCGCCAAAGGCAGTATGCGCATGACAGAATGGAACCGCTGGGAAGGCCAACTGGCAAGCAACAGCAAACCAATCACCATCGCGCGATAGATGAGCGAGGCTTAACCCGGCATTGCGCTTTTGAGGGCAGTGGTGAGTGCGGTGACCGCTTCGTTCGGTTTTCCGCTGCGAACTCTTGTATGCAGCATGATTGGCAAGGCGGGCAGGTCAGGCAGGCCGAGCTTTTCTCCCACATCAATTGCGCCAATTGGCAGCATACGGCGAGCGAGAGCTGCTACGCCCAACCCGGCCATCACGGCGGCTGATACAGCAGTGACGCCGCCGCCAACGAAGACCTCTCTCCATGGAATATCGGCCTGATCGAGCAGCTGTCCGGCCATGATGCGCACGCCGCAGGGTTCCGGCATGGTGGCAACGGGTAGGGGCTCGTTGGCGCGAGGCTGCCAGTCTTGCGACGCAAACCAGCCGAACTTCTCATTTGCGATCAGCTTGCCATCTTCTCTGCTTTCGTGCTGGCGCACAATCACTGTGTCGAGTTCCTGCCGGTCAAAGCTTTTTAGCAGGTCGCCTGAGGAGCCAATCCGTATTTCAATCAGGAGTTCTGGATCCTGTACGTTCATGCGGGCGATCAGCATTGGAAGTTCTGGCCCTGCAACATGATCACTGATGCCGATGGTCAATCGCTGACGGGCATTGGTGAGGGCGGCCAGTGCATGGTCGTGTTGTTTTAAAAGTTCCCGCGCATGTTCCAGAAACGTCACGCCTTGTGCAGACAGCTGCACGTAGCGAGGGGTTCGCTCTATGAGCTGGCAACCTAACCGCTTCTCCAGCCGTTTCAGCTTCAGGCTTGCAGTTGATTGGGTCGTCTGCATGGCCTCAGCAGCCTGAGTGAAGCTGCCAAGTTCTGCAATTTTAACAAATGTGCGCACTGCGTCGAGATCAAGCGGGCGATCAGTCATTTAAAACTTCAATTTCTGATATAGTTAGTCATTGTATATTCAAATATTAAAGTCGCGTCTAGAGTTGCCTCAGCGAACCAGAGGAGGAAACGCTGATGCCACTTGTTCATATCTCATTGCAGTCAGGAAAATCTGATGTTTACCGGCAGGCGATTTTTGATGGTGTTTATCATGCCATGCGTGATGCGCTTGAGACGCCAGAGGACAACCAGTTTATGGCGATTACAGAGCATACCAGTGCCAATTTTCGGTTTGGCGGCTCATATCTTGATATTGCCCGCAGTGAGGATCTGGTTTTTATCCAGATTACGCTCAACAACACCCGCAGCTCCGCGCAGAAGAAGGCTCTGTTTCAACGCATTGCCGAGCTGCTTGGAGATAAGCCTCAAATCCGGTCAGAGGATGTCTTTATAAATTTGATTGAGGTGGAAAAGGAGAACTGGTCGCTTGGCAACGGCATTGCTCAATACGCGTGACACCATTGCCTTTCATGGTGAATTTGAAAGCCAATGAAGGAGGTGACAACGCTGAGAGGCGTCTGATACGTGGGTGTATCAGACCTGCTTGTCCATGATTTCTGCTGGAAGGTGGGCCATCCATTTGCGGCGGATTGCTTTTTCCAGATCGAGATCATTGCGGTCTGCATAAAGCAGAAGGTGGGCCAGCAGGTCTGCTGCTTCATCTTCCTTTTGCATATGCAGTTCTTTTGGAGTTGCTGAACCGGAACGGCCGCGGCGGGTGGCCTTCAAATGGGCTGCCGTCAGCTCTCCGAGCTCTTCCTGAAGTTTCGCAAGATACCAGATCTCGTCACGGTTGATGTTGAACCGTTTGGCGTAGATTGCTGATACTGTTTTTACAATGTGCAGAAGTACTTTGAATGTCATCGGATCTGACAGAAAGGTTGGGCTTTCTGCGTGGTCTCACGCAGGCGAGCCGAAGGTTTGAGCAGGATGTGTGCTAGAGGAATCTCTTGGTGGCATCATATGAACTATTTATGCGCTTGTCATTCAGCGCCAGACAAAGATCTTTGACCGCATCCAATGAATGGATTGCCCGAAACTCATCGGTATGCGGCAGTATTGCCTGAATTCCGCGTGCTTTGGCCTCAAACTTGTCGTAGCGCAGCAGCGGATTGAGCCAGATGAGCCGTCTGCAAGATCTGTGGAGACGGTCCATCTCAACGGACAATTCATCATAAGCTTCCCGTTCCAGCCCATCCGTGATGAGCAGGACGATTGGTCCGCCGTGGCAGACACGTCTGAGCCAGGTACGGTTGAAGGTTTGCAGCGAGCTGGCAATGCGGGTGCCGCCAGACCAGTCTTCCACCTCATCCGTACAGGCAGCGAGGGCTTCATCAGGGTCTTTCATGCGCAGGGCGCGGGTGATGTTGGTGAGCCGTGTGCCAAACAGGAAGGTGTGGGTTTTGCGCTTTTCTGACAGAGCGTGCAGGAAGTGCAGCATGATGCGTGAATACTGGCTCATGCTGCCCGAGATATCGCAGAGCGCGACCACGGGTGGATGAACCTGCGCGGGCGCTTTGTGCTTGAGATCGATGATGGAACCACCAGCCTTGAGTGTGGCGCGCATGGTTCTTCTCGCATCCACCTGTTTGCCCAGAGTGTGCGAATGGACGGGCTTGAAGCGACGGGAACGGACCTGATCTGCTGGCATGGTGAGGCGGGCGAGGGATCTGCGGGCTTCGGCAATCTCCTCGGCGGTCATCTGTGCGAAGTCCTTCTTTTGCAGGACTTCTTTTTCCGAGACGGTGAAGCGGGCGTCTACCTCTATCAGTGGTTTGGTTTCTTTGGCCTCGCGCTGCTTGTTGGCCTCAAAGGCATTGGCGACACGGGATTGAGCGGCGCGTGGCTTTTCTGGTTCGCGTTGCCCTGCTGGGGCAACGGGAGACAGCAGTGCCAGCATCTTTTCAACGAGGCCTTTGCTTTGCCAGTAAAGGCGGAAGGCTTCGTCGAAAACGGGTTGCTGGTCGCGCTTATGGACGAAGACGGAATGTAGGGTCCAGTAGAGGTCCTGCTTGTTCTCAATACCGTTGATGGTGACCGCGCTCACTGCATCCACCACAGAAGACGGCCCCGCAGGCAAGCCCGCTTTGCGCAGGGTTCTGGCAAAGTGGACGATGTTTTCCGTAATGCGCCCATGCGGTGGGCGCGGAGATGGTGCGGGGGCGAGGGTGTCCTGCATCAGGCAAGGCTATGCTGTTGGGGCAGGCATGCTGCCAGCAATGGTGGCCTGCGAGTTGGCTTCCATGCGGATTTCATCGAGGATCGCACGGGTTCTGGAGCCTTTGATGCGGTCGATGTCCTCCTGATACTTGAGCAGGACGCCGAGCGTGTCTGACACCATTTCCGGATCAAGCGCGACCTCTTGCAGCTCTGTGAGGGCGTTTGCCCAATCCAGCGTTTCAGCGACGCCTGGCTTTTTGAAGAGCGCGTCATCCTCTCGCAGTTTTTGCACGAAGGCGACGACCTGAGCGGAGAGAGCTGCGGCGGCTGTTGGCAGTTTGGTCTGCACGATTTGCAGCTCGCGCTCTGCTGTCGGGTAATCCACCCAGTGGTAGAGACAGCGGCGCTTCAGAGCGTCGTGAATTTCGCGGGTGCGGTTGGTGGTGATGATGGTGATCGGAGGTTCTTCGGAGGTGATGGTGCCCAGCTCCGGGATGGTCACCTGACTGTCCGCCAGCACTTCCAGCAGGAAGGCCTCAAAGGCTTCATCGGTGCGGTCCAGTTCGTCGATCAGGAAGATAGGCGCCCCCAGCTCTGTGGTTTCCAGCGCCTGTAGCACCGGGCGTTTGATCAGGAAGCGAGGGCTGTAGAGCGCTGTATTGAGGTTCTCACGGTTCACGCTGCCGGATGCTTCAGCCATGCGGATTTCGACCATCTGGGCCGCATAGTTCCACTCGTAAACGGCGGAGGAGACGTCCAACCCTTCATAACACTGTAAGCGGACCAGCGGGCGGTTGAGCGTGGCCGAGAGGACTTTGGCGATCTCGGTTTTGCCAACGCCAGCCTCGCCTTCGAGGAAGAGGGGCCGTTTCATGCGCAGAGACAGGTGCAGCACGGTTGCGAGTGCGCGATCTGCCAGATACCCGCCAGAACTTAAGAGCGTGAGGGTTTCCTCAATGGAGTTTGGTAGGTCAACCTTGCTGCTCATAAATAGTCTGCTCCCGCCCTGTCATCTGCTGCGCTTTGATTTGCGCCTTGCGATCATAATAGGGAGAAAAACGTATATTGAAAGCGGATTGTTATCGGCAGGTTAGCCGTGTTGCTCAACGGTTTGTGAGGCCAAGGCCCATGCCGTCGCGCATGACGGTGGTGGCTTGCCGGGTGAAGGTGCCGCCTGCTTCTTCATGCAGGGTGAAGCCCGGCAGGATCTGGAGCGGGGCTTTGCTGGCGGCCACTGCGCGGACAATGATGCGGGTGGCTGGTGCGTCGGCTGTTGGCCGGATCGGGATGATATCGATGGCACCGAAACGGCGTTGCATGGGGTCGAGGAGATCTTGCAAGCCATCTGCTCTGAAGATGATGGAGAGCGTTCCACCGTCCTTCAGCAGATCTTTCGCGGTTTTGATCCACGGCTCAATGCCACGTTCGTCCAGCGCATGGGCTGGGGCACGGTCTGACTTTGGTGTGACGCGAAAGCGGGCGCTGTCGTAATAGGGCGGGTTCATGATCACATGATCCGCGATGGAAGACCCAAGGCCGCTTTGGTGGCGAATGCTGCCCTTTGCGGTGAGGTTGGATTCCAGAATGGAGACGCGGTCAGCAAAACCTCCGTTTTCCGGCAGAGACAGGCCTTTGCGGGCCAGCGCTGCGGTGACGGGATCAACCTCCACGCCGACGGCTTTGATGTTTGGCAGGCGGTGGGCGGCGCAAAAAGCTGCAGTGCCGACGCCAGTGCCCAGATCGTAAAGCGTGCCTGTGGTGCTTTGCGGAAGGGATGCGGCCAGATAGACGGCATCAAGCCCCGCTCTATGACGGCCTTTTGCAGGTTGCTCAACCATGACTTTACCGCCGAGGAACTTGTCCCTGGTGGTTTGCTGCTGAGATTGAGGTGTTTCAGGGTTGGTCATGGCGGCGCCGGATCAAGAAAAGTCGCAATAACGCACTGATACAGGCTGCCGGTATTCATGCAATCCCTATTGTTTATCTAAAGAGAAGTTTTCACGCGTCTTTTAGGTAGTGCCCCAGGTCGGCATCACGCATAAGTTGACAAGCTTCATCCATACGGTCTGCTTCCACCATGATCCGGCGCGGCAAAAAGCCAAGGGAGCCGTCCAGTATGCTCATGTTGGTGTCGGCGACGAAGTAGATGATCTCGGCATCTCCCAGCAGGGCTTCAAGATGCGAGATGAGGACGGGATCTGTTGTTCTGATGAGTTCTTCCACGATGATGTCCTCTTGAAGAGAGTTGCCTATTTTGCCAGAAAGTATGCAGGTTAGGGTTGGTATTGTGAAAAAAACTAATTGTGATTGGTAAATTATCCCTTCGACACTACTTTATTGGCAGCAAATTCTTACTAAAGCTTGCTCGAGACTATCTACCAACCTATTGTCCCGTTGGAATCAAAATAGAGGTATCCCGTGGGCGTTGTTGGTCTTCAATCTCAGACAGCCAAACCAGCTGGAATTCAGGGGCTCGTAGAGCTCGTTTCAGGTGACATGGAGAAGGTGAACGAGCTGATCCTCTCCAAAGCCGGTTCTAATGTTGAGCTGATCCCGGAAATTGCGCGCCATCTGATCGATTCAGGTGGGAAGCGTTTGCGCCCGATGCTGACACTGGCGTTTGCACAGATGTTTGGCTATGAAGGCGAGGGACATGTCATCCTTGCAGCATCTGTAGAGTTTATGCATACGGCAACTCTGCTGCATGATGATGTTGTCGACGAAAGCGATATGCGCCGCGGTAAGCTGGCTGCTCGCAAGCTTTGGGGCAACCAGGCCAGCGTGCTGGTGGGTGACTATCTGCTTGGTCAGGCTTTCAAGATGATGGTTGATGTGCACTCTCTGGAAGCGCTGCGCATTCTGTCTGAGGCCTCCGCAATCATTGCTGAAGGTGAAGTGCTTCAGCTGGGCGCCGCTCAGGATACCACCACGACCTTTGAGATGTACCTGCGGGTGATTGAGGCTAAAACAGCCGCTTTGTTTGCAGCTGCGTGCGAAGTGAGCCCGGAGATTGCCGATAAAGGTGACGAGATGCGTGCAGCTGCACGCAAGTTCGGCCTTGAGCTTGGTTATGCCTTCCAGCTTGTTGATGATGCGCTGGATTATGGCGGGGCGACTGTTGATCTTGGCAAGGACGTTGGTGATGACTTCCACGAAGGCAAGATCACACTGCCTGTCATCTACGCGATGGAGCGTGGCAGCGATGAGGACAAGGTGTTCTGGAAACGTTGTCTGGAAGATGGAGACATCAAAGACGGCGATCTGGATCATGCCATCAAGCTGCTGAACGACACTGGCGCTCTGGCTGATACGGTTCAAAAAGCGCGTGATTATGGTGCATCTGCAATTGAAGCTCTGACCAGCCTGCCAGACGGTCCTGCCAAGCAGGCGCTGAAAGAAGCCGTCGACTTCTGTATTGCCCGTGTGAGCTAATCAGAGAGCAGTTCGAAGAAATTGAAAAGCGCCGCAGCAGAAATGCCCGGCGCTTTTTTGTTGGCTGTACTGGGAGTGAGACTTGTGTACCGTGGAGCAACTGATAGAGCATGGAGAGACCACATGACTGCAAATCAGATTGTGCTGACTATAGTTCCTGTGGTGATTTTTGTGCTCGCACTTGTCATCTTTTTGAAAGTAAGGAGTGCAAAGAAGACTGCGCAGCCTAAGGTTCATGGCCCGCATACTCCGGGTACAGGTAATGATCCCAAAGAAATGATACGCAGCAAAGCACATACTGGTTTTGATGGTGGATGTTGAAAAAGTGTTTTGAGCAAAAAATCTAAATTATATAGCGGTTGGCACTGCTGCCTGTTTTAAGTTAAAGTGCAGCAGTGCATTGAAAAAGCTACTTTAAATCATGCCTTTTGTAGCTTGTGGTCGTAATAATCCCGATAATTCTTGTTGTACTCTTCCTGTTCAATAGGCAAATTAAGTGATGCCCGCAATCTGTTCGCGATATGTTGTCTGGACCAGGTAATAGCTGCGAGCTCAGAATTTGTTTCTGCTTCAAGCTCCGATATGACCTGAAGGATTTTGGCGCTTAAGTCTTCCTCATTTTGACTCGCGCTCCAGGCATTGCTCGCAACGACAGATGCTCCTGTGGCGACAGCCATAGTGGAACCGCGCGTTAAAAGCATGCGTCGATTGATATGGGTATCGTTACCTTTGAAATCCATTGAATTTTCCCCTTAGAATGTACTTCGGCAATTGTGGATCAGGGGCCTTTATTGGTTGGTTGGTCGGCTTGGGCAGAGCCCCTGATCTTTGGCTATCAATGTAACTTAGATGTCTTTTACATCTGCAATACTGATGTTGAGCGCGGCTGCAACACCTGTGCCGTAAGCAGGGTCCGCGCGGTAACAGTTGCGGACATGACGGTGTTGGATTTCGATACGTGCGGGGCTAAGCGAGCGGGCTGTGTTTGCAAACAGAGCTTCTTTCTGATCTGCATTCATTGAGCGGAAAAGAGCGCCAGGCTGAGAATAGTAATCTTCATCCTCCCGATGGTCCCAATGACCCGCAGCTCCTTCTATGGAAAGTGGTGGCTCGGAGAAATCTGGTTGCTGTTGCCATTCGCCAAACATGTTCGGCTCATATCCGATACGTGAACCGTTGTTGCCATCAACTCTCATGGCTCCGTCGCGGTGATAGGAATGGAATGGGCAGCGCGGTGCATTGACCGGGATTTGCGAGTGATTAACTCCAAGACGATACCGCGCAGCATCCCCATAAGAGAACAGGCGGCCCTGAAGCATTTTGTCGGGAGAGAAACTGACGCCGGGCACAATTGTGGACGGCGCAAATGAAGCCTGCTCAACTTCAGCGTAGTAGTTCTCAGGATTTCGGTTCAGTTCAAGCACGCCAACTTCGATCAGCGGATAGTCGGACTTGGGCCAGACTTTGGTTAGATCAAACGGGTTGATGTGATAATTGCCGGCCTCTTTTTCTGGCATAATCTGGACTGACAGTGTCCATTTCGGAAATTCGCCATTCTCAATGCTGTCATAAAGATCTCGCTGGTGGCTTTCGCGATCATTTGCAACGATTTGAGCGGCTTCTTGATCTGTCAGGTTTTTGATACCTTGTTGGGTTTCAAAGTGGAACTTAACCCAATAACGCTCGTTGTCTGCGTTGATGAAACTGTAGGTATGACTGCCAAATCCATGCATATGGCGATAAGTCGCTGGGATGCCGCGGTCTGACATGACGATTGTGACCTGATGCAGAGCTTCAGGCAGGTTCGTCCAGAAATCCCAGTTGTTATCCGCACTGCGCATGTTGGTGCGCGGATCTCGTTTTACTGCATGGTTCAGATCTGGAAACTTTAGCGGATCGCGGAGAAAGAAGACTGGTGTGTTGTTGCCCACCAGATCCCAATTGCCTTCCTCAGTGTAGAACTTTATGGCGAAGCCGCGAATGTCCCGTTCTGCATCAGCAGCGCCACGTTCTCCTGCCACTGTCGAGAAACGCATAAATAAATCGGATTTTTTGCCAACTTCGGAAAATATCTTAGCGCGAGTGAACTTGGTGATGTCATTGGTTGTTGTGAACGTTCCATAAGCGCCAGAACCTTTGGCATGCATTCTGCGCTCAGGAATAACCTCACGATCAAAGTGGGCCATTTTTTCGAGGAACCAAACATCCTGCAGCAGAGCTGGACCGCGGGGGCCTGCAGTTTGAATGTTCTGATTGTCGGGGACGGGGGAACCAAAAGCAGTGGTCAACTTGGGCTGATTAGTCATATTCTCTCCGCATATTATTATGCCTGAAGGATGATTTCAGAGCGGAGAAAATCAAAATCAAATAAACTTATTGAGTCATAACTTGTCTTGATGATGTTGTAACATCGGCTGAAAAGATACGGTAGATCAGGAGTTTACCTTTGGGAATTTAGCTAGCTGTTGTGGCGTGTATGTGAGGACAACTTTGGATTGAAGGCAAATTGCGAGGCAAACCAGATCACAGCCGACTGTCCTCGGCTTCTGAATGATCGGGGTAATCTGTGAAGGGTAAAGGCGTGTCTGCTCCGGGTGAAAAGATGGGGAGGTTAGCCCCCATCGTGGAACCGCTTGGCAGCATAGACGACTTTTAAAAAGAGACTTATGGCAAAGCCTGCATGCACATAAGTTTGGTTTCCACGCTCAGCCTAAACCCGTGCCGCCTTGATCCACCAGTTTCCTTTAGCTTCCTGCAAGTGGGAGGCTATGGCTTGGGCGGCTTCTAGGGTTTCAACGAGGGCAAAGCAGGTGGCGCCGGAGCCGGACATGCGGGCGAGGAGGGTATTTGGCTGGGAGGCCAGTAGGTCGAGGACCTCAGAGATTTCTGGTGCCTGTGAGATCGCTGGTTTTTGTAGGTCGTTGCGGCAGGTTTTGAGCCAGTTGGCGAGGGCTTTCATGCTCTCGAACTCTTCTGGCATTTCCGGCAGCGGGGTGTTGTTTTTCTTTTCCAGTGCGTGGAAAATGGCTGGGGTGGAGACCTCAATCAATGGATTGACCAGGACGATTGCGCCGGATGGGAGATCTGTCAGCGGTTCGATGATCTCCCCGATGCCGCGAATGCGGGCAGGCTTTTCTTCCAGACACATAGGCACATCAGCGCCGAGGCTGAGGGCCAGTTTGGCAAGGTCTGTTGGAGACGGAGACACGCCCCAGATCCTCGTGAGCGCGCGCAGAGTTGCGGCTGCATCTGCGGACCCGCCGCCGATACCTGCTGCAACGGGGAGCGATTTCTCGAGCTCTATCTGAACTCCTGATGCAGAGGGTAGGTGTTCTGCGAGCATGTTTGCGGCTTTGATAACCAGATTGTCTGCAGGATCGCCCTGTATCTTCGCAGAGAACTCGCCAGTGATCTGGAGTGAAAGGTCGGGGGCTGGTTCAACCGAGATCTGGTCACCGATTTCAGGGAACACCACAAGGCTGTCGAGCATGTGGTAGCCGTCTTCCCGTTGACCGGAGATGTGGAGCGCAAGGTTCACCTTGGCACGGGCTAATTCCTCAACCCGTGCTGCCTTTGTATCTTCCAAAGTCATCATACTATGATCGTGTTATGAGTTATTTGTTGTCTGCAGAGCTTGCGACGACCGGAACGGCGTCTTCCATGCCATTTTCGATTTTATCGAGAATGCGCTTCAGGTCTTCTGGTTCCGGCTCAAGGTCGCGGGCGTGGTTCCACTTGTAGCGGGCTTCCAGTTTGCGACCAACTTGCCAGTACGCATCGCCCAAATGATCGTTGATGATTGGATCATGCGGACGCAGAGCGACAGCGCGTTCCAGCTTTTCAGCTGCTTCTTCATAACGGCCCAGGCGATAGTAAACCCAGCCGAGGCTGTCGACGATGTATCCATCAGTTGGACGCAGGCGAACAGCGCGTTCAATCATCTTCTGCGCTTCATCCAGCTTCAGACCGCGATCTACCAGGGAGTAGCCGAGATAGTTGAGGATCATTGGCTGTTCAGGCTTGAGGGTCAAAGCTTCGCGGAAGTCTTCTTCAGCAGCGTCCCACTTGTCCTGACGTTCGCGGGTGATGCCGCGGAAATACAGGATCGTCCAGTGGTTTGTCTGAATTTCGCTGAGGGTATCCAAGCCCTGATTGTAGGAGGTCTCGGCTTCCTCAAAGAGAGAATGGCCGCGCAGCACGTTGCCCAAAGAGGTGATGGCCTCTATGTCACTCGGATCGGATTCCACCAGCTTTTCAAGATGGGCGCGGGCTTCTTCCAGATTATCCAGAATGTTGTAATGAAGCGCAATCTGGATTTCAGCTTCGCGTTTCATTGGTGAGCCGTCTGATACCGCTGACAGGTACTCAATGGCGCGCTCGTTGTCGCCAAGCTGCTCAAACAATGAGGCCAGACCAATCAGGGCTGAATCATTCTTTGGATTGAGGTAGGCGGCGAGTTGCAGGTAATTTGCGGAGAGCTCTTCGCCTTCTTTGCTGACTGCGATACCGAGACCGTGCAAGGCTTCCGCCAGTCCTTCAGCTGGTGATTTGGCGACGGATTCAATAACCTCGCCGCTCTCAATCTTCGCTCTCAGAGTTACAAGAAGCGGATGTTCTGGAATGAGTTGCTCGTACTCGGCAACGATGTCCAGCGCTTCTTGCTGTCTGCCGGAGGCGGCGAGCATACGGGTGTAGGAAATGGCGTTGCGCAGGGCGCCGCGGTCAATCTCGTAGGCTGCTTTATAAAACTCGGCGGCCTGATGTGGGTTGTTGTTGTATTCAGCCAGCAGGCCCGCGTTGAAATTGATGAAGAGGTCAAACCACTTGGCGCCGGTGGTGCTTGTCAGATCTGCGATGGCCTCATCTGTTTTGCCCTGACCTGCTTTGACCCAGGCTGAAACAAGAGCAAAGCTCAGACGGGACAGCGGGTTGACGTTTTGTGTGACGGCATCTGGCAGTTCGGTGGTGAAGTCACCTTCATGAATGCGCTGTGCGGCAACGGCCAGCTGTGCAAGGAAGTGCTCGTTGTCTTCTTCCAGAATGCGGTTTGCCAGAGGGAGCGCTTTTTCGACATTGCCGTTTGCCAGTGATGTGACAAATGCGCGGTCGAGAATATAAAAATTATCCGGGTCACCGTGCAGAGCTGAGGTGAAATAGTTGGACGCGGCGGCCAGATCCTGAGCGAGAAGGGCGCTTCTGCCTGACAGGTAACTTCCTGACAGAGAGCTTGCAGCCGGTAAGGACTGGGAATTTGCCTTCGCGCTTTGAGCGGGAACAAGTGGCGAGCCCAACAGAACAAACGCCAGCGCAGAGGCCATTAAGGCCCTTTTTGAAAATCTGTTTTTATTAACAGAATGATAGGTCATACGGCCATTGTTCTGAGCAGAAGCAGAATTGGAGCGGAACAGCGCAAAATAGCTTGTCAGGGTCATATATGTCTCTCATTGAGAGCCGATTGCGACTCAATATTACATCAATCTGTTAGTAGCGAAGAATGGCGTTTTTATAGCAGCCGGATAACTCACCGCATGTTGTTAAGTGTATCCGAACATTCTTTCAATTGAACCTACATTTTTTCAAGTATCTGCGGATAAGTAAGTATATTGATATTTCTCAAGAATTCAGAAGTATTTACGCAATAACACTAAGGTCGAGGTCTGAGTCTCTTGCTATAATGACCCTGTTCATTGCAGATAGTGGGCAGTGGTGCAATTCCAAGTGAGATTGGTTGTCGTCTCACTCAATAAAGGGGGGTGTTATGACCAAGTGGGTCTACATCTTTGGAGAAAACAAAACCGAGGGCGATGCTTCTATGAAGGAGCTGCTGGGCGGTAAGGGTGCAAACCTTGCCGAGATGAGCAGACTAGGATTGCCTGTCCCTCCCGGCTTTACCATTACAACGCAAGTTTGCACGCACTATTATGATGAAGGTCAGCAGTATCCTTCCGAGCTCAAAGAGCAGGTTCATGCTGCCATTGCGGCTGTTGAAGAGCTGACAGAGCGTAAGTTCAACAGCACGTCCAAACCGTTGCTGTTGTCTGTGCGTTCCGGTGCCCGTGTTTCCATGCCGGGTATGATGGATACGGTTCTGAATCTGGGTCTCAACGACCGGACTGTTGAAGCGCTGGCCAAAGATGCAAACGATGACCGGTTTGCTTATGACAGCTATCGTCGTTTCATCCAGATGTACTCTGATGTAGTGTTGGACGTAGACCACGATCACTTCGAAGAAATTCTGGAGGATTTCAAGGACGAGTACGACTACTCCCTTGATACTGACCTGACCGGCGACGACTGGAAACAGATCGTCGCGGCTTATAAGGACAAGGTTGAAGAAGAGCTTGGTCGTCCTTTCCCTGAGGATCCTGAAGAGCAGCTCTGGGGTGCCGTTGGCGCCGTGTTCAAGAGCTGGATGATCCCACGGGCCAAGACTTACCGCGCCCTGCACGAAATCCCAGAGGACTGGGGCACTGCAGTGAACGTGCAGGCGATGGTGTTTGGTAACACAGGCGAAAACTCTGCGACTGGTGTTGCCTTTACCCGTAACCCGTCCACTGGTGAAAACGCGCTTTATGGCGAATTTCTCATCAACGCGCAGGGTGAAGATGTTGTTGCGGGTATTCGTACGCCGCAGGATATCACCGAGAAAGCCCGCATTGAGGCGCATTCCGAAAAACCATCTCTTGAAGCGACCATGCCTGAGGTGTTTGCGGAGTTCCAGGCTGTTTGTGACAGGTTGGAGACCCATTACCGCGATATGCAGGATCTGGAGTTTACCGTTGAACACGGCAAGCTTTGGATGCTTCAGACCCGTAACGGTAAGCGGACGCTGAAAGCTGCGCTGAAGATTGCGGTTGATATGGCTGAGAGCGGCCTGATCACCAAAGAAGAAGCCGTTGCGAGCATTGCGCCGTCTTCTCTGGATCAGCTGCTGCACCCGACCATTGATCCTGCCAGCGAACGGGATGAGCTGACTGTTGGTCTGCCAGCTTCTCCGGGTGCTGCCTGCGGTGCGATCGTGTTCAACTCTGACGATGCTGAAACAGAAAAGGCCAATGGCCGCTCTGTTATTCTGGTTCGTACAGAGACCAGCCCTGAAGACATTCACGGCATGCATGCTGCGGAAGGCATTTTGACAACACGTGGCGGAATGACCAGTCACGCGGCTGTTGTTGCGCGCGGTATGGGTAAACCTTGTGTTGCTGGCGCTGGAACCATTCGTGTTGACGCCCGTAATGAGACCATGACGGTTGACGGTCGCAGCTTTGGCAAGGGTGATACAATCACCATTGATGGCGGCAATGGCCAGGTGCTTGCCGGCAAGGTCCAAATGCAGGAGCCTGAGCTTTCCGGTGATTTCAAAAAGCTGATGGAATGGGCTGATAACATTCGCCGCATGAACATTCGCACCAATGCAGAAACACCTGCTGATGTGAAAGTTGCGCTTTCTTTTGGAGCTGAAGGTATTGGTTTGTGCCGTACCGAGCACATGTTCTTTGAAGGCGAACGTATCCTTGCGGTGCGTGAAATGATCTTGTCTGATACGGTGAAAGAACGCAAAGCTGCGCTTGCGAAGTTGCTTCCGATCCAGCGTCAGGATTTTATCGATATCTTTGAGCTGATGGTTGATCGTCCGGTCACCATTCGTTTGCTTGATCCGCCACTGCATGAATTCCTTCCTAAGACGGAAGAGGACATTGCTGAGGTTGCCAAGCAGATGGACATTGATCCGGAAGAGCTGCGTGAGCGTGCGGAAGAGCTGGAAGAGTTCAATCCGATGCTCGGCAATCGTGGTTGCCGTTTGCTGATTTCCTATCCGGAAATTGCAGAGATGCAGGCACGGGCTATCTTTGAAGCTGCGCTGGATGTTTCCAAGCGTCATGGCCGCAAGGTGGCACCTGAAATTATGGTGCCGCTGGTTGGCTTGAAGAGCGAGCTGGATATTGTTCGCGAGAGCATTGACGGTACAGCGGCAGTTGTGGCCAAGGAACTGGGCGAAAAGCCTGAGTACTCTGTTGGCACCATGATTGAGTTGCCACGGGCCGCGCTGCTTTCTGAAGAGATTGCTGCGTCTGCCGAGTTCTTCTCTTTTGGCACCAACGATCTGACGCAAACCACCTTTGGTATTTCTCGTGATGATGCCGCGTCCTTCCTGGGCAAGTACCAGGAACGGAAGGTGATGGAGAAAGATCCGTTCGTCTCATTGGATGTGGACGGCGTTGGCCAGTTGGTGAAGCTTGCAGCCACGAATGGCCGTAAGACGAAAGCTGATATCAAACTTGGTATTTGCGGAGAACATGGCGGTGATCCAGCCTCCATCGCCTTCTGCGAAACTGTTGGTTTGAACTACGTGTCCTGTTCTCCGTTCCGTGTTCCTGTTGCGCGTCTTGCTGCTGCTCAGGCAGTGCTGGCTCAGCGGAACAAGGGGTGAGTGGCTTTGTGAAAAAGGGGAGGAGCTGGCCTCGGTCGGCTCCTGTCAATCTGGAAGACCTGAGAGCTGGCGGGAAGCCAGCTCTTGCACGTTTGCTCAGTGCTATCGAGAGTTATGAGGGGCATCCTCAGTTGATCTCTTTGCTAGATGAGGCGTTGCAAAACCCAATCGCGCATGTGATCGCGCTGACCGGACCTCCCGGCGTTGGGAAATCCACCCTGACAAATGCAATGATTTCGGAATACCGCAGCGCGGATAAAAGCGTTGGTGTGATTGCGGTTGATCCCTCTTCTCAGGTGACTGGTGGATCGTTGCTGGGTGACCGGACACGACTTTCAACAGATCCGGAAGATCAGAAGATTTTTGTGCGTTCCATGGCGGCGCGAGACCGGCTTGGCGGGCTCTCCGAGCATGCAATTGCTGCGGTGATCCTGATGCGGGCTGTGATGGACCGTGTGATCGTGGAGAGTGTTGGTATTGGCCAATCTGAGGCAGATGTGGCTCTTGTGGCTGATACCTGCGTGCTTTGTATTCAGCCGGGATCTGGTGACAGCCTTCAGTTCATGAAGGCGGGTATCATGGAGCTGCCGGACATTATCTGCGTGACCAAGGCTGATATGGGGGACGTTGCCAGCCGTGCTCGTGCGGATGTGGAAGGTGCCATGAGCTTGAGTGCGAAGAGAGGGGACTGGAAGGTTCCTGTGTTGATGCTGAGTGCAATGGACAACAGGGGCCTTAGTGAGCTGATTGAGGCCAGCGACAGACATCACTCTGTGCTGCACGATAATGGTGGTCTTGCGGTTCAACGCCGTGATCAGGTGAAGGCCTGGCTTGTTGACCAGCTTAAGATGCAGTTTGGACAACAGGGTGTTGCTGTGCTGAAAAATTCCGGTGTGCGCTGGGAGGAAGCGGCCAAGGGGCCTTTTGCTTTCAAGCAGGAAACCAGCGAGACATTTGCTGCGTTCTGGAAGAGTTTTTCTGAGAACTAAATTGAGATGACAGCCGATCGCGAAGGGCGCAGATTATTCTGCTGCGCCCACTCTGATTTTGCGTGGCTTCTGTTCCACTTCTTCATCCCTGTCATCACGCCATAGACGGAACTTGCCAAGTGGGATTGGGCGGGAGAACAGATAACCCTGCATCATTGGGCAATCCATGGTGAGCAGCAGTTCTTTCTGCTCTTCTTCTTCCACGCCTTCAACACACACATCCATGCCAAGACGGAGCCCCAGAGTGATTGAGCTTGCCAGAATCTCTCTGGCTTTGGCATCAGTCACCGCACCATTGATGAAGGAACGATCGATCTTGATTTTGTCGAACAGATCGCGGCGCAGGTAGCTGAGAGATGAGAAGCCAGTTCCAAAATCATCCAGCGCAATTTTTACGCCGAGATTACGAAGACGCTCGATGACTTCAACCACTGTTTCTGAGTAGTTGATTAGAACGTCTTCAGTGACTTCCAGTTCCAGGCGGTTAGGTTCCAGCTGGTACTTTTCCAGCAATGTGTTGACCAGCTCAGGGAATTCCGGATGCCGCAACTGGGTTGGAGAGACGTTCACGCACATGGTGACGTCATTCAGGGTTGAACCATCCTTGATCGCGTTCTCCAACACCCACTCACCAATGCGGTTGATGAGCATGGATTCTTCAGCTACCGGCAGAAATGCAGCTGGTGGCAAAAGACCTTTTTTCGGATGGTTCCAGCGAATGAGAGCCTCGGCTGCCAGAATGTTCTTGCCGGTGTTGTCCATGATAGGCTGGTAGTAGTTCTGGAATTCGTTGGCATTGAGCGCGCGTTTGATATCCTCTTCGATTTCGCGGGAGATCTGAAGAGTGTCCTCCATCTCCTTTTCAAAGAGCACATAACGGCCACGGCCCAGTTTCTTTGCCTGATAGAGTGCAATATCTGCTCGGCGCAAAAGCGCTGTCAGATCGTGTCCATGCTCAGGAGATAGCGCGACGCCCATGCTGGCTGTAGTCAGGATCTTGTGTTTCTCAACCTTGAAGGCATCCGAGAGCATCTTCTCGATGTACATGCAGGTTTCGATGATCTCATCCATGCTGGTGCGGTGCGCCAGTACGATGAGGAACTCATCTCCACTGACGCGCGCGACCCGGTCTTCCATGTTGATCGACACTTTGAGGCGTTCGGCGACGAGTTTGATGACTTCATCGCCGATGGAGTGGCCCAAGCTGTCGTTAATCTGTTTGAAATGGTCCAGATCCAGAAATACAATGCCAGTAATACGCTGTTTTTGTCGGTCGCGTCGCAGCACGTCAGCTGCAAAAATCTCGAACCATGTTCTGTTGGGCAGGCCACACAAGGCGTCATGGAGTGCTGCATGTGTCGCATCTGCTTCATTTTGCAAGATGCGGTCTGTCATCTTGATGTAACGGAGCAGAATGAGAATCGTCATCAGCAAGATAGCGATGATGGTTCCCAGAAAATACGGTGATGAGTTGGTGTAGATCGCGCCAGAGGCTGCGGTGGTTTTCCAGCTCAGGTTGGCGATGATCTCGCCGTTGCGGCGGAGCAATGGCAGGGATACACGCTGGAAGTCGGCTTTTGGCTTGTTCGTGGTGATGAACATTTCCGACAAGCCCGTTGATTCCTCAAAGGATCTGATGGACCGGATGTCCAGTGACCGTACCCAAAGCAGATAACCGGCAACTGTTGGCATACCTTTTGGCGGTGCTGTTGACGGAGTGATTGCTGCAACTGTGGCGAGGCCGATTGCACCATCAACCAGAACAACATCGCGCAAGCTCAATGCCAGAGGGGCGTGGCTGCGCAGTGGTTCAGGTACACGGAACTGGGTTTGCTTCGTGTTGGCCCGTGTTTCCAGCTCAGACAGTGTGGCATCAAGCTGGCCACGAAGCTGATCTTCAAAGACTTCGCTGTGCCATGGCAGGTCGCGGCGGTAGGTGTAAAGCGGCTTCATATCCTTGTTGAGGATGACGAAGATGTCCCGATCACCACGTGTGCTTGGGGTCGGTGTCAGATCCTCATCCAGCAGGATGTTGGTTTCTTCTGAAAGAACAGAAGCGTATGCCTTGTTTGAGATGGCGATGCGCTCTGCTTCATTTGCGAGCCCATTGCGGAACACTTTGAGGTTGCTCTGTACGAGGCGAACTTCTTTATCGACCTCAAAGTCGAGCGCACGCTGGGTTGACCAGTAGAACGCCAGATACCCAACAGCCAAAGCTGCAGCTACAACACACAGGATCAACAGAGCCATCATGCGGGCTCCGATTTTTTTGCCTCGTGTAATCGTATTGCCGAAAGTACTGCCCAACACTGCTGAAGTCATGGGAGTTTTCGAACTCGGTTGTCCCGCCATCGGCAATTTACTCATGCTGCCTTTAAAACTCTTGATTGTATGCGAAAACGCACTTGCCCATGCTTATGTTCGGAGATTTTGCTTGAGTGAGCCTGTACAACCGACGTGTTTTATCGATCGCTTGGGAAATTTATGTGAATGGAGTTCTGCTGCTGGGGATAGCTTAGATGAGTTGAAGGCCTCTGAAACTGACGTGACCTGAGCCGGCTATGATGATGTGATCGTGCAGCACTATCCCTAGTGGTTCCAATGTGTTTGAAATTTTCGTCGTCATTTCAATATCTTGGCGGGATGGTGTTGGGTCGCCAGAAGGGTGGTTGTGGACCAGAATGACCGCGCAGGCTGACAATTCCAATGCCCGTTTTGTAACTTCGCGCGGATAAACGGGCGTGTGGTCAACTGTTCCGGTCTGCTGGACTTCATCTGCGATGAGGCGGTTCTTTTTGTCCAGAAACAGGATGCGGAATTCTTCTTTGTCGTTGTGCGCCATAGCTGCGCGAACGTATTCCAGAACTTTGCTCCAGGAGGAGAGGGGGTCGCGCTCTACAACCTGCGCTTTAGCGTAGAGAATAGATGCGGCCTGCATTTCTTTGATAAAACTTGCTGTGCGTGGCCCGCAACCGGGAACCTCTTCCAGCCGTTGTTTTGGAGCTGCAAGAACTTGCGCGAAGGAGCCAAACTGAGCCAACAGTGCTTTTGCCAGTGGTTTGGTGTCGCCCTGTTTGATGGAGGAGAAGAGGAGCATCTCCAGCAACTCGTAGGATTGGAGGCCGTCCAGGCCTGTTTCCTCAAACCGTTCACGCAAGCGTGCACGATGACCGTGATAGTGTTTGGCGGCTGGCTTAGGGGATTTACTCTGTTTAGCAGAGGGCGGAACCGGGAGAGTTGCCGGTTCGTCCAGAGGGATATGGCTCTGGAGTGCAGGCACGGTGGGTGCCTGCTCCTGAGGAGAGGGAGTTACCTCATGAAACCCGAAACTGGTTTGTTTCATTCCCCCTCCTTACTTGGTGCGGCTAAGCAGCGGCTCCGGCTTCCGGTTCCATTGGGTTGAACAGGCCTGCTGGTGATGTTGTGAAGATATCGCACCCTGTTGAGGTGATGCCGATGGAATGCTCAAACTGAGCAGACAATGTTTTGTCTTTGGTTTCAGCCGTCCAGCCGTCTTTCAGCACTTTCACATCTGGTCGTCCCAGATTTACCATTGGCTCAATTGTGAAAATCATGCCCGGCTTGAGCTCGATGCCAGAACCTTTCTGGCCGTAATGCAGAATATTTGGCATGTCGTGGAACAGCTTGCCTACGCCGTGACCGCAGAAATCGCGGACAACGGAACAACGCTCTGATTCTACGTATTCCTGGATCGCATGACCAATATCACCTGTGGTGTTGCCCGGCTTGGCAGCTTCCAGAGCACGCATCAGAGATTCGTGGGTGACTTCAATCAGGCGCTTGGCTGCTGGCTTGAGTTTGCCAACCGGATACATGCGGGAGCTGTCGCCGTGCCAGCCATCAACGATGTAGGTAACGTCGATGTTGACGATGTCGCCTTCTTTCAGCTTCTTCTTCGAGTCAGGGATGCCGTGACAGATGACGCGGTTGATGGAAGTACAGCAGGATTTGCTGAAGCCACGATAGTTCAGTGTTGCCGGAACGCCGCCGCGCTCCTTGCCAAACTTGAAAACGAAGTCATCAATTTCCTGCGTTGTGACGCCTGGTTGCACCAGCGGCACAAGTGCGTCGAGGCACTGTGCAGTCATCTGGCTTGCTTTGCGCATACCTTCAAAATCTTCCTGGCTGTAGATCTTGATCTGTCCGGTATTTTTCAGGGGCGCGTTGGCAGCGTCTACGTAGTCAATCATTTTCCCGTTTTTTCCTTGTTCCGTTTCGCGCAGGGACGAACGCAGATTACATCATGAGGAACTGTAAAATGCCGTTATGCTTGCTCGCAAGCCCTGCTTCTCCGTAGAAGCTTCTCCTATTTTTTTAGGGGCATTCTAGGGAGTAATCTGGTGTTTCCCCACTTATATCGGGTATTTTTGAAAGGTGTAGCGAAAAAAGAAGGTCAGATCCTTAACTGCGCACGCATTTTGTGAAGCCCGTTGCATTCCGTGGTTCCTGTCAGGATTCTATCGATTTTTTGAGGGGCTTAATCCGGGATAAGCCATAGGAACTTCTTGGATAACGGAAAAGAGGCACTTGCACGAAAGTGGTTTGCTCGTGTACTCAGGTGCCTGCAAGCGGTCGTGGTGGAATTGGTATACACAGCAGACTTAAAATCTGCCGCCCTTGGGCTTGCGGGTTCGAGTCCCGCCGTCCGCACCAAATTACTCTCCCAAAAAATTATATTGTAAACTTGCAATAGTGAGACTGTTGCACAGTTTTTTCGCCAAGAATGCGTGATGGTTTTTCAGTGCGGTTCGAAGCAATTTGCTTGTGTTGTCCTCAAAAGAAGATTCGGCAATGCAATGAGTTATATATTTTCACCTGTTCTCTGCATGTTGTTGTTTTACCGAATATGCTGATTTTAAGAAAAATGTAATTTCCGCATTGTTGTAAGAGAACTAATGGAGCGGAAAATGCGGAAAGTTCTTGCTGGTGTATTCCTAGCAATGTTTGCAGTATCTTTAGGAGCTGGGGTAGCTGCGGCGCATAGCGGTGGGACGAATAGTGATGGATGCCATAATGATCGCAAACGTGGGACCTATCACTGCCACTAGGCTTGATGAGTAATCAATGAGGGTAGTTGGAGCATTGCTCTAGCTACCTGCTTTCAGGGTGTAGGCTAAACATCAAATCTGTAACGTTTTCCTTCTGCCGACACATCTGGTGGTATGCGGTTTTCTTCGAATAGGTCGTAGCCCTGTTTGAGGTTGCGCCAGAAGTTCAGCCAGTTTGAGTTGGCGTGCTTGCTGAGGTTTTCCTCTGTCATCTCAAAGGGGAAGATATGGACTGGGACTGCGCCTTGTCCGTTCTGAAGGGCAGCTTCCACGAGCAGATAGATTTCCTCGATATGTTGGTTGGTCATGGCGTAGCAGCCGATGGAGAGGCAGTTACCGTGGACCATCAAGTAAGAGCCTGTGCGGTCCAGTGACTGATCAAAGGCGTTCGGGAAACCGAGATTGAAGGAGAGGTGATATCTGCTGTTCGGGTTCAATTGTCTGGCTGACACATTGTAAAAGCCCTCAGGAGACTGACCGTCGCCTTCTTTCAGCTTTGGCCCCAGATCACCAGAGTATTTGCAAATCTCCCATGATTTGTAGGGCTGATAGGTTTTGCCAGACCGGATCCATGCTTCCAGCCGACTTTCTTCTTTAAAGACACGCAGGAAAACGGGGTTTCCCAAGGTCATTCCTTTGAAGGTCAGATCTGCGCGCAGGGCTGGCAGGCGCTCATCTTTAACTTTTGTGAGGTTTGCGGAGCCGGGCAGATCATAGGGCAAGAGTAAGTAAGTGGCGAAGACTGCCAGCATTACGAAAAAGGCTGTGCCGACTGCCCAAAGGAGCGGACGAGAAATGATTTTTGCCATGGAAGGTCCGATTGCAAATCACTGGAAACTGAGATTGGCAGATAAGAGAGGCAATGTGGCCAAGTCATGGTTCGCACTGGAAACTCTGTGAAAAGGTCACTCTGATACTCCTGTGGCGTAAGTACGCAGCGCATTTGTTTTGCTTTTCTTTGAAAAAACAAATGCTAATGCAGTTCGCATCTAGGCAGGACCTGGTGAACTGCATTGGCATTTTTTGCTTGCGTATCTTTATCCGAAAACCGGCTTCCACTTTTCGGCGATACACTATAGTGTCCGTGCCCATTCTGATCTGATTGCTCTATTGTGCTATAGAGCGTTTCTATCAAGCGTTGTGTGAAGGGTGATCGTCCTTGGATATTCGGCAGTTACAATACCTCGTTACTCTGGCTCAAGAGCGGCATTTTACCCGTGCCGCTGCGGCTTGTAATGTGACGCAGCCAACGTTGTCAGGCCGAATTCGCCAGCTGGAAATTGAGCTGGGCGTTCCCATTATTGAACGTGGCAAGAAGTTTCATGGATTGACTGCGGAAGGGGAGCGCATTCTCGTTTGGGCGAAGAAGGTGCTTGCGGACTGTAATAGTTTGCGGAACGAGGTTGCGGGAAAGAGTGCTGAGGTGTTCGGCAAGGTCAATATCGGCGTTATTCCCTCAGCTGATGTTGCGACAGCCTCTCTCATTCTGGATTTGAAGAAGAGCCATCCGCATGCACATGCGACGATCCAACTGATGAGCCATGATGAAATCCATAAGGCTCTTGAGGATTATCAGATCGACGCCGGCATCACGTACACTCAGTTCAGTGATGCAAAGAAGCACAGCAGTTTTACGCTTTATGAGGAAGACTACCGTCTGTTCATGCCAGCAGGGCATCGCTTGCAAGGGGTAGACGCAGTGGAATGGGAGACGGCTGTGAATGCCGGGGCGATGGTGGCGCTTTCGCCGAAGTTGCAAAACCGGTTGATGGTGGATAGCACGCTTCGCTTCCTCGGTGTTGAGTTGGACCCCGAGGTTGAGGCAGAGACAATCCCGTCGCTTGGCGGGTTCATCCGTGCGGGGTATTGCGCGATCTTGCCGGAATTTTCTGCCTTGTCGCTTGGAGCAGGAATTGTTTCCGTCCCGCTGATTAAGCCAGTGGTTTCGCACAGCATCGGTATGGTGATGACAAAGCGTGAGCTGGAGCCTGCGATTATTACGTCTTTGGCGGATTGTGCGGCTCAGTATAAGAAGCCGCTGATTCCAGCGCAGGCTGATTAGAAAATGGTACAGCTTTAGAGCCTGTTGTGTTCATTTACATTCACACCTCATGCTCTAACTCCTTTATTTTGAGCGAATTCTTGTCGTTTGATTGAATACAATCAAACGGAACGCGCTCTAGAGTTGCTCATAAAAAAAGCCCGCGATGATCGCGGGCTTAGTTGTTTGGGTTTGCTTTTTATTCAGCAGGCATTGGTGCAGATGTTTGTTTGCCAGATGCTGCCGGTTTTGTTGTTGTGGCTTCTCCTTCGCCCAGTGCGTCCTCAGCCATGTGATACTTGGGGTGGACTGGCTTCATGAGGAGGTTGGAGACGAGTGCTGCGACGAGCAGTCCAGCCATCACATACATTGTGGTGTTGTAGAGACTCGGAGTTGGATCAACTGTGCCTTCCGGAGCCACTTCCATCAGTCTTGAGACAGAGATGGACTTTGCTGCGATGAGCTCGGCCAGTTTCTCTTTGCCTTCACCGAAGGTCTGGAGGAATAAGGCTGGATCAACCTTTTCCGCAAGCTCATGGATTTTGGTGTTTACAGACCGTTCGCGCAGGAATGTGATGAGGAATGGACCAGCAACACCTGCCGCAGACCATGCGGTGAGCAGGCGACCATGGATACCGCCGACGAATTTGGTGCCGAAGATATCTGCCAGATACGCAGGGATTGTTGCAAAACCGCCGCCGTACATGGTGAAGATGGTCATGGTGGCTGCGTAGAACATCACCAGCCACATCACGGAGGGGCTAGCACCTGCTTCTGCCGCGATGAGCGGAATGGAGAGGTATAGGAAAGAGCCCAGCACGAAGAAGACGGTGTAGGTGTTCTTGCGGCCAATATAGTCAGAAAGAGTAGACCAGCCGAGGCGACCCATAGCGTTGAAGACGGAGATCATCAAAACGTAGGTTGCGGTGAAGGCTCCGTCTACGATGGTTGGCATGCCATTGCCGAAGATCTCGTAGATCATGGTTTTGGAAACGGAGATCACGCCAATCCCAGCTGTCACGTTGAAGCAGAGCACGATCCAGAGCTGATAGAACTGTGGTGTCCGCAGTGCTGTATCAATATGCACATGGTTGCGAGTGATAAGGCCTTGTTTTGCAGGGTCTTCCTGTGGTGGCTCCCAACCTTCCGGTTTCCAGCCTGGTGCGGGAATGCGGTAGGCGAAGGAAGCGAGGATCATCACGAAGAAGTAGACAATACCCAATGTGAGGAAGGTTGATGCTGCGCCAGTGTTGCCTGTGCCTGCTAGGTAAACGCCTGCTTGGGCACCGTCAAAGGCAGCTTCTGCTTGAGATGCACTGACGACAATGGCTTCCAGCTTCTGGCCTGCAACCTGTACGTAGCGCACTCCGTTTTCTACGGTTGTTTGTACGTCAGCGAGAGGGCCGAGATAGTCAGGTGCTTTGGCATAGAGGCCCAGAAGCCAGCTTTTCAGCGGAACTGCGATGATTGCGCCGCCGCCAAAGCCCATGATGGCCATGCCGGTTGCCAGACCGCGGCGGTCAGGATACCAGCGGATCAGGGTGGAGACGGGTGAAACATACCCAAGGCCCAAGCCACAGCCGCCAATGACGCCATATCCCAGATACAGCAGCCAGAGCTGGTGGGTCATGATGCCAATTGAGCCGATGATGTAACCACCTCCCCAGCAGAAGGCAGCTGTTGTGCCAACGCAGCGCGGGCCAACTTTCTCAAGCCATTTGCCTGCAACAGCGGCAGACAGGCCAAGAAACAGAATTGCGACTGAGAAGATCCAGACCACAGAACTGAGAGACCAATCTTCAGCTGCTGGCGCTATGCCGCCGATTTCTCTTACAAGTGCCGGATTGTAGATACTCCATGCATAGGCGGAGCCGATGCACAGGTGAATTGCAATGGAAGCCGGTGGAACGAACCAACGATTGAAGCCCGGCTTGGCTACGATCGCGTCTTTCAGCATAAAGCTTGGTATTTTAAACATCAGCAAACCCCTAGAGCAATCAAAGCAGTTTGCATTGCCTCGCCCGGCAAACCGCCTCGATCTTTTGTTGCGACTACATTCTGTTTTCCGAAAATCGAGCCCCATTTCGGGAATGCGCCTAGGAGGCAGGCGAGAGGGAGGAAGCCTGCATCCATACGTTGAGTCTGCATCTAACACATGGTTAGTTGAAATCGCCAGAGTCTATCACGTTATAGATGTAATCTATTACAATGTGGGTTTGTGGAGGATAGGGCAAAGCCAAAAGCAGAAAGTGGTGCGGTGAAAAATTTTGCACGCTCTGATTTATTTTGAAATATCAGAGGAGTAGGGCTGCTTGGTGCCTATGAATTTGCCAGATGAAGGTGAGGTTGTCATCCGTACTGTGCGTTACTGACGTCAGGTTTTACGCAGGTGCGTATTGTCGCAGTGCCTAAGGAAACGAAAAAAGCGCACCGCTGGGCGATGCGCTTTTATGATTTGGTGTGGTTTAGCTTACAAGAGAGCTGGAATACCTGGGAGCATGCCAACTGCAGCCATTGCCAGAGTACAGATGATCACTGCACCTGCTGGAATGATGATGCGGTCTGCAAAGCTCAGACGTTCTGCACGTTCCTTGTCGCCAATGAGACCATTGTTGTCGAGGAACATGGTGATTGCCCATGCCAGAACAGGGTTGGTCACGATTGCTGCGAAGATGCAGATACCAGCGGAGTTGGTGTCGTTGCTGGATTTTACCATCTGCAGGCCAGCTTCCAGAAGTGGAAGGAACACACCAACCAGAAGAGCACAGGACATCACGGGCTGCCATACTGCTACGTCCATTGGGTAGCCGATGGTAGCGATAACGATGCACAGTGCGCCGAGCAGGATTGCGCCTGCAGGGATTGGACGCTTCGCGATTGCTGCTGGGATCATGTAGGTGCCCCAAGAGGAGGTGATGTTACCACCGCCGAAGAATGTGCCGGTGAACTGACGCAGGGAGCAGCAGGTCATGGTGTCATCAACGTCCATCAGAACTTTATCGGTGTTCTTAGGGTAGTTGAGTTCCTGGAAGATACGGTGACCAAGGAAGTCCGGAGACCACATTGCGACTGCCAGAATTGCCCAAGGCAGAGATGCAACGAAGTGGTTGAAGCTAGGGATGCCAAGCTGCCAGCCGGTCTCAGTAGATCCCCACCAGTACCATGGGTTCATGTTTGGCAGGCCAGGAGCTGTGGTGAACTGAAGGTCAACACCCGCGCCGAGTGCGAGCGCCAGAACAACCGCGATGACGGAGCAAGCTGGAATTGCGAGCCAGCGCTTACCGACCTTTGCGAGGAAGGCGTAGAGCACGATGTTGACGGCAAAGATTGCCAGAGCGACGTAAGAGAGGCTGTAAGCAAGGTCATGCTTCGCCTGCAGGCCGCCAGCCCAGCTGAAGAGGGATGTGATTTGCCCCTTTGCCCCCATGAAGCCAAGGAACACGAGCAAACCGCCAGCAACACCCTGACTGGTTAGGTTCACCAGACGAGAGCCACCTTTGAAGTAACTGAGGAGGAGGCCGAAGGCACAGACGAGTGCTGCCAGTGCCAGAGGGTGTGCGCCTGCAAGAGCGATGGAGCCAATGAGTGGGATCATTGGACCGTGGTTGCCTGCAAGGTTTGCACGTGGGTTGAGGAAACCAGAGCCGATGATGCAGAAGAGTAGGGCCGGGATGAGCATCTCAACGCGGACCACTTCAATGATCCACTCAGCACCAAGATTGACGTGTGGCCATTTTGCTGTGAGGCCGGTTGCCCATGCTGTCATAACCGCAGAGTACATCACGGAGATGCCGATTGTTCCTGCAATTGCGGGAACAAAATCTTCCATTTCAAAACGGAAGTCGCGGCCCGGCAGGTTGAGACCCCAACGGCGTGGTTTCATGATCTGGAGTTCGTGGTCCAGATAATCAGACCGTTGTTCGAACTCGCTCGCAGGCTTGTGTGCCTCGTTATAGGATTCTTCGTGTTTGTCTGTCTGCTGAAGCATAACAGCCATTCTCCATAAAACTGACGGAGGAAAGGAGAGTGTGACTTCACAGTGCTTGCTTGGTGAGCGAAGCTGATGAAGGCATCTCACGTCATGGCCTTGATTTCTGGTTTGCTGGGAGGAGTTGGAACCGTCAGGATTTTCGGGTTTTGAGTTGCAGCTTAATGGGAGGTGTTAAAGTGCAACTGCGTCAGCGGCTTCAAACTCGCTGTACCTTTCCTTCCGGGTTCCAGGGTCTTTTCAAGAGACCGTGCAAACCACAAATTCAGACCATGAATACCCTTCCCCTGTTCTTCAGTTCCGAAAGGCCCCTACCTGAAATGACGTAGGGAAGCTTACGGTGTTCAGCGAGAACTTGCAGAAGGATGCAGCTTAAATAAAATCGTATGAGTCTATCGCGTCATTGATGAAATCTATAAGACGGAAAACTGCGACAATATGAGCTATCTAATTGATTTTGTTGAATTGCCTTGTTTTTAGGTACTGTGAAATTTCAGGCTACAATATCTTATTTAAAACAACAGTATAATGAAATTAATTCACTTTGAGCGGGTGTTAAGGCTAATGAAAAACGTGATCTATGGATCACATCCTGTCGCGGTAGAATGACTTATAGGTAGTATTGTCGCAGCGCTGTGGGAACTTGTAATACAAGTGTTTTTCCGAGTTTAAATTGGACTTTGTTGACACCAAGTTGGCTTCACGCCCGGTAAAATTGTACATTGATGGCTATGCACTTTGCCGAGGTGAGAACATTCCGGATAAGAAAAAACTTGGCTGCCCCCTACTTTTGGCGTAGATAGGCGATCCATCCTGCCGGACTTATCTACGGGCTCGTTATGAGCCCCAAATTTTCACTTCCCAGTAACCTCAAAAATCATCGAACCGATTTGTTGTGTCTGTTTGCTGAGAAGTTTAACCGAGTTTCTGTAGGATTTGAGATTAAAGCGTGTTGGTGCGCTCGCCCGAGGCGAAGCCCATCTTGAAATGAGAGATATTATGGCACTGGTGGGTCCCGTATTACGGGTGCTTGGATATTTTCTGGTTGGGCTGGCTATTTTGATGCTGGCACCTGCATTGCTGGACATTTACTTCAGCAATCCAGACTGGATTGCGTTTGCACTCTCTTCTCTGTTTGTTGGTTTGCTTGGCCTGCTGCTTGCTGTTTCTACGGCCAACTACAAACTCGAACACCTCACCATTCGACAGGCGTTTTTGCTGACCACAGCATCGTGGGTTGTGATGCCAGTCTGCGGCGCTCTGCCCTTTCTCAGCCTTGGAATCGGCTTTGAGAACGCTTTTTTTGAGAGCGTCTCGGGGTTTACGACCACAGGTTCCACGGTTCTGATTGGTCTGGATGGTATGCCTCCGGGTTTGTTGTTCTGGCGTTCCCTGACCCAGTGGATCGGCGGTGTTGGCATCATCGTTATGGCGATCTTGCTCATGCCTTTGCTGCGTATTGGCGGGATGCAGCTGTTTCGGACAGAAAGTTCTGACCGCGGAGAGAAGATTGTTGCCCGTGCGACTGATCTGACGCGCTTGATTGGTGGCGTCTACATCATGCTGACGCTGACCTGCACAATCCTTTATGTGTTTTCTGGCATGACGTTGTTTGATGCAGTGAACCATGCAATGACGACATTATCCTCTGGCGGTTTTTCTACTCACGATGCGTCCTTTGCATATTTTGAGAGCACTGCAGCAGAATGGGTGGCTGTGGTCTTTATGCTGGCCTCAGGACTGCCGTTTGTTGTGCTGATCAAATCCTTGACCAAGAATCCGAAAGCACTTCTGCAGGATCCTCAGGCACGAGTCTTTATCTTTGTTATCATTGTCCTCTCCAGTTTGACTGCTCTGTATCTTGGCATTGAAAATAAGTTCACGTTTGGCCGTGCTGTGGTTGAAGCGCTGTTTGTGGTGATTTCAATCATCACCACAACGGGCTATGGACTTGGTGATTATACGGCGTGGGGCCCGCCGATGATGGGCTTCTTCCTGATGCTGACGTTTATTGGTGGCTGTACAGGCTCGACCAGTGGTGGCATCAAGATTTTCCGGTTTATCGTGTTCTTTGGCACTGTTCGTGCGTACATGAATAAGATGATCCGGCCTGATCAGGTGGTTCCTGTCCGGTATGGCGATACAAAGATCACGCCTGAACTGGCGTTCTCGGTTCTTGCGTTTTTAGTGGTCTATATGGCCACTGTGGGGTTGATTACCGTCATTCTTGGTGGACTGGGACTGGATCTGGTGACGGCTATGAGTGCAGCTACGACTGCGGTTTCTAATGTCGGTCCGGGACTTGGTGATGTGGTTGGCCCCGTTGGAAACTTTGCCGACATCCCCAACAGTGCGAAAATTGTACTTTCTGCGGCAATGTTGCTGGGGAGATTGGAACTCTTTACGGTGCTGGTGCTGTTTAATCCTCAATTCTGGCGTTGACGTTACGTCCCTGAAAGACTAGGGATTCCGTGCATTGAGCATGTTTGGGCTGTCCGGTTTCATTCTTGTTGTGTGAATAGGTAGTTGCCCGATTAATTCAATTGCCAGATATCACTAAGTGGCCTAAAACCAATGCTTCATAAATGTTTGAGAGCATACCGTTCCAATCTCGTCCGTTAAGGGACAACATGTGACTAGCGGGCGGGTTAAATTGGATTTTATATCGGCGGATTGATGTTGGTTTCCATACGACCGGTTTTAAGTGTGCTTGGGTACCTTTATGTCGGCCTCGCTGCTGCCATGCTTGTCCCTGCATTTGTGGATGTTGTGTCGCGTAATGCTGACTGGCAAGCCTTTATTATTTCATCGTTAATTACCGGTCTGGTTGGCATGTTGCTAATCGTGGCCATGGGTGGTGCGCTGCGTGACGGGCTGGACACACGCCAGACCTTTATCTTGACAACTCTATGCTGGGTCTCGTTGCCTGCGTTTGGGGCTCTGCCGTTTTTGTGGCTGGGTATTGCGTATGTTGATGCTGCGTTTGAGGCCGTGTCGGGATTCACCACCACCGGCTCTACTGTGCTGACGGGGCTTGATTCACTTCCGCCAGGGCTGCTTGTGTGGCGTTCGCTGATGCAGTGGATGGGCGGTGTTGGGATTGTCGTTATGGCGATCGTACTTTTGCCGTTCCTGCGCATTGGTGGAATGCAGCTGTTTCAGACAGAAAGCTCCGACCAGAGCGAGAAGATTGTTAGCCGTTCCATTGAGTTGATCCGCCTGATCAGTTTGACGTACCTGTTTCTGACCAGCCTTTGCATTGTTCTGTACTGGTTCTCTGGCATGACGATGTTTGATGCGTTCAACCATGGTCTCACGACAATTGCGACAGGTGGTTATTCCACGCATGATAATTCCTTCGGGTACTTTACCAATCCTGTGACCGGCTGGATTGCGGTCGTCTTCATGATTGTGGGAGCGCTGCCATTTGTGCTTATCATTCAGGCGTTGCGCGGGCAGCCGCTGTTGCTTTGGCGTGATCCGCAGGTACGGGCATTTTTGTGGCTGGTTGGTCTGATCTCTCTTGCTCTGACGATTTATCTCGGTACTTCTGGCAATGCTGATAGTTTTGGCAGTGCGATCCTGCAATCTGCGTTTAACGTGATTTCTGTGGTGACGGGCACTGGCTATGCCATGGGGGATTACACCTCCTGGGGTGCTCCGGTGATTGGACTTGCGTTTCTGCTCAAGTTTGTTGGTGGCTGTACAGGCTCGACAACGGGCGGCATCAAGGTCTTCCGTTTTCTCGTGTTCTTCGGAACTGTGATCGCGCATATGCGGCGGATGGTGCGGCCTAACCGTGTGATCTCTGTGAGCTATGGTAACACGCACCTGACACCAGAACTGACGTTCTCCGTTCTTGCGTTCCTTGTGGTTTACATCGGTACAGTTGGTATTCTGACGTTGATCTTGTCCCTGTTCCATCTGGATCTGGTGACCGCTGTGTCTGCCGCCGCGACATCCGTTGGTAACGTTGGCCCGGGCCTTGGCACCATGATCGGGCCATCTGGCAACTTTGCGGCGCTGCCTGATCCGGTGAAATGGATCTTGTGCGCCGCGATGTTGCTGGGGCGTCTGGAACTGTTCACGGTTCTTATTCTTCTGGACCCTGATTTCTGGTCCAAATAATCTGAGTAATTTGGAAGGTCGCTATGCGATTTGATGTACCGCTGGTCACTGGCCGGCTGATTAAGCGTTACAAACGGTTTCTGGCTGATGTGGCCCTTGATGATGGCGGTGCTGAAATCACAGCGCACTGTGCCAACTCGGGCTCCATGATGGGTTTGAAAGATCCGGGCATTAAGGTCTGGCTGACGCCTAATGATGATCCGAAGCGCAAGTTGAAATACTCTTGGGAAATGCTCGAGATTGACGGTGCGATGGTGGGTATCAATACCAGTCGTCCGAATGGCCTGGTCGAAGAGGCGATTGAAGCAGGGCGTATTCCTGAGCTTGTCGGTTATGAAAAGCTTCGCCGTGAAGTGAAGTATGGCAAGAACTCCCGCATCGACATTTTGCTGGAAGGTGAGGGCGACAAGCGCACCTATGTTGAGGTGAAAAACGTTACGCTGGCCCGCGAAGGTGGGATTGCCGAGTTCCCGGATGCTGTGACCGCGCGTGGGGCAAAGCATCTGGATGAGCTTGCTGATATGGTCCGGGAAGGCCATCGTTCTGCTATGGTGTTTCTGATCCAGCGTGATGATTGCGATGTGCTTGTTCTGGCGCGTGATATTGACCCGAAATATGGTGAGGCTTTTGATGCGGCTGTAAAGGCAGGTGTTGAAGTCTACGCGATTGGATGCCGGCTGGATACTGATGAGATCATAGCTGATCGGGGCATCGAGGTGCGGTGTTGAGGCAGGCGAGAGCCTAACGAATAGCATGGTATCTGATGATGCGTGTACACCCGCACGATAAGCACCGCATAGCCTCCCATGCAGTGTTGGACCAGAGTTCCCGAAGGTCGGGATGAGCAAGGCGGCAGGCAACGCCTGCGCTACTTGTTAGAAATGAGTCTTTGGCATTGGCTACGCGCCTTGCCCGGGCATTTTGATATGGACAACATCGCCTCTTATCCTGAAAGACACGATAGCCAGTTTCCTGGAAAGACAACGGCTTTGCTTTGGCAAGTTTCCCGGCCTAAACAGGCCCTCTGTCCCTGACATTTATTGCTCTGACTAACAAATGCCACTGCGTGATGCCCCTCAAGCTTGGGCCCTTCCTCTCAGACCATGCAGTCACGTCTGAAAATCGGTTCCACCGGACCTTTGAAAGATGCGTTACCTCTCTCAAAAGCCCCACCCAGCCCACGACACGCTGACGGACGGTCCGCCAACTGCCCGTCACGTGGGGATGAAGTTAGTATGGGGGCACATTTGAGCGAGGGGGATAAGTTTGTCTAAGATAGCCGCTAGTCCGGTGTTATTCATCGCCTCGTCTCGTGCTGCCAAAATGCATTCGTGAAGGTTGGATCATTACCGGCTTATGAACGGAAAAAGCCCCGGCGGTGAGGCCGAGGCTTTTGAAACTCTTATGCAGAATTCCGGCGGGCTGATTAGCCTGCTGTATCTTTAGAGATTGGCGGCTGGAACTGCATGCCCAGATCCCATGGGAAGTACACCCAGGTATCCTGAGAAACTTCAGTCACAATGGTATCAGCCAGATCGCGACCCATTGGCTTGGCGTATACGGTTGCAAAGTGTGCTTTTGGCAGCATTTCGCGAACAACTTTTGCAGTCTTACCGGTGTCGACCAGATCGTCGATGATGAGAATGCCTTCACCGCCTTCAGAGCCGACCACTTTCGGGTCGATTGGCTTGATGACCTTCAACTCGCCCTGATCGTCGTAGTCGTGGTAAGATGCAATGCAAACTGTTTCGATGGTGCGAACACCCAATTCGCGCGCAATAATGCCAGCTGGAACAAGGCCACCACGTGTGATGGCTACAATCGCTGTAAATTCGCCTTTGTCGGCGAGGCGCCAAGAGAGGGCACGGCAATCGCGGTGGAATTGGTCCCAAGAGACCGGGAATGCTTTGGATTGCTGCTGATTATCCATGTGTCTTCTTTCAAAGAAATTTTGTCTTTGCAGCTTCTACGGCTGCTCGGACGGCTTCACTGGCCTGTTCCAGTACATCATTTGACCTAGATCGCACAACAACCTGTGTGGAAAATACTCCATCTTTTGACTGCGGATAGGAGCCAATTGAGGTTTCGGGGAAGTTTTTCTGGATTTCCCCTAGGTCTGTGGCAATGCGACTCTCAGGAAGAGTGGCTTCAATAGTCACAGAAAGCATCTTTTGACTGGTTTTCAGCGTTGGTGCGATGGCATCGACCATGGATTGCATGATGGCTGGTACGCCTGCCATGACGTGCACGTTTTCCATTCTGAAGCCGGGTGCGATAGACACCTTGTTTTCAATCAGGTCGGCGCCATCAGGAAGGCGGGCCATGCGCTTGCGGGCAGGGGTAAAGTTCTCAGCGCCGTAGTGATCTTCCAGAAGCTTGTAAGCGCGTGGGTCCAGATCAATTGAGACACCAAAAGCCTTTGCGATGGCATCTGCTGTGATGTCATCATGTGTCGGGCCGATTCCGCCGGATGTGAACACGTAGGTGTATTCTGCGCGTAGAGCGTTGACGGCTTCGACGATCTTTTCTTCTACGTCAGGCACGACACGCACTTCAGACAGGTCGATGCCGATATCCGTGAGATAGCTTGCCAGAAAGCCGATGTTTTTATCTTTGGTGCGGCCAGACAGGATTTCATCGCCAATAACGACATATCCCGCTGTGATGATCTTATTGGTCATGGCTTTCTGTATTCCTGAAATATGGGTGGCTTTAACGGCCAGAGCGTGTCGCGTTCATCTGCATTCACGCGCCAAGCTATAGCTGCTTATTCTTATGCGCATTCTTACCCGAAAACCGGACCCACTTTTCGGGAATACGTATCAGTTTTTAGTCGGTATGGTCTTCCGGCGTCCATTCATAGATCCAGTTAAACCGATCAAGAAGCTGACTTGGGGTGTTGGAGCGCATGACGAGATCTCGTGCAATACGAAGAGGGAAGCCCATATGGTAGACCCAGTCATTCCACTTAACGAGCTTGCTCATTTTCTCAATGCGTGGACGGCGAGCAGTCTCATAGGCTTGCAGGGCCTGCGGTGTTGCGCCGTGTTTGTCGACCATTTTGGACAGGACTGCAGCATCTTCGATTGCCATTGCAGCGCCTTGAGCTGAAAACGGTAGGATCGCGTGGGCGGCGTCACCAATAAGAGTAACAGGACCCTGGGTCCATGCAGGGCGGGTGTCGACCTCGCATAATGACCAACGGGTCCATGTTTCCGGCAGGTAGACCAGACGCAAGGCCTCTGGAGCCCAGTTGCGAAAGTGCTTGCGGACATGATCACTGCCAACCGGATGGGACCAGCTGTCTTCTTCCCAGTCTTCCCTCGTGATGGCGACGATGTTGAGCAGCTTGCCATTCTTTACTGGATACTGAACCAGATGGGCGTCGCGAGCGAGCCACAGGCCTGAGGTGCTCAGGAGAGGTTCCAGATTGAAGGGTGGTTCTGCTGTTGCTCTGTAGGCTACGAAACCGGTGTGTTTGGCAGGTGCGCCACCCAATGTGGTCTGGCGGATGCTTGAACGGACACCGTCAGCGCCGATGAGCAGGTCAAACTGATCCGGTATACCTGCAAGAGCTTCTGAGAAAGCCGCTCCCTTGAGCGTGACAGTGTCACCGTTGATTTCGGCGGATTCTACCTTAGTATCCAGCCGCAGAGTGACTTCCGGTGTGTTCTGGACAGCTTCCAATAACAGCTGTTGCAGATCTGCCCGGTGAATCACATAGTATGGAGCGCCATATCGGTCTTCGGCAATGCGGCCAAGCGGAACGGTTGCAAGTTGTGAGCCATCCTGACCGGAGCGTATATTGACGCTGGCCGGAGAGACGGCTCTGGACATGAGTGCAGGGCCTAAGCCAAGAGCCTGCAAACATCTCATTGCATTGGGAGATAGCTGAATTCCGGCGCCGACTTCGGAAAGCTCTGGGGCCGCGTCGAACAGGAAAACACTGTGGCCCTTACGGGCAAGGTATAACGCAGCTGTAAGTCCGGCGATCCCGGCTCCTGCGATAGCAATATTTTTTGGTATCATTACGCAGCTTGCCTGCCGTGCATTGCCTGAGGTTATCGGGATCAGGCAAAGCAATGTGATTACGGTTTATTCGTTTTATCGATCAGATAATGAGGTTGTTAGGCCGCATCAGGTGCCCAGGCGCAGTCAGCCGGATTAGATTCTGCAGAACCGAGTGCAGCATCGTAGTGGTAAAGCGTTGAGCAGTATGGGCAGATTATGTTGTCATCAGCACCCATGTCGAGGAAAACGTGTGGGTGGTCCTGTGGGGGGCGTGCGCCAATGCACATAAATTCTTTGGCGCCGATTTTAATGGCGTCAACGCCATTGGTGTTGTGAAAGTGGGGTACGACTTTACCGGCCATTTTTTCGCCAAGCTCCATGGAACAAAAATTTGCCGCCGACATTAAATTGGTTCTGGTTAAAAAGACAGTTTTTCTCGCTGATTGATTGCCTCGAGATCGATGCGGTCCACAACTGTACTGCGTTTTTTCACCTAGGACCGAGGTTTTACCGCGGAACTGGTGTTCTCTCAGCCTCTGTGAATAGTTGATGGACTAGTCCAAATTGATAGTTCTTTGGCCTTTTCTTTCTCCACCCTTACATTTACCCTCCCATGATCCCATAGTTTTCCTTTACGTAAACGTTAGGTAATATGCCAATATTCAATAACAATGATCACCCTATCGCTTATCTTGATGAAGGAGAGGGTGATCCGATCCTGCTGATCCACGGATTCGCATCCAACAAGTTCGTCAACTGGGTATATCCCGGCTGGGTTGATTTGTTGGTGAAGGATGGCCGCCGTGTGATTGCGATTGATAATCGTGGTCATGGTGAAAGCTACAAGTACTACAATGCAGAGGATTATGGCGCTCCGGTTATGGCCGAAGATGCGCTGAAACTGCTGGATCATCTTTATATCGATAAAGCGGACTTGCTTGGCTATTCCATGGGCACCCGCATTTCTGCGTTTTGTGCGCTGCAAGCGCCGGATCGGGTGCGCTCGCTGTCGCTTGGCGGGATGGGGTATGGTTTGATTTCTGGTGTTGGTAATCCTGAGCCAATCATTGAAGGATTGTTGGCTGACAAGATCTCTGATGTGAAAGACCGGACGGGTCGTGCCTTCAGAGCCTTTGCAGAGCAGACCAAATCAGACCGGCGGGCGCTTGCTGCGTGTATGCAGTCAGCCCGGAAGCCTATTTCTGAGGATATGGTATCTAAGATTACGGCACCGACACTTGTTGCTGTTGGTACAAACGATGACGTGGCCGGTGATCCAAAGGCGCTTGCTGATCTTATGCCGAATGCCAGTTATCTGGAGATTACCAACCGGGACCATATGACCGCTGTTGGCGACAAGATTTTCAAAAAAGGCACATTAGAGTTTTTGGAGCAATTTTCATGAATAGAGGCACCCACGAATTTATCGGAGCCGATGGCAACCGCATTGTTGCAGACCGGTTCGGCTCAAAAGGCCAGCCGGTGATGATGATGCATGGTGGCGGGCAGACGAGACATTCGTGGGGCAAGACTGCTGAGATGATCGCCAATGCAGGTATGCAGGCGTTCTGTCTTGATATGCGTGGGCACGGTGACAGTGCGTGGGTTGAAGGGGAGAAGTACTTCTTTTCTGACTTCGGCGCAGATGTTGCTGCAGCTGCCTCGCAAATCTATGAGGAAACCGGTTTCAAGCCAATTGCGATCGGTGCTTCTTTGGGTGGTCTTGCGTCTATTCTGGCTGAGGGGGCTTTGCGTCCTGGCGTTCTGGCTGGCGTTATTCTGGTTGACGTGACCCCGCGCCTAGATGAAGGCGGGGTGAGCAAGATCCTGTCGTTTATGGCTGAAAAGGTTGAGGACGGGTTTGGCAGTGTGGAAGAAGCGGCGGACATGATTGCCTCTTATCTTCCGCATCGAAAGCGGCCCAAGACATTGGACGGCCTTTCGAAAAACCTGCGTTTACGGGATGATGGGCGCTATCGCTGGCACTGGGACCCTCGCTTTATCACGCATCACGCTGATCGTGCTGATATAAAAGATAAGGTGCAGAGTGAGTTGTTGGAGGCAGCAGCTAATCTCAAAGTGCCGAGTATGCTTGTTCGTGGAGCGGCATCAGAGCTTGTGAAGCAGAGCCATGTCGATGAATTTCTCGCATTGGTTCCCCATGCACAATTCACAGATGTGAAAGAAGCTGGTCATATGGTGGCAGGTGATGTGAATGATATTTTCACTGCTGCGATCATGCCATTTTTAAAAGAGTACCAAGCGGCAGCTTAAAATTAGAATCAGTTTCTGATTTTTGAAGAAAATGTAGGTTCACTTTCTAATTGTCTATGCAGGTTTGGTACGCGCTTTCTCTAATGGCAATACTGCGTGATGTACTATAGGCGGATAATTCATAGTGAGTGGGTGGGGCTTGGATCGAGACAGTCTGCACCTATGTAAGGTTGAATAGGTCCTATCCATAAAGGAACGCTCTTTCATGGTGCAATTTTCTTCAAGTAGCCCCAAGGAGTTCGCATCGCATGATCCTGTTTGGGATCGCGTGAAAGCCGAAGCCCAGGCGATGGCCAGCTCTGAGCCAGCACTTGCGTCTTTTGTTTACGAGACGGTGCTGAACCACTCTTCTCTAGAGGAAGCGATTGTTCATCGTGTGGCTGACCGGCTAGGCCATGTGGTTGTCTCTTCTTCTCTTATTCGCCAGACTTATCTGGATGTTCTGGATCAGGCACCTGATATTGTTCAGGCCTTCCGTGTTGATCTGGGTGCTGTTTTTGATCGTGATCCTGCCTGTGACCGATTCCTGGAGCCTCTGCTTTATTTCAAAGGGTTCCATGCGCTGCAGACACACCGGTTAGCCAACTGGTTGTGGAAGCAGGGGCGAGAGGATTTCGCGCTTTACCTGCAAAGCCGTTGCTCTGAAGTGTTCCAGATGGATATTCATCCTCAGGTGCCTATCGGGCGTGGTGTTTTCTTTGACCACGGTACCGGCATCGTGGTTGGCGGAACTGCTGTGATTGAAGACGATGTCTCTATTCTGCAAGGTGTGACACTTGGTGGTACGGGCAAGGTCTCTGGCGACCGTCATCCGAAGATCCGTCAGGGCGTGCTGATTGGTGCAGGTGCCAAAGTTCTAGGCAATCTGGAAATTGGCCATTGCTCACGTGTTGCAGCAGGATCTGTGGTTCTTAAAGACGTTGATCCGTGCACGACTGTGGCGGGTGTTCCTGCCAAGGTTGTGGGTGAAGCTGGTTGCGACCAGCCGGCTCGTGCCATGGATCAAATGATCGGTCAAGGTCAAGGACTTTCCTCGCAAAACAAACAAGGATAAGCTAGTTTCCTAGGGTTGGCA
The DNA here is from genome assembly GCF_001623225.1 of Pseudovibrio sp. Ad13. Taxonomy (NCBI): domain Bacteria; kingdom Pseudomonadati; phylum Pseudomonadota; class Alphaproteobacteria; order Hyphomicrobiales; family Stappiaceae; genus Pseudovibrio; species Pseudovibrio sp. Ad13. The sequence goes on along the minus strand of NZ_LMCC01000017.1, from coordinate 227,014 downwards.
GGACGATAAACTTGTATAGTTTGTGCCCCAAGTTTGAAGTGAAATTGGTAAGGAGACGGCTGTGAAGCCTGATGAAATTCGTAAGGTGCAAACCTACATGCGCAATACTTTCAAGTCGCCAGAACTTGAAGTGCGTGCGCGTCCTCGTAAAGATGATTCCGCAGAAGTTTATATCAAGGATGAGTTTCTTGGCGTTATCTTCCGCGACGAGGAAGATGGCGAACTGAGCTGGAACTTCCAGATGGCTATCCTTGATATTGACGTGGAAGGCCTCTAAGGCTTCACGCAAAATCTGATTGATTTGAAGGGCTCCGTTTTGGGGCCCTTTTTGCATCAAAATGAGACTCCTAAGGGCTGTGGGCGTCCTGAATTGAAACGGGATGGAGTTTGTTCACCTGCCTTTATTTCCTATGCGGATTTCATATGTAAATATTAACAGGAGGTTAACTCGAGGATAGCACGCGGCATAGGAATTGCTTTCAACTGCACAGTAACGCGTTTGAGCTGGATTGAGCCAGCTGAGAATGGGGGAAGTGCATGCTAGGCGATTTGCTGTTGGCCGCGTTTATAGCGGCTTCTGGTTTTGTGACTGCGGGAATTCTGGGTAGCTTCTATCACTTGGTGACTGGGGAGCCGCCGCGATTTTTTGCTGAGATGAAAGGGCCTCTGTCCTGGCTTATTGTCGTTGGGTTATGGCTTGTTGCTGGTCCTTTTATATTTATGCGCAATGCTATCCAAGGTTATTACCGAGAGTCATTTAGCCCAAAGATGCTGGCCGCCGCAGGAGGGCTCACCGCTATGTGGAGCATTCTTTCCGGTACGTTTGTTTTGAGTTTTCTCTTGGCACTTTGAGCAAGCCATATGCTAGATTGCGCGGGATTTGATTTGTGCAATCTAGGAGAACCTTGTGCCTTTTTATAAGCTTGGAGACAGAAGCCCTAATGTTCCTGAAAATGGAAACTACTGGGTCGCGCCATGTGCAAGTCTGATTGGGCATGTGCAGTTGGATGAAGAAGCGAATATTTGGTTTGGCGCTGTTTTGCGCGGTGACAATGAGCTTATCCATATTGGTGCGCGTTCCAACATTCAGGACGGATCGGTTCTTCATACAGATTTGGGGTATCCGCTGGTTGTTGGCGCAAACTGTACGGTTGGTCACAAGGCGATTTTGCATGGGTGCACTGTGGGGGAGGGCTCGCTTATTGGCATGGGCGTGACAATCTTGAACGGCGCTAAGATTGGTAAGGGCTGTATCATCGGCGCAAATGCACTGGTTCCTGAAGGCAAGGTTATTCCAGATGGTTCTCTGGTTGTGGGAATGCCGGGGAAGGTGGTTCGTGAGTTGGATGATGAAGCTCAGGCCATGCTTATCCGCTCAGCAGATGGCTACGTGATGAATGCACAGCGCTTTAAAGAGCAGCTGGTTGAACTCTGAAGCCATCACGACTTTTGAAAACAAAACAAGCCGCGGCATTTCCCGCGGCTTTGTTGTTTGCCAAGATCTTGGCAGCTTTATTCTGGAATACTTGCAACGGTGGTGACGCGTTTATCCGAAATAGCGGACCAAGCAGAAGCATGGCGAGCGGACTGGCGTTTCACGTAGCGGTATGGGGTTGAATACCAAGGCAAGATTGAAGAGATCTGATTGTCGAGAATGAGATCTCCCTGATCAGTGCGCACGCTTAAGACAGCGTGCCCGCCGTTACTCAGGTCTTTCACGACCGTTATGAGCAGGGAGCTTGGCGGCCAGCCCAAGGCAATGAGTTGCCGCTGTTTTTCCAGAACGTACTCTTCGCAATCACCCGCACCTTGCGGGTATGTCCAGTATTCAGGCACTCCGAACAGTTGCTCGTCTGTTAGCGGGCGAACTTGTGTATTGATTGAGGCGTTTACATCCAGCAATTCCTGCCAGCGCTCTTTGGTCAAGCGGACAACCAGCGGCGTGTTGGTACCATAGCGGCACTGTTGCGGGTAGTTTTGACAGAATTCGATATGACCAACGGGGGCAGTGGCTTGTCCGATAATTGGCATAAAGCGTCCTGGAACTTGCTCAGCGTGAGCCTGAGACAGGCTGATTAGCCCACCCAATGCGACCCCCAAAACACTTTTCGCGAACAGCTTATACTCAAACACAAGTAGCGCCCTCCAATCATGGCAGGCTCTACTTTCCTTCGCGCATTTTTATTTGGTTATAATCTTTAAAGTCAGTATTTAATCAAAATTGAGCAGTATTTAAATCAAGATTGAATATCAGTTAAATCAATATTTCATAAAATAAGAGTCAATATTAATTCAAATTGTAATTATACTAAGACTCCGCAGGAAACTGGAGTTTCTGATGAGACCTAACGAGAGTTTTATGGTTTAGTTACAGTTAATTAGAGAGTTGGCATGTGAAGCTGTGTCAGTTGCATGTAATTCTCACTGCAAATATTTTTTTATAAATTTATCGAAAAGCTGAGGCTTAACCGTTGATAAGACAGGAATCGGTCTGGCTGGCTTAGCGCTTTTCAGCGTTGGAGATATGGTGCTCCAGCAGTTCCTTATTCTGGACGGTGGCGAATTCGACTGCGACGCCTTCTTCAAAGTGGCGAACGATCCGCGCACGCATCTTACCAAGCGTGATTGGTGTTCCAAGTGCTGGACGTACATCTGTCTTGAGTGCTGCGCCAGAGAGGGAGACATCCACAATGCGGCAGGCGTATTCTCTGCCGTCTGGCAAAATGATCTTCGTAATCGGGTTCTTTGGAGTGAAGCGATCAAATCTGCGATCTTCTGGCAGATTAAGCTCGTCTTTGTTGGCCAGCCAAGTCAGGACAGAAGCCAGCTTATCGCGCTTGCGTGCACTGGCATTGAGCGTCATTGCAAAGCCGCCATCGATCTCGCGGACGATCTTTCCTTCAACGCGACCAATGTGATCGAGATAAGCGACAACGCGCTCGCCAACTTCGCCCATTACCGGAGAGATAAAGGCGGCGCCACCAGGTGACATGTTGACGACCTGGCAAGGGTACTCACGTCGGTTTTCCAGCATGAAACGGCCCAGCACGTTGATTTCAACGCGAGAAAAACGGCGTCTGTCAGGTGCTTTTGCCGCTAGTGCAGCAATTCTGTTGGTCGCTGTGCGCCCTGCCATTTTCCTAGGAATCCCGACTACGCGATTATTGACTAGTAGAAACTTGGGTCACACCCTAGGAAAACAAGGTTAACAGAATGGTAACTGTGGTGCGGAGTACAGGTTTATATTTTGCCCCCATCAACAACTCTAAGGTGTCCTACCTGTCGGCTGTTTGGAATTTCAACTGCCTTTGGTGCTGCTGATCGTTGCAAGTGACTTCCACGGCTAACTCTTGGTTCCATTGAGCTAACAGCGCGATGTGTTGGGGTCCCAAAATGTGGGACGCAGTCATTTTCGTCACTGAAGAGAGGTGCGTCTTCATCTGGCCAGATCAACCTCAGGCTGTTGACTTTTTGCTTGGAGATCGCCTGAACACCGAGCCAGAATGGACGCTTGAGCGGTGCCATGCAGCCAAGAATACGCGTACAACCTTCCCCCTGAACACGGATTGGCAGGAGCAGGAGTTCCAGATCTACTGACTGGCCCATTTCAGTTGTGCCGGTGAAGCTGATCACGGCTGCAGCGCCATCCTGTGTTATGGCAGAGAGCATGGCTGTGACGGCTTGCTGGTCTTTCTCATCCCAACCATCAAGGAAACTGCGGCCTTTCAGTTCACGACAGAACAGGGAACACAATCGTGTCCCTGCGAGACGGAACCTGAAATTGTTCTGCTGTGCCAGTTCCAGAATAAACGTATCGCCCAAAACACTTTTGATTGCGGAAGGTTGAATATCGCCACGTTCGGGAGCTGGTCGTTCAGCCCGAATTTCGTCCCAGTATTCGAAGAGTATCCGTGATGCACCGTGTTTCATATTCCCGCCTTCCCCAGTCCGCTTATTGGGTTTTCCCATTGGGGTCAGTGTCCTTTTTATGGACAACTTTAACTATCCGCTGGTCTATGGTGGGGAATAAGCATGGAGCGTGCCAAGTTGGAAATATCATAAAAATTTAATAAAATATTAACCTTAACAAAGAGTTTAAGTTGTGCTGTTGGGGGGCTTGTATAATCTTGGTTGCAGTTGCCTCACCTGAACCCTTGAGGCCCTAAGAATTGAGCTATTGTTGGCGGTAAACCTAGGTTTTCAGCATTTCGTGTGCTGATAAAAAGTCGGGAAATCAAACGCCTAACGGGGAGAAGCTCCGATAAACCGTCAGCGCTTGGGGGAGTGCTGGCGGTTTATTGTTTTCATTTGATCCTTACATTTTGCGGCAAGCCTTGCGAAGCATGCCAAGTTGTCTTAGTTCAAAATGGGACAATAATTTTGGATCTGTAATAAAATGAACCAATCCAATGAAGACCATATGGCACCTCACGGCCCCAACCTTCAGAGACCAGCACGGGAGCCGATGTTCAATCTGCCAACCGTGGTTGTTGGACTGTCTCTGATCTTTATTGGGATACATCTGGTTCGTGCCTATGTGTTGACGCCCAATGCAGATTTGCAGACGCTGCTTTTGTTTGCGTTCTGGCCCGTCCGATATCTTAGTGGTTTTATGGCTGAATATTCCTGGCCAGGAGAAACCGTGTCGGCGATCTGGAGTTTTCTGACCTACGGATTTTTGCATGGTAGCGTGCAGCATGTAGGTTTCAATGTGCTTTGGATGGCAGTGTTCGGGAGTGCTGTTGCACGACGTTTTGGAGCGACCCGGTTTCTGCTGCTGTCGGCTGTATGCGCTGTTGCTGGTGCGGGGGCTCACCTTGCTACAAACTGGGGGCAGAGTATCCCGGTGATTGGTGCATCGGCGGCAGTCTCAGGGCAGATGGCAGCTTCCTTACGCTTTATCTTTGAAGCTGGTGGTCCGATGAGCTCGTTTCGGCGCTATGATAATGCAGCCTATTCTATTCCTGCCCGACCTTTGATGGAGGCGTTGAGCGATCGCCGTGTACTTACCTTTATTCTGGTATGGTTTGGCTTGAACTTCTTATTTGGCATGTGGTCCGCGCCAATTGCGGGTGAGGGTGTTAGTATTGCCTGGCAAGCTCACGTAGGTGGATTTATCGCTGGCTTGATCCTATTCCCATTATTGGATCCGATTAAACCGCGTTGAAGTGGAGCGTTTAATAGTTAGCTAACTACATATGTTAACAGCACCTAAGTTGGTGGCTAGGCAAGCATTGTTTTTTTGTGTCATGATGCCGTAGGGTTAGATTTGTTCTCTTCCTCTTTTTTCTCTGAGAAAGAAGGATGACATAAACAAACGAGGAGGTCGCCATGACAGTTGCTGCCATATTGAACGGCAAAGGGCGGGACGTTTTTACGGAACCGAGCACACGTAGTTTAAGCGAGATATGCGCAAGCCTTGGAGGCCGCCGCATAGGTGCTATTGTGTTGTGTGATCAGCCGGGTGTGATTGTTGGGATCGTGTCGGAGCGTGATGTGGTTAAGGCAATTTCCATGGAAGGAACTGATGCACTTGCACAACCCGTCAGTGACTACATGACTAAAGAAGTTGCCGTCTGTAACGAAACCGATTCCGTGAACGGTGTTATGGCGCGTATGACTGATGGGCGGTTCCGTCATATGCCAGTTGTGGAAGACGGAAAGCTCATCGGGTTAGTCTCGATCGGTGATATCGTGAAGTTCCGCATTGCTCAAGTTGAGCGTGAAGCAGAGGATCTGCGGAGTTACATTCAGGCCGTATGATTTGTGCCTAAACTGCTGTGCTTCTAAGGCACAGCAGTTCCATCCAGTCTATTTATTATCAATACACTGTTGGTCAATGCACTTCATCAAGGCTGCATCTCTGCCAGTTGATGGAGTTCTGGAAGCGCACGGCATGTGGTTTCATATCCAACGCGAATTGCTTCTTCACCACGATGGAAGTCGAACAGACCCAGATGTGAGAGGCGCAGTGTCAGAATGTTGTCTGGTGGGTCTCCTGCAAGTCGCGAGCGTCCGATCCTGTCCTGAATGATATTGTAGCTGTCCATCATTACGCCGGAGATGCCCGGCAACCCTTTTGGCTTCCCACCGAATATCTGACGTCGTAAGACGCGCTTGATTGCGCCGCCCGGATCTTTTTGCAGCTTGCTATCGATCTCCGGGATCATGTCTTTCGGGATTGGGGGCAGTTCATGGACAACTGTAGAGCCTCGGCCGAATGTGTCGGAGTTGAGGTTGACTGCGATCACAGCTCGTGCGCCCATCGCACGGCAGACGGAAACCGGGATTGGATTGACCAACGCACCGTCCACCAGCCAGCGACCACCATATGCGACCGGCTCGAACACGCCGGGGAGGGAGGTGGAACACCGCATCGCCTGCGTGAGTGGACCCTTCTTCAACCAGATTTCGTGTCCTGTCCCAAGCTCTGTTGCAACGGCTGCAAACGGTCGATCAAGATCCTCGATCATGATCCCGCCGAAGTGGTCTTCGAACAATGAAAGGACTTTTTTGCCTGAGATGAGGCCGGAACCGCCGAAGGAGAGGTCGACCATGCTGAAGACCCGACGGCGAGAAAGCGACACAACCCACTCTTCGAGTTGGTCAAGCTTGCCGCAGAGATAACAACCACCGACAACAGCGCCAATAGACGTGCCTGCTATAAAGTCTGGCTGAATGCCTGCTTCTGAAAGGGCTTTAAGTACGCCAATATGCGCCCAACCACGAGCCGCACCACCGCCCAGAGCCAATCCGATACCTGGTGTGATCTCTGGCTCAGGTGTGGTGGGTGGTGTCTCAGGCTCTTCTTCTACAGGCTGTTTGCTGTTTGGCCACAGAGGTAGATTTTGCAGCACTGCTATCTCCCCGACTGTCTTTCAACGGTTGAATAATCAAAATTACCTTGGGGTAACTATGCTATTTAAACCTATAAAAAGACTGAATCGGGGCACAGCGAAACCTACTGTTTTTTCCCGTAAACTTCTTGGGGGTCATATACCGGAGCGACTTCCGTCTTCTCCAGCCAAACGTCGCCTGTGTCGTTGCTGTCCACTTTTCGGAAGAAGCAGGAGCGGTAACCGACGTGACAGGTTGCGCCGTTGCCGTGCACTTTGACGCGCAGCCATATGGCGTCCTGATCGCAATCGGTCCGGATTTCAATGACTTCCTGCACCTGGCCGGAAGTGCCGCCCTTTTTCCAGTATTCCTGTCTGGAGCGGCTCCAGTACCAAGCTTCGCCGGTTTCAATTGTACGACGCAGGCTCTCGGTGTTCATATAGCCCACCATGAGTAGCTCACCGGTCTCGAAATCCGTAACTGCAGCTGCGATCAGACCGTTATCGTCAAATTTTGGGCAGAGTTCATCACCCAGCTCAATTGCTTTTTTGTCAGCACGCGGCGCGAAGCCGTCGGCTTTAATATTCGTCGACATGAAATGCTCGAATTTTGTGATGAATGGTCCGAGCTTACGAACGGACCATTGTCATAAAGCGTACCTGTTCAGATGCGTTGTCTTCAAAAACACCAGAGAACCGGTTGGTGAGTGTTGATACACCCTGCTTTTGAATGCCACGCATGGACATGCACTGGTGTTCTGCCTCAATCATGACGGCGACGCCACGTGGAGCCAGATACTCTTCCAATGCCGTTGCGATCTGAACGGTCAGATGTTCCTGTGTCTGAAGGCGACGTGCGTAAATTTCTACAACACGTGCGATCTTGGACAGGCCGACCACAGCATGATCTGGATAATAAGCGATATGTGCTTTTCCGGTAAACGGCAGCACATGATGCTCACAGAAAGAAGTGAAAGAGATATCCTTCAGCAGTACAATATCATTGTAGCCGCCGACTTCTTCGAAGGTTCGTTCCAAGTGCTCGCGAGGATCTTCTTTGTATCCAGAGAAGAGATCTTCGTAGGCTTTTACCACGCGTTTTGGTGTATCCAGCAGTCCTTCACGTTCGGTGTCATCACCGATCCATTGAAGAAGTACGCGTGCAGCAGCCTCAGCTTCAGCCCGGCTAGGGCGGTTGGGGAGCTTGTTGTCTTCTGTAGCCGTGGGATCGGTCTCTGTAACCGGTCTCAAAACAGCGTCCATATTATGTCTCCAACAATACGCAGTCGATGAGTGTAATTTAAGACATACTTCTCTTAAAAAAACACTGAACCCGCCATAGGTTCCTGCGCAACAACTATTTTTGTCGGCCTGTTTTCAGTCAGGCTCTTCCCATTGTCATACGCAAATCTATAGCTTACCTAAGGAGATGCGAGTATGGCGCAGGGTATAAACTACGACAACCCGTTTAGACAGCCAATAAATTGGCACCTATGGTTTCTTCTAGGTAATGTGTGCTAGATTGCGATATTCCGCTTTTGACCTCTAGCAAGGTCTCGGCAGCACCACCTATATAAGATAGATGTCTTGGTTAGGAAAGGGTCTTCCCTTACTACTGAGTGATCCAAGGTCGCTTTAAGTTATAAAGCGAGTGTCAGAATAGTAGCCAGAGTTTTGCATGTTGGACGACATTTACAATACTAAGATCCTTGAGTTTGCAGGGAATATCCCTTTACTGGGACATCTCGATGCCCCGCAAGCTCAGGCAAAAGCACACTCGCGGCTTTGTGGTTCGACGGTGAGCGTTGAGGTTTGTGTAGCCGATGGTCTAATAACCTCATTTGCGCAGGACGTGAAAGCGTGCGCGCTTGGGCAAGCCTCAGCCTCTATTTTAGGCCAACATGTTATTGGGGCCTCATCCTCTGAAATTCGGGAGGCTTATGCGCAGCTCCATGCGATGTTGAAGGAAAATGGACCACCGCCGAATGGTCGTTTCGCTGATCTGTCCTTCCTTGAGCCGGTGCGCGATTATAAAGCGCGTCATGCGTCCACCATGCTTGCGTTTGAAGCTTTGGTGAAAGCGCTTGATGATGTTGAAGCTACTGTTGCTTAAGGCCAACTGAAATGTGTAAGCCCGAACCGCTCCCCAAAGTGAGGCCTGCCAGCCTGATGGCGCGGGTTGGGATCGGGCTTATTTGGATTTACCAACACAGTTTGTCGTTGATACTCGGGCGTGCGTGCCGTTATCAGCCTTCCTGCTCACATTATACAGCTGAGGCGATGGTGCGTTTCGGCTTTTGGCGTGGCGGTTGGATTGGGTTATCACGGATCATCCGTTGTAATCCATATGGAGCGAGCGGGTATGATCCTGTGCCTGCAAGTTTGCCCGAGCATTCCAGATGGTATCTGCCCTGGCGCTATGGGCACTGGACTGGACACCATATTGACCCCAAGACGCGCTTTGATCTGCCGGACTAGAAACCGGTCCTGTTGCTAAGGACAGGTGAACTCGTTTTTCTCTTCTTCAGTGAGGACTGGTAAAACCGCGAACTCTCCTTCAATGGAGAGGTTTTCATAGGGCTGTGAGTTGATAACAACACCGTATGCTTTTCCGCTGGCAGCATCTAATGTCCAAACCCATCCGAGATTGGATTCCTGCGGATTATCCTTCCATGAGATTTGAGTAATTTCCGGTGTGATCTGCTGCACAGTGTAGGTTGCAGATCCTTTGCTCTTGCCAAGTTTGGAGGTGGTGTTCCAGGCGAGTGCCTCACTGTTGCAAATGAAGGTCGTGAATTTCTCCTCGATCGCCTCTGCGCCTTCTTTTGTAATAGTCCAGGCGAAATTCAATGATTTCCCTAACCATTGCTCGGCGGCTTTTGCAGAGGAGGTGCCACTTCCAGTTTCTGCGAGTGTATAGATGTCGCTTTGGAGGCTTTTGCTGGTTGGGACGGGCAGGCCATCTCCCGTAACCTGTGCAACTGCTAGCAGACCAGATGAATGAATGAACAAGACTGCGCTTGCGCTCAGGATTGCTAAGGGTTTCATTGGGCTATCCTGTTTTCATTCTTGCCGCTGTTTGATTGAGTTCAAAGGCTACTGAAAGAACTGCGACCAAAAACTTCCTTTGTCATTCTCGCTATTCTCATTGTCAGTAGCGGTTGGATCAGTCGTCGGTTCGGATGGTGCCGGCATGTCGTGCGGATTGCTCATTTGGTATTCCGGCATGCCACTCATCATGGATGGGTCTTCTTCTGGATTATCTGGTGCTGGTTCGACAGTTCCAGAGGTTCCAAGAGAGGGTTCAATAGATATCTGAGCGTGAGCAGGACGCGCTCCAGACGTGAGCGTAAACCCCATGACGACGAGATATGTGAAAAGCCAGTGCCTGCTCATTTGAATACCTTTGGATGATCAGTGTGGTGTGCACTCCAATACAGAAACTCATAATTTCGTTTGAAGATAATGGCTTAATGTAGAGTTGCGTCCAGCAACTTGCAGTGGTTCCGGGTTCTTGGCTTAATGAAAAGCTATCTACCGGTGTTGAAATTCATGAAATTTTTGTGCGCGAAATACGTGGTTTTGCCTAGGTGAGGGCTGCCTAGAGGCGTGTTGTTCACAGATTGAGGGCCAAAAACGTTTTTTCCTATGTTTTCCCAACCCAAATTTCAAAGGAGCGTTGACAAGAGGGGCTCAAATGAAGATAACCCGTCCTCACACGGCGCGGCCAACTTGGCCAATGCGACGGAGGAGTGCCCGAGTGGCTAAAGGGGGCGGACTGTAAATCCGCTGGCTATGCCTACGTTGGTTCGAATCCAACCTCCTCCACCATTTTTCTTTCATAAAATCAGTTTGTTACGGTAGAGATGCATGTCTATTGAAGGTTTTGAAGACCTCCCAAGTTATGCTTTTGGCGACAGCCCTGACCTTGCTGACAGCTTGCTTGAGCTTGTTCTGAATGGAACAAAGACGGCTACCTGTGGCGATCTGCTTTCCTATGAGAAAGAAGGGGATCCGCTTCCTCAGCCGGGTGATCAGTTCGTTATTCTTGATGGTAAGGGGCAAGCCGCTTGCGTCATTGAGATGGTTACGGTTGATGTGCGCCAGTTCGACGAGATTGATGAAATTTGGGCTGTGCTGGAAGGTGAAGGCGATCTTAGCCTTGAATTCTGGCAGGACGCGCATCGTGAATATTTTGAGCGGAACGGTGTCTTTGCTCAAGATATGAAGTTGGTTTGTGAGTATTTCCAGCTGGTAAAGATCTTCGAACGCGATCAAGCTAAGCCGAATTAAGTCTCTTCCAGTTTTTGTGAGATGCTCTCTGAGCCGGATGATCGCTTGTCCGGTGATGTGCTGTGGCTTTGAATAGCCTGCCAGATATCCTCTTTAACATTCTGCCATTGCCGGAGCTCAGCCCTTAAGGGTAGTTCTGCGCGTAAGGCGTCCTTGGTTTTTAATGTTGATTGGATCAGGGCAGCCAGTTCCTCAGCGTTGTGCGGGTCGAAATATCGGCAATGATCACCGCCAACTTCTGGAATAGAGGTCGCATTTGAGGCAAGCACAGGTGTCCCCATCCAAAGAGCTTCGCCGACGGGCAGGCCATATCCTTCAAACAAGCTCGGATACACCAGCGCAATTGCTTCTTTGTAAAGGGCGGTGAGCTCGGCTTGCGAGGGCGATTGGACAATCGTCACGTACTTGCCAATAGCCGTATATTGCTGATCTTTGTTGAGGCTTGCGAAGGCGCCATTTGGAATTGCGCCTGCGCATATGAGCTGTGGCAGCGGGGTATCTTCGTTGTGCTCTAGAATGTGCAAGTAAGCGTCAAAAACCAGCTTCGCATTTTTTCGGTATCTAATGTCACCTAACAGCAAAAAGAACCCATTCTCCGGGCGTTGTCTGAGGGGGTAGATCGGATCTGTTTCCTGAAATTCATGAGCCAAATGTATAACGCTTGTGCTCTGAGGGGATGGGAGTTTCTGCTCTGCTAGGAATTTCAGCAGATCGCTTCTCGTATACTCAGAGTTTGCCAAAACGTGCGGTCTTGTGGTGACAGTTCGCCTTAAATGTTCCAGCCAAAGTTTTGCGCCGAGGTCTTCTTCAGGGTCGTTGAGACGCAAAGGAGAGATGTCATGGATCATGACGTAAACTGGTACATATGGCGCGCGGCTCTTCACATACTCAGTTAGACGCCGGGCTTCTTCCAGATTTCCCAATGAAAGAAAGGGAGCGTCAATGTCGGAGAGTGGATCTCCAAGCGCTTCTCCATCATAAGCTCCGATGGTTTCATCCGCGTGTGAGCGTAATGTATGCCGCAACCTGTGAAATAGTCCTTTGATCTTGCGGTTCCTGTATTTTTCAAGATGGAATGTTTTTACAGGAGCGCCCAGCAAGTCGGGCAGATATGCAGGGTTAAGGTCATCATCCTTAAATAGAGGATCGGCTTGCACACTCACATATTCGTTTGTTCGGGCGTCATGGCAGATGAAGGTGACTTCAAGGTCATCCTTATAAAAGCGTCTGGCTGTTTCATAGAGTGTTCTGGTGACGCCATTCGCCTGTAATGAGGTAGAGCGGTTCTGCCTCAAGGTGGTCAAATCAAAGTAGAGCTTTGGCTTTGGCGTCGTCATGCTCAGCTCCTGGTTGCTGGTAGAGTGTGCGTCATGCATTCCTTGTAATGGAGTTTGCGAATCCTGTTGTTGCAAACAGTATGCGGAGTGGGGAGGGGGAAGGCTAGCTAAACCCTTGCTAACCAGTGGTAATTCAAGGTGTGTAACCTGTCGATTAGGTGATCTCTCCCGAGGAAAACAGAGTTGGGCGTGCTTAAAATCATCTGGACGCGTCTTCAAGAATTGTTTATTCAGGCAATCCATGATTAACACCAAACCGCTTACCTGCCTTGTTTGCAGGAGTGAGCTGGAGACTTGATATGCTGCAATTGACTTTCCCTGACAATTCCGTTCGCGAATATGACGCTGGTTCCACCGGAGCTGACGTTGCGGGGAGCATTTCTAAATCTCTCTTGAAGAAAGCTGTTGCCGTCGTGATTGACGGTGAGCTGCGCGATCTTTCTGATCCTATTCCAGCAAGTGCTGCGATTGAATTTGTTACTCGCGATGACCCTCGTGCGCTGGAATTGATCCGCCACGATGCGGCGCACGTGATGGCAGAAGCTGTGCAGGAGCTGTGGCCTGATACACAGGTTACAATCGGCCCTGTTATCGAGAACGGTTTTTATTACGACTTTAAGCGTGAAACGCCGTTCACGCCTGAAGATCTGCCAAAAATCGAAAAGAAGATGCAGCAGATCATTCAGCGCAACGCGAAGTTCACCAAGGAAATCTGGAGCCGCGACGAAGCGAAGGAATACTTTGCTTCCAAGGGCGAAGATTACAAGGTTGAGCTTGTTGATGCGATTCCTGAAGATCAAACCGTTAAGATCTATAAGCAGGGTGATTGGCTGGATCTCTGCCGTGGTCCACATATGGCATCCACTGGCCAGGTCGGTCAGGCATTCAAGTTGATGACCGTTGCTGGTGCTTACTGGCGCGGCGATTCCAACAATGAAATGCTGACCCGCATCTATGGTACTGCATGGTCTAATGAGAAAGATCTGAAAGCTTACCTCCATATGCTTGAGGAAGCTGAGAAGCGTGACCACCGTAAGCTTGGCCGCGAAATGGATCTCTACCACTTCCAGGAGGAAGGTCCGGGTGTTGTCTTCTGGCATCACAAGGGCTGGCAGCTGTTCCAGAACCTGACCAACTACATGCGTCGCCGTCTTGCTGATGATTATCAGGAAGTGAACGCACCACAGATTCTGGATAAGTCGCTTTGGGAAACTTCCGGTCACTGGGAATGGTACCGCGAGAACATGTTTGCGACTGAGACCGAAGACCACCGCGTCTTTGCGATCAAGCCGATGAACTGTCCTGGTCACGTCCAGATCTTCAAGCACGGCCTGAAGTCCTATCGTGATCTGCCTCTGCGTATGGCTGAGTTCGGTGCTGTTTCCCGCTATGAGCCATCCGGTGCGTTGCATGGCCTGATGCGCGTTCGCGCGTTTACGCAGGATGATGCGCATGTGTTCTGTACTGAAGAGCAGATGGCTGCGGAATGCCACAAGATCAACGACCTGATTATGTCCGTCTACAAGGACTTCGGGTTTGAAGAGATTGTTGTGAAGCTCTCAACCCGTCCTGAAAAGCGTGTTGGTTCTGATGAAGTCTGGGATCACGCTGAAGCAGTGATGGGAGAAGTGCTGAAGGAGATCGAAGCGAACTCTGGCGGCAAGATCAAGACAGGTATTCTTGAAGGCGAAGGTGCGTTCTACGGTCCTAAGTTTGAGTACACTCTGCGCGATGCGATTGGTCGTGAATGGCAGTGCGGTACCACTCAGGTAGACTTTACCTTGCCAGAGCGCTTTGGTGCGTTCTATGTTGACAGCGATGGTGAGAAGAAGCAACCGGTGATGATCCACCGCGCGATCTGTGGTTCTCTGGAACGCTTCCTCGGCATCCTCATCGAGAACTTTGCTGGTCATTTCCCGTTGTGGCTGACACCTCAGCACTTCGTTGTGGCAGCAATCACCTCTGATGCAGATGATTATGCGAAAGAAGTGCATGCAGCGCTGAAAAAAGCTGGTTTGCGCGGTGAGCTGGATCTTCGTAACGAGAAGATCAACTACAAGGTTCGCGAGCATTCTCATGCCAAGATCCCTGTGATTATTGCGGTTGGTAAGCGTGAAGCAGAAGAGAAGACAGTGAGTATCCGTCGTCTTGGTTCGCGCAACCAAACATCAATGACATTGGATGAAGCGGTGGCAAGCCTTACTGATGAAGCAACAGCACCAGATCTGAAAGAGCAGGCTTCCTGATCTTTATAGACTGAGTGAAATTTTGAAGGCTGGCCGCAGGTTTCTGTTGCCAGCCTTTTTCTTTTTGGCCTCACTGTCGCCTAAACTTCACGTAAGTTTGCGAAAGCTTACAAAACCGGCTCAGATGAAATGAGTTATGTGAAGTGAGGATGTCGTGAACCACGCGGATTTAAGCTATGCCAATAGTACTCATCCCTTATTGAAGCGATGGCTTATTCGCAGCATTGAAGGGCTCTCTGGCAAGCGAGCGCTGTTGGGCCTTTATGAGGAGTGGCGTGCTGGTTTTTCAGTCTCTGATCGGGCGCTCTGGCGTGATCTGCTGGATCAGATTGACCTACGTGTGGAATGTACCGGAAACGACTGGCCGCCCGCTGATCTGGATGGGAAGCCGCTGGTGCTGATTGCGAACCATCCCTATGGCATTGCAGATGGAATCGCGATTCTTTCGCTTGCTGAACAGCTCAATCGTCCTTACCGCGTGCTGATCAATAATGAGCTGTTGAAGGTGCCTGAAATCAGGCCTTTCGCTTTGCCAGTAGACTTTGAAGAAACCGAAGAGGCTTTGCGCACCAATCTGAAAACCCGGCAGGAAGCGCTGAGATTGCTGCGGGAAGGGGTGACGATCGTGATCTTTCCCGGTGGTGGTGTCGCGACAGCTTCTAAGCCATTTGGCAGAGCTGAAGAGCTGCCTTGGAAGACGTTCAGTGCCAAGCTCATTCGAAGTGCGCGAGCAACGGTGTTGCCAGTTTATTTTGAGGGGCAGAACTCGGCGTTGTTCCATATGGTCAGTCGCTTTTCCCTGAGTTTACGACTGTCGCTTCTGATAGGCGAGTTCAAGAGCATTTTGGGACAAACCATTCTTGCGCGGATTGGCTCTCCTATTTCCTACGAGGTTTTAGAGGGATGCGAAAGCCAGAGAGAAATGATGGATGAGCTTCAGGCAACTGTTATGAACTTGCGGGATGGCGTTGAGGCGCCAAAGGGGGAAACCTTTTTTCTCCCGTAGGGCCTCCTCCTTAGAGCCGGCGTGAGCCAATAAAAAAGGCGCCGAGTGAGGCGCCTTGGTCATTCTTGATGTCGTGCTAGCCTTATAGAGGGTTTTCTGCAAGCACTTCCACTTCCACGTTGTTTACGCTTGGATTGACCGTGAACTCTTCGCGATACATCTCACCGTTGTTGCGCGCCATAACCGTATAGGTTCCGGCTGCTAGGGTGAGATCAAGGAACGCACCATTGCCGCTTGCAACTGTGTCGCCGCCTGGAGAGAGGATCGTCCAAGACGTGTTGGCCAAAGATGTCTTGTTTTTAGCGCTTACCAGCTTCAGCGTGATGTTGCCTGCCTGATGGTAAAGGGTTGCTTCGGTCAGCTTGCCTGCCTGAACGTGAATATCTGCGCGTACGACAGCGTTGACATCGCCGTAGCGGCTTTCAACATGGTAGGTGCCTGCGCTCACTGGAACCAGCTCGCCCGGCTTGATGCCAGATGCAATGAGACCGCGGTTACCTGTGGTGTCGTAAGTCATATCGTAGATGTTAAAGCGCACATCTTTGCGTGGCATCTGCTGATCGTTGCCCAGAGCAGCGTCCAGACGAATACCACCTGCGTTCAGGATGATTGTTCCTGTCTTCACACCGCTTTTAAGTTCATAGCGCGTGGTTGCAGTGACTTTGCCAAAAGAGGTGTGAACGAGGTACGTGCCCGGATCTAGACGAAATTCTGCGTCCTGATCTTGAGAGGACGCGACCATGGTCAAAGACCCATCATCATTTTCTTTTGAAGAGTAGACGCGCCATTTTAGGCCACGTGTGAGGTTCGGTGTTCCCTCAGCCAGCTTTGCTACCAGATAAAGGACAGGCTGTGCGCCGACAGGTGCCTGCTCTGCGCCTACAGATGGGGGAGCGTACGGCAAGAAGCTCGTACCCATTGTTGGTGCAAGGGATTGTCCCTGATAACCGCTGAGCGGATCATAGCTGATAGGAGGTGCGATGGTCTTGTCTGGCTTTGCGCCCAAGTCCAGCACTTCTTTAGAGAATGGCAAAGCAGGTTTGGAAACAGGAATAGGACCGGCAGCCTGAGCGGCGTTTCCAAGCAAGGCCATTCCAGCACAAAATGCTGTGGCGGTTGCTGCGCGTTGTAGCGCTTTGCTGAACGTCGATATCCGCTCTAACTTCACGTGTGCTCTCGCTACTACTTCAGAAAGTGTTACCCGTGTGCGACAGTAAATACAAAACCGACACCCGATCGAGTGAAATCAGATTACAGTGACAAACTGTGATTTGGAAGTGTTTTATAAATTTTTACTAAGTGGGTTGGGGATTGGTAGTCAATGTGGCAAGAATGGGGCAAGACCATCCTTTAATTGACACAGTTGATATTCTGTATAGGACTATTGCGTAGCTTTAATCGTTGAAATCCTGAAAAGAATCGAGACCGTGGAAACTAAAGACCTTCCAGAACTGAAGAGTTTTCTCAAAACTCGTCGCTCCCATCTCGCTGCAACGCTCGTGCATCCTGGTCCCAATCAAGCACAAATTTCTGAGCTTCTTGAAATGGCTTGCCGTGTTCCAGATCACGGAAAAATTTCTCCTTGGCGGTTTATTATCTATGACAATTCACAGGCTGACCCTATCGGTCTAAAGCTTGCTGAAATTGCAGAAAAGCGTCAGGGCTCCCTTGGCGAGAACACCAAGGCAATGGAGCTGGAGCGTTTCAAGCGTGCGCCGTTGGTTATTGGCGTTCTGTCTTCTCCAAACCGGGAACATAAAGTTCCGGTCTGGGAACAGGAGCTTGCTGTTGGGGCGGTTTGTGTTTCGCTCCTTAATGCCTGCTTTTCAATGGGTTTTGTAGGCCAGTGGCTCTCTGAGTGGTATGCTTTTGATGATGAGGCAGTTGCCTATCTTGGTGCTCGTGATGGGGAGCGGTTTGCAGGCTTCATTCATATCGGAAGCGCTAGCATTGTTCCGAGTGAGCGTCCTCGGCCTGATGTTGCCCGATTGACTGAATATTTTGAAAGTTCTCTTTCCGGTGTTGATGCGTAGGAGTTGAGGCAAGTATATGTTTTATGAAGCGAATAAGCCGCATGGATTGCCCCACAATCCATTCAAGGCTGTTGTTGCACCTCGTCCGATTGGTTGGGTTTCTACCGTCTCTAAAGACGGTGTGCGCAACTTGGCTCCTTACAGTTTTTTCAATGCAGTGTGTGATACACCGCCGATGGTTGTGATTGGTTCCAGCGGTTACAAAGACTCTGTTCGCAACATTGAAGAAACAGGCGAGTTTGTCTGCAACCAGGCCACATTGGATCTTGCAGATGCGATGAATCTGTCCTCTGCAATGGTTGGTACTGATGTTGATGAGTTCGAGCTTTCCGGATTAACGGCAGAGCCATCCAAATTGATCAAGGCTCCACGCGTTTTAGAGGCAAAAACTGCGTTGGAATGTAAGCTGGTTAATGTGCAGCGTCTGATCGATATTGACGGAAATGAGACCAACAGCTGGCTTATACTGGGTCAGGTTGTTGGTGTGCATATCGACGAGAGTGTGCTTGATAACGGCTTGCTCAATGTGGCGAAAATGAAGCCTTTGGCCCGGTTGGGTTACATGGATTACTCGGTGGTTGATTCTGTATTTCAGATGGACCGGCCAGTTCTTCCAGAAAAAGCATGATGGCGGGCGCTCAGGCGCCCCTTTTCTTATCTCGAAAAGACCTGTTGTATCTGATGCGCGTCTTCAGGCGTGTTTGCGTTCATGCCGGTAAAGCCGAGTGCTACTGATTTTTTCAGATCTTCAGGTGCTGCCGGTGGTGCTGTATCCAGAGCAATCAGGTGAGCCGATTTTGCAGCAAACAGGCATTGTGTTTGTGCATATTGAAATGGCGGCAACAAATCTCCGTTTTGATCTCTGGACTGTTTTGCATCCAGTGCTTCTTTCAACGCCTCTTCATTCCATGCCAGTGCGGTGAGGCGCGGGCTGGTGTTGGAGAGGTTCATGAGGTTGTGAAAGGCTGCAGGATATTTGCCGAGTTCAGGAATGATCTTCACTGTGCTGTCTTGCAATGCGTGTTCGGCTTCAAAGACAGAAAGTATCGCGTGCAAACGTTCAATATCAGCGCGCGATTTGATGAAGGTTGGAACGACGCCTCTTGGCTTCACATGAGCACAGGGCTTGAGCGTTGAGAGGATCGTGCTCTCTGATGGTTCGTTTAGTGTGAGATAAAGATCGTGGTGTTTGCCCAGCTCTGCCAGAGTGTTTGGCGAGCCATAAGGCTCGAACTTGCTGACGGGCTTTTCTGGCAGAATGGCGAGTGATACATTCCTCAGAGCTTTCAGCTTTTCTGTCTTATCGAATGTTGAGGCCATCACGCTCAGCAGGCAGTTCATTGCTTTTCTCCGAATCCAATCAGAAATTGAATTGTAATGCATAATTCGTAGAGAACAGGATAGGCGAAAAATCTGTTTCAACTCAAATAACTCAGTGATTTCAGTAGGGCAAAATTAAAATTTAACTATTTGTTAACTAATATTAAGAGATATTAACTAATGGTATTATAGGGGGCAGATTCTCGTGAAGGTTGCAGGCGATCCTTCCATTACAGGGCGTATTGAATCGGCTTTTCAAAAGGCCAGTTCCAAAACAGGTACGTCTTTTGACTTTCTGCTGCAAGCGGCTGCCCGTGAATCTTCCTTTGACCCGAACGCCAAAGCTAAAACCTCCTCTGCCTCGGGGCTTTTTCAATTCATCGGGTCCACCTGGCTTGAGACGCTCAAGAAAAATGGCGAGGAATTGGGCTTGCAAGACTATGCGCAGCACATTCGTGTTGATGCAAATGGTAAGTACCGCGTCGACAACAAGCACCTGAAGCAACAGCTTCTGGATCTGCGTTATGACCCTGATATCTCTTCGCTTGTTGCCGGTGCTTTGGCAAAAGACAACGCCTCTGGACTTTCTTCAAATCTGGGGCGGGACCCGTCCGCTGGTGAGCTGTATCTTGCGCATTTTCTTGGGGTGAACGGTAGTCTACGGCTTTTGAATGCTGCTCAGGACCGACCTGAGCACCCGGCTGCGGACCTGTTTCCGCTGCAAGCGCGGTCCAATAAGGCTGTATTTTACAACAAGGATGGGCAGGCACGGACTGTCAGCGATGTGCATGACCGTTTGGTTGGGCGCTTTAATGATACGATTGCTGGTTCAGGTCGTCCGGCAGTTGGTGTGCGTAAGGGGCCTATCACTAAGCCGATTGACAGCCACCGCGTTGAAAGCCGTATCCTGACAGCATGGCGTGCGACGACGGTTGATAAAGATGAGGCTCCTTTTCAGTCCCTGTTTCGAACTGACGAAGCGGCAGCATTAACTGCGTCCAAAGCTGTGAGTGAGACGAAGCGATCCGGTGTTGAGGTTCAGGAATCAATCAGCCAACAGTTTGTTGCACCAAAACCAGTTGCGCGACCATCTGGTGCGCCTTTGGACCTGACCAAATTTCTTGCGCCGTCCCAAACAAGTGGAAAGTCCTTAAGTAAGAAGGTCTAGAACCTGTGACTTACAGGCGTTTCTTGCTGCTCTAATCTTTCAAAAAACAAGTTTTACGAGAAACTGCGGGTGCGGTGAACGAAGCCTTAAGAATTATGATTAATTATTTCTACCCATAGTTGGTGGATACAGGTTTCTGAGTGCCATGATTATCAAGAGTTTTCTGAATTGGGTGCAGTATGCGCCAAGTGGAAGTCGCGTACAGGCGGCTGGTGCTTTGGTGCGTGCTTTCTTGTACTCTGAACTTGAAAGCTCTGAGTACAGCGAAGCAGAGGCAGCATTGACCTTCCTGCTTGATGATCGTGATGTCGCGGTTCGGACCGCTCTTGCAGAAGCCTTTGGCGCTGCAAAGATTGTTCCTTCTCACATCATTTCTGCTTTGCTCGTGGACGAAGATGAAGTTGCGCTGCCTTTGCTTTCTGGTGCAACGACTATTCCAGAAGGTGAGCTGGTGGATCTTGTTGCGACAGGCTCCACTCAGCGTTGTGTTGCAGTTGCCAGCCGACCTGAAATTACGGTGGGCTTGTCTGCTGCTATCTGCGAAGTTGCTTGTGAAGAGGCCTGTGTTGCTTTGCTTGCAAATGAGAAAGCAGAGATCACACCCAACAGTATGGAACGTGTGGTTGCACGGTTTGGCGAAAGCCGGGACGTGAAAGATGCTCTGATGTCTCGTGATGATGTTCCCTTGCAAATCCGACATATGATGCTGCGGCGTTACACTGAAGGTCTTGGTGATCATCCGCAGGTGCTTGGTGCAAGGAATATGCGTGCTCCCGAGCAGCTGGTTGCTGATGCGCAGGATCGTTCCACGATTTCACTGGCCTGGAGTGCCTCTGACAAAGAGCTGCACGGGCTTGTTGAACATCTGGTTGTTTCCGCTCAGATGACAAGCGTTCTTTTGCTTCGTTCAGCAGTAACCGGTTGCTTTAACTTGCTTACAAGCTCGTTGGCTCGTTTGTCTGATTATGAGGAGGATCAGGTGTTTGACGCATTGGCGACGCCATTTGGTGCTTCGCTGCGACGCGTCTTATCAGCCGCTGGCTTACCTGATCGCACGCATGCACTTTTCCAGGAGTGTATTGCCAGCTGGCAACGGGTCGAAAACATGCAGATCGACCATTGGTCCAAGTCACGCATTGTAGCGGGTGATCTGATTGCGCTGGAAGATGAGCTGGGTATTGAGGATCTGGGAGATCTGCAAGACTTGTTGCATCGCCTCTCAAATGAGGCTGCGCGCGAAAGTGCACGTACTCGTGTAGCTGAAATGCTGAGCGACGTTGCTTAAGGTATTCAGATTATTGCTTGATTAGCTGTCGACGAGCTCCGTGAGCGGTGCGCTTGCTTCTTCCAGCCTTGTCACAAGCGCGACACCAAGCCGATTGGTTTCGTCGCGGGCATCTTCAGAAATCATTGCATTGATTGCGCTTACGTGTTGAGCGATGAGCTCTTTCGGGAAGCTCTCTTGTGTCTTGGCGGCGACCAGCAAGAGTGTCAGATTGTTTGCAACGCGGCCAACCAGTGGGAAGCCCAGAGTCTCCGCCTGGCCTTTGATATCGTGGGCGCAGCGGAACAGTGCGTCGTAGGTTTCCTCTGTAAAATCAGCATTCTGAGCTGCCTGATTGGTCTCTTTCAGGCAATCGACTTCCGATCCCATCCAGCTCTCAAACTTGTCAGAGAGTTTCTCGATGGCTTCTTCAGCAGCTTTGACCGGATCGAACTTGGCAGCTTCAATGGTCGACATCTTCCGGACTTTTTTGGAAAGGTCGTTTGGAACGCGGATGTGTTCCTGAGAAGATTTATCTGAACCAGTTAAAGAAGCCATTGTCCTGCGTAATTCCTGAGCCTGCATTGCTGTAGGTGTGATTATATTTCGAATTCGAAATAATATCTAACTATTTTACGAGCAATTCCAACCCGAAGTTGTTTCTTCTAGCATATTTGGTTGTGATCACAGCATCAACTGGTTGTGTCTTAGTACTTAAACATCTCAGAGAGGATACGTTCGTCCCAGCTGTGTTCATTATCGAACATGATGCAGCTTTGAGCTGTCGCGTCCTGATAGATGGTCGTGCTGATAACATTTCGGAACTCACGGTGATCAGCGGCTGCGTTGACCGGGCGCTTGTCTGCTTCAAGTACTTCAATCTTAACGGTGTTCTGTGTCGAGAGCAGAGCTCCGCGCCAGCGTCTTGGACGGAAGGCACTGATGGGTGTAAGTGCCATCAGGGGAGAGTCAATCGGCAGGATCGGGCCATGGGCTGACAGGTTATAAGCTGTGCTGCCCTGGGGAGTAGAGATAATGATACCATCGCAGGCCAGCTCTTCCATGCGGACGCGGCCATCAACGGAGATGCGCAGTTTCGCAGCCTGATGGGATTTGCGGAGGAAAGAGACTTCATTGATTGCACGAGCGGTGAACTCGTTTCCGTCTTTGTCGACAGCTTCAATGTTGAGTGGATGGAGAGGTGTTATCTCTGCTTTTTCAAGGCGTTCGATCAGGCCTTCAGTCTTGTACTCATTCATGAGAAAGCCGACTGAACCGCGATTCATGCCGTAGATCGGCATGCCTTTGTTCATAAACTTATGTAGATAAGAGAGCATAACTCCGTCGCCGCCAAGCGCGACAATGACGTCCGCATCGTCTTGCGAGGCAGATCCATACATCTTTTCAAGAGCTTGGCGTGCAGCAAGTGCTTCTGGCGTATCGCTGGAAACAAAGGCAATGCGGTTGATAGTTCTTCTCTTCAAAGACGGCTCCTCCCTTAAAAAGGAGGTAGCATGACTTTGGGAAAATTCAAACTGCCTTTATGTCGCTTCTCGTGGGATTGCCAATGGATTAGCACATGCCTTGCCAGTTTTTACTGTAAAAAATACATAGACCCTATAAGTATTGTGTTGTGTATTTGTGCAATACTACTTGTTTGTGTTCGAATAAACATCAAGGTACTGAATTGCAACAGTTGTTGTTTTGGTTGTTTGGAGGGGTTTTTGTTAAAATAACTTTCGAGTATGTTGATTGTGTTGCAGATAGTTGAAATTCTTTCAAGATATCAAATATCTACAATGTTGCGACCAGAATATACTGCCTACCTTTTCTTATAGATATTTGAAGTTGAGACCTTTTGAGCTTTAAACAAGAGGTCGGTGGGAGCTCTTGCGCGGCGGCAAGGGCTCCCACCTTTTTACTTCTGGTACGGCTGTTTAGCTGGTGTGTTGGTGTGGAAGCGCCTTTGTACCACCTGACATGGCCATTGGAACGCCTGTGGTTCCCGGAAAACTGATCGGCAAATTGCGATCGCATCTGGCCGCGAGGAAGGCGAAGCATTCGGCCTCCACTGCATCGCCACGCCAGCCAAGCTCTTCTGCCTGAATGATTTTTACGTTTGCCCGTGCTTCGATCTCTTTCAGAAGCTGCGGGTTTTTACGACCTCCACCGCATGCTACCAGGCGGGCTGGACGTTTTGGTAGCATGTCCAACCCCTTGCCGACTGCGCTTGCCGAAAATGCGGTGAGTGTTGCTGCGCCGTTTTGCAGAGAAAGGCCGGTTGCCATGTCTTTTGTGAAGCTGTTGCGGTCGAGGGATTTGGGGAAGGCTTCGGTGAGATAGGGGTGTTCGAGAAGCTTTTTGAGGTGGTCTTCGTCCACTTGTCCGCTGGCAGCGATGAGGCCGTCGCGGTCCATGTCGCCGCGATTATGGGAGCTGATCCAGTCGTTTATAGGCGCGTTGGCCGGGCCTGTGTCGAAGGCAATCAGGGTGTTATGCCCGTCCCACCACGAGATGTTGGCGACGCCGCCGAGATTCAGAATTGTTGTGTCCGTTGGATTGTCGGACAGACCGGCGCTTCTTAAGAGGGCCTGATGGTAGATGGCTGCGAGGGGCGCGCCTTGTCCACCTGCTTCGATATCTTGCGTTCTGAAGTCGTAAAGCACTGGAATATCGAGGATATCAGCGATGATCTGGCCGTCACCGAGCTGGCGGGTTGCGCCTTTTTGGCTGCCTTTGGGTGCGCGGTGCAGGACGGTTTGGCCGTGAAAACCGATTAACGCAATATTTTGCGTTGAAATGGAGTTTTTTGAAAGGAAATGTGAAATTGCGTGGGCTTGTCCCTCGCTGAGTGCTTTCTCCGCTCGTGAGAAAATTTCAGGTTCCTTGGATGCGAAATTCCAGTCCTGAGCGGTGGCCATGGCTTCGGCGATCAGCTGATTGGTTTCAGGGGGATAACTTGCCAGTGTGTAAGGGCCGAACTCTTCGATGGTTTGTCCATCGGTTTTCAGCATGGCGATGTCGACGTTGCCGTCCATTACCGTTCCGGTCATCAGACCGATGCACCACTGCGCAGCCATTTATTCCCCCACTCACAAAACCCGGTAGACTTAAAACTGAAGAGACTTCGGTCAGAGCCAGATGTTGCAAGGAAGGTGTGTGCCTTACGGATCTGCCTGCACGAAGTCTCCACTTCATAGCGGGTTCTGGGCGCAGTGACAAACGTTGGAGTGATGGAAGCCTGTGTGTTTTCAGCTGGTGATTGTGGTGGTAGGAGGCATTGTTGTACGGGTTATATATCAATTATTATGATGAAATAAAGTGATGAGAGTTTCCTTAGGCTTGTTGTGATCTGGCGGTTGTGCTAGTTTTCTTGCAGGAAATGTCTATTTGAAATCAACATTTCACATTTCTTATCCGGCAAAATTACTATTATAAATAGTACTTATATTATCAATGCTGGTTTGATGCACCTCAATGCTCACGTGCTCCACTCTCAATAATTGGAATAAGTGTAAAATTTACTTATACAACTGGAGGTGGAGATGAGTTTGAAAAGGGTGATGGGCCTTATGGTCACTGCTGCGATGGTGGTGCCTGCTGGTCAGGTTCTGGCGGCAGATATGCCTGTGCCACAGGAAGATATCATTGCTGCGGCTGCATCTGAAAAGAGCCCTTGGCAGATCCGTGTGCGCGCTCTGGGTGTGATTACTGAAGATAGCGGGCACGTTAATGGTGTTTCCGGCTCAGATCTGTCCTATTCCAACACAGTGGTGCCCGAGCTGGATATCACCTATTACTTCACTGAAAATATTGCTGCTGAGCTTATTTTGGGAACGACGTGGGCAAACGTAGATGGTGATGGTGCTCTTGCTGGTACCGATGTGGGAGACACATGGATCCTGCCGCCAACTTTGACTTTGCAGTATCACTTCACCAACTTTGGCGCTTTCAAGCCTTATATCGGTGCGGGCGTGAACTACACGATTTTCTATAATCAAGATGCCAACGATGTTGATGATCTTGATATTGAAAACACATTTGGTGCAGCGCTTCAGGTTGGTTTCGATTACATGATTGATGACAACTGGGGTGTAAACCTCGACGTCAAGAAGCTGTTCCTTGAGCCAGACTTTGACGTGAAAGTTGGCAGTAACAAGCTGAAGGGCACAGCTGAGCTGAATCCCTGGCTGGTTGGTGCTGGTATCACCTATCGTTTCTAAGCGGGTTTTAGTGGCTTAAAAAGTTAGGCTTGGATGTGTGAGCACCCAAGCCTTTTGTTTATCGAGACTGCTTGTTGTTTCAGGCTGGTTCTATTGCCTTCTCGCTGTTCACCCGTACGGCTTTGCCATCAGCCCCGAAGAAGTGGGTGAGGGCGGGGTCGAAAGACAGGCCGACGGTGTCGCCTGCGCTGTAGTGCTCCAGGCCGGATAGTCTGACCAAAATGGTGCCAAGCCCTTTGGCTGCAACATAGATGAAGAGGTCTGCGCCGAGGTACTCGACGTGTTCCACCGTACCCGTCACAGCGGCTTCTGCTGGTGGAACAACGCTGATGTGTTCTGGGCGGATGCCCAGTTTCACAGGTGTAGCTTCGTTATCTCTGAAAGGGGATGGCTGCTCGGAGAAGCCAGCTAGCGTGAAGGTATCGCTGCTGAACTCAACGGGTATGATGTTCATCTTTGGTGAGCCGATGAACTGAGCCACAAACAGGTTGTCCGGGCGCTCATAGAGTTCTCGCGGAGAGCCGACCTGTTCGATACGACCAGACTGCAGAACCACGATCTTGTCTGCCAGTGTCATGGCTTCCACCTGATCATGGGTCACATAGATCATGGTGGCATCCAGATTGCGGTGTAGTTTTGCAATCTCGAAACGCATTTCAACACGCAGGGCTGCATCGAGGTTGGAGAGCGGCTCGTCAAACAGGAAGGCAGCTGGATCACGGACGATGGACCGGCCAATGGCAACGCGCTGGCGTTGACCACCAGAGAGCGCCTTAGGGCGGCGATCCAGATATTCTTCCAGCTGAAGAACTTCGGCTGCCTTGTTAACTTTGGCCTCGATCTCAGCTTTTGGAGCGCCTGCAGTTTTCAGAGCAAAGCCCATGTTTTCGCGCACGCTCATATGTGGGTAGAGCGCATAACTCTGAAACACCATAGAGAGTCCACGCCCGGCCGGTGGCAGAGCGGTGACGTCCTTGCCATCAATGTGTACGGTGCCACGGCTGGCTTCTTCCAGACCGGAGATCACCCGCAGAAGTGTGGACTTGCCGCAGCCAGAGGGGCCAACAAAGATGACGAACTCCCCGTGATCGATCTCAAGATCAATCCCTTTGATGACCTGAAGATCCCCAAACCATTTTTCGACACCCTCAAGGCGAATAGCTCCCATTCTTCCGTTCCTCCTCAGGCTGCTTTAGCGGTCAGGCTTGGTGTGGCCCATGTGAGCCAGATGGCGGATGTCCATGAGAAGGAGTTGCCGCCAGCACCTTCGCCAGTGATTGGATCAAAGTATTCCGCAAAATCACTCTTTTCGATCAGCGAAACAGTGTCTGTGCGCAGGCGCTCAGCGCGTGCTGTGTCGCCCATATCAGCAAAGCCAGTTGCGATGAGGTAGTTGATGATGCCCCAGACCGGACCACGCCAGTAGCGCATGCTTTCAAACAGCGGATGATCCGGATCGTAGCTTGGCATGGTGTAGTTGACCTTTGCCGCGATACGGTCGAAATGCTTACGTGTTGGGTTGATGTACTTCTCTTCGCGAATGCCTGCATATGGTGCGAGGAAGGAGGCGCTGGAGATGCCGTCTCCCAGAACGTCATTGCGCAGATCGTAAGTGCAGAAGGCTTGTTTTTCTTCATTCCAGAGCTTGGCCACGCCTTTTTCCGTCAGCGCAATCCAGCCCTTCAGTTCTTCGGCTGCGTCTGTTTCTCCCAGCGCTTCGGCCATGGCCAGCAGGTCACGGTCTGCGCGCAGCAGGATGAAGGTGTTGCCTGGGTCAGCCACAAAGAATGGACACTGATCTGCAACGATCTTTGGGTCCCAGTTGTTGTCGCGGCCAAACTTCACGATTGCAAGATAGCGGTCGTAGTCGATCTTCTTCGGGCGCATCTCAGGGTTTACGTGAGATGTGTCTTTACGGGTGTACTCGCCGATCTCGGAGATATCGACGTGGCTTGCCGCGTTGTCCCAGTCTGGCAGGTTGTCGCGGCCAGATTCCCATGGGTGCATGATTGCGATGACGCCGTGACCTTCCGGATCGCGATAGGTGTGATACCAGCGATGCCATGCCAGTAATTTCGGGAAGAGGGTTTTGATTTTCTCGATGCCGGCTTCTGAGGTGTCCTGCTCAAACAAACGACGAACAACGGTTGCTGCCACTGGTGGCTGAGAGTGACCGGAGGTTGGGATTTTCGGGTTTGTGGTGCCCCAGACGGATGGGCCCGGGAAGTAGCTCGGGTCATCCTTACGGAAAATGATGTGCGGAACCATGCCGTCATCCCACTGGCCTTCAAAGAGCAGTTCAATCTCTTCCCATGCGCGGTCCATGTTGAACGTGGCAAAGCCGAGGGCGACGAAGGCGCTGTCCCAGTTCCACTGGTATGGGTAGAGGCCTTTGGTCGGGATGGTATAGCCGCCCAGATCATTTTCCTTGAGGATGGAAATGGCCTGATTGTCGAGTTGTGCGGACATAGTAGATACTCCGATGTTTTTTCTTTTTGACAGTGCCGCTTAGCCTTTGACGCTGCCTGCTGTGAGGCCCTGAACGAGAAAGCGTTCGAACCACAGGAAGATGCCAAGAACAGGGACTGTTGCGATGACCGCACCGGCCATCAAATGTTGACGGGGGACTTCTGAAGAGTTGAGGGACACGACACCGCGCGAAAGGGTGAAGATGTCCGGATCATCCAGGAACATGAAGGCGAAGAGGAATTCGTTCCACGCGATCATGAAGACGTAAAGGGATACGGATGCCAGCGCTGGCAAGGACAGCGGCAGGGTGATTTTGAGGATCACACCCAGACGGCTGAGACCATCCATGAGGCCTGCTTCTTCCAGCTCAGCAGGCAGGCCTTTGAAATAGCCTTGCAGCATGTAAAGGGCGACCGGAATGGTGGTTGCCGGATAGACGATGAGCAGGCCTGTCAGTGAGTTGCGCAGGCCCAGCTGAGAGAAGACAGCGTAAAGCGGTATGACCAGAACAATCGCCGGCACCATGTAGATGAGCAGCACGGAGCGGGACATCCAGCTGCGCCCCGGGAAGTTTAGGCGGGAGACCGCATAGGCGCCCGGAACTGAGAACAGAAGGGTCAGGATGACAGTTGCTACTGAAACAATAGCAGAGACCGTCAGGTAGGTGCCGAAGTTGAACTGGGTGAACAGCTCTACGTAAGAGCGGAACATGCCGGAGATGCCGCCTGACAGATCAATGGACAGATCCAGCGGGTTGCCGAGCAGTTGTTGTTGGCTTTTCAGGCTGGTCATGACCATGACGTAGAATGGCAGGGCAACCATCACCGTGAATATGACGAAGCCAAAGCCTTTTGCGACACGTAGAAAGACGACTTCCTTCTCATATCGCGTGAGGTTGCCCTTTGGCGTGCCTGCCAGTGTCTGTCGATTGGCCCAGAACGTTATGGCTACAAAGGAGATCAGTGCGATGAGCTGCCAGAGCGGTTCTACGGAAAGCGGCAGGGCAAACGGAGCGCCGAAGGTTGCTGCCAACAGGGCCAGTAGGATGATGGCGGCTGGTGCGTATTTTTGTCCGGTGCTGGCGGATTTGCTCTCCCACAGATGGGTGAAGAGAGCGCCCAGCGCGGAGGCGAGGACGGCGGCGCCCACTTGTGGGATGGCGAGCTCTCCTGTGATGAGTGTCAGGGTGACACCAATCACGATCATGGAGAGGAAGCCCCAGACGGCGCCGCTTAGGCCGGCAAGAACGTAACTACTGAGCAATCTCATAGCCCTTCCTCCTTGGTGGAAAAGCGGATGAACAAGGTGGCGAAGGTGACGAGAACAACAAAGACGACCACGGCAACGGCAGCACCTGCACCCAGATTGGAAAGGGCAAAGCCTTGTTCGTACACATCTACGGTCAGGGTGCGGGTTCCGGCGTTACCACCAGTGAGCAGGAAGATGTCGTCGAACTTGTTGAAGGTCCAGATGAAGCGCAACAGGAAGAGGACGGACAGGATGCCCATGAGTTGTGGCAGGGAAATGTACCAGAACTGCTGAATTGGAGTGGCGCCGTCCATTTCAGCTGCCTCATAGATGTCCGTTGAAACGGATTGCATGCGAGCCAGAATGAACAGGAAAGACAGCGGGAAGTAACGCCATGCCTCAAACGCGATGACAGTTGAGAGCGCCAGTGGAAACTCGAAGGAGGTTCCGAACAGGTGCAGATCTACCGCGCGCTGACCGAAGAAGTTTACCGGTTCTGCGAGAACTCCCATCTTGGTGAGCAGGGCATTCAGGGTTCCGGAGAATGGATCCAGCAAGACGACCCAGGTGAAAGCAACGGCAATCACTGGAGATACGTAGGGGAACAGGAAGAGCCCACGCAGAATGCCTCTGCCCTTGAAGGAGGTGTTGAGGAGCTGGGCTGCAAACAGGCCGAGGACCAGTGCGCCAACTGTGCCGAAGATGGTGTAGTAGAACGTGACACGCAGAACGTTCCAGAACTCGTCACTGTCAAACACACGGCGGAAGTTATCGAGCGTGAACGTGCCGTTGGTGAGCACACTGTCAGCATCGCCGTAAGAAACGGGCTTGCTGGCTTTCTCCGGCTTTCTCAAAGCAAGGTATTCGTCAGAGACTGTGCCTGAAATGACCAGTTTTTCGCGGGCTTTGCCCTCAAGCGTGCCAAGGTCGCACTGTATGTTGACCGCATTGAGAGAGCAGGCATTCGGCAGCTTTAGCGCGGTGAAACCGGGTGGGAGGATATCGGTAAAGCCTGCGTCTGCGATGGAGTTTTTCTGGGAGGAATTTCTGACGCGGTACTCCAGCGTTGCCGGATCGCCTACCTGCTTTGGTTTGCCTTTGACGCGTTCGTTGATGAGGACTTTCGGAGCGCGCAGATCGCCCAGCTCCACGGGCTTAAAGCTGATCCAGAAGTTGGCGACCAGAGGTCCGAGAACAATTGCGAG
The DNA here is from genome assembly GCF_001623225.1 of Pseudovibrio sp. Ad13. Lineage (NCBI taxonomy): Bacteria > Pseudomonadati > Pseudomonadota > Alphaproteobacteria > Hyphomicrobiales > Stappiaceae > Pseudovibrio > Pseudovibrio sp. Ad13. The sequence continues at coordinate 196,366 of NZ_LMCC01000017.1, read as the reverse complement.
GATGATCAGAAACGTGGGCGCCAGCATGGTGTAGGCAAGGCGTGCTTCCCGCTTTTGCATGGGGCCTGCGCCTTTGGGCGGTTGGCTCACGCTTTCACCCGCTGTGCTAACAGATTTTCCGGCCTGATCGGCTATGGCGCTCATTGCGCTGTGCTCCTGATATCACGGTGGTTTTGGTGGGTTGAGAGCCCGCAGACATGAGGCCTGCGGGCTGAGATCGTGGCATCAGGCCTTACTTGATCTTGGCAAGTTCCTGATTGATCTTGGTGACCGCTTCTTCTGCAGAGAGTTCGTCATCAATGAACTCGCGGGTGTAGCGGTTGATGGCCATGGAGTTCAGGATCTTGGAGGCGAGGCTGAGCTGGCCTTCCTTCACTCCCCAACGGCTGGCCGTATCCAGACCTTCCACAAGCTGGGTGATTGTCTCAGCCGGATAGAGCTCTGTAAGCGGTGCTTTGCGGTCCACACCCACTGGCAGGGTTGCCCAGCCTTTGATGAAGGCTTCTTTGTCTTCTGCATTGCCGCGGCGGACAGGGAATTTGCCTTCTGGCGCGATGGACAGGGTCGCCAGATAGCCATCGTTCATGGAGTATTCCACGAATTGCTGTGCAGCTTCTGTGTCAGCATCGTTGGTTATGGAGAAGTAACGAATGTCGCCCCATGCTGCGCCAGCCTTGTTGGATGGGCCTGACAGAGTGGTTACAACGCCGGTCTTACCTGCCAGTTCCTTGGAGGTTGGGTCACCGTTGATGGTTGGTGGTGCGCTGTCACGCAGGCCTGCCAGCTCGTCCAGAATGAACGGTGACCAGATGATCATGGCTGCCTTGCCAGCGAAGTACAACTCACGGGACTGTTTCCAGTACAGATCGCCTGGAGGAGATGCTTTTGCCAATGCTTTGTAGAAAGTCAGAGCTTCTGCCAGCTTCTTCTCGTCAAAGCCTTTGAAGCCGTTTTCGTCAACCGGAGTTGCACCATTTGCCAGAAGCACATGTTCCAGCAGCTGGCTCATGAAGCTTTCGTCGATCTTTGTTGCAGCCACAAAGCCGAACTGCTCTGGCGGATTGTGCAGTTTTTCGAGAGCTGCGAGGATGGAAGCGTAGGTGTTTGGTGCTTCCAGACCGGCAGCATCAAACAGGTCCTTGCGGTAGACGATCATCTGAGTCCAGCCATCCACCGGAACAGCTGCGTAGCCGTCAGGCAGGGCTGCCATGTTCAGAGCGCCGGATGCGAAGGTGCTTTCTTCCAGATCTTCGATGACTTCGGTTGCTGCATCGGTGTCGATGATGCCAGCTTCTGCCCATGGCAGAACGTGGATCAGCGGATGATAGATGACGTCAGGCAGATCACCAGCTGCATAAGCTGCTGTTGCGCGGGTGCCCATGTCTTTTTCGGTTACCGGAATGACATTGACTTCAATGCCGGTCTTCTCGGTAAACGCCTTTGCCATTGCCTCCTGCTTGGCAAGACGTGCAGGCTGTTCTTCTGTGGTCCAGAAGCGCAGCGCTTCAGCCTGTGCAGCACTCATTGCAAATGCAAGCGTGCCAACAAGGGCTGTCGTTCTTAGAATGTTCCTCCCGAACATAATTTCCTCCATTATGCGGTTGCGAAGTATGTGCTGAGGTGAGCTTTCAGCTCCTCAGGTGTTTTGCGTGGCGGACCATCAGAGCCACGCTGAATAAGTCTTGCTTCGGCCAATACCTGCAGCTCCCGTGCTGGCTGGCCGCTGATTGCTTTTGTGAGAAGCTCTGCCAGTGTGCTGCCTGCAAGGACTGGTTCCTGAGCGAAGCTGGTAAGCGGCGGGTCGAAGTGCTCGCACACAGGCAGGCCGTCGTAACCAATGACTGTGACGTCCTCACCAATCGTCAAACCATGGCGGCGAATGATCTTGGTGACGCCGATGGCAATGGCATCGGTCATGCAGATGATAGCTGTTGGCGGACGGTCCTGATGCAGTAGCTGAAGCGCTGCCTGCTCCCCGCCCGGTTCATCCAAGGATGTTTCGACGATCAGCTGGTCTTCAAAAGACAGGCCGGCTTCTTCCAAGCCTTGTTGGAACCCTTCAATACGCAGACGACTGAAGTTCATTTGCGGATTGGACATCACCAGCGCGATGCGGGTGTGGCCTTGCGCAATGACCTTTCTGGCTGCTGAATAGAACGCGGCGTGGTTGTCGATGTCGAACCATGGATGTTGGCTTTCGCGGGCTGTACGGCCATGGCTGACAAACGGAAAACCCCGGTCCAATAGATAGTCCACGCGAGGGTCGTTGGTGGCGGTTCTTGTGAGAACGAAGCCATCGACCTTTTGCGAGGAGATCAGGCGGCGGATTGCCAGCACAGCATCATCCATGGAGCTTGCCGTTGTCACCAGCAGGTCTTTATCGACGGCATTGAGTGCCCGGGTCATGCCGTTTAAAAACTCGGCGAGGAACGGGTCAGCTCCTTTGCCGGGCATGAGCGGCAGTACGATGCCGAAGGTGTCGACACGGCCACGCTTAAGATTGCGTGCTGTGGAGGAGGGGCGATAGCCCAGCTCTTCGACTGCTTTGAGGACGCGCTCGCGAGTTGCTTTGGAAATGTCCGTGTAGTTGTTCAGGACGCGGGACACGGTGCCCTTTGCAACGCCTACATGGCGTGCCACGTCTCCAATGGTCACAGATTTTCTCTGTTGCACATTCTGGTCAGTGATGCTCACAGAATTCCCACCCAATAGGTTGTCATCAGATCGCTCCCATTCATGATCTGATTTCATCGATGATGCTTACAAAACCGATTTTGGAAGTCAACAAAATCGGTTTTGTTAAGTCCGAAATCGGTTTTGGAAACCGAAACACAAGGTTTTTCGGAAAGAGGGTTTCGGGTGGTTTCGGTGAGCGAAACTTAGCTTGAAAAAAGTTTGGCAGGGCTGGGGACAACTTGACACGGACCGGCTGGACGCGGCAATCCAGAGCGATTTTGGTGTTGTGCAGAGGTTTTGAAAAGGACTCAGTGGTTCGGTTGAAGACTAGGCCAAAGAGCTAGGTTGCCCATTAGGTAAACTGGAAATAGCTTCTTTAAACGAAGTTAAATTGAAAGTGCCGGAGCCGGGAATGAGTGGAGCGCGACGAAGCTTTGCAGGTGTTGACTGCGCGGTTGCTCAAGCGATCGAGCAAATGGGGGATCCCTGGATCCTGCTTATCCTGAGGTGCCAGTTTCAGGGCATCAAGCGCTTTGATGACTTTCAGGGGCATTTGCAGATCTCCACCAGTGTACTGACAGATCGTTTGCGGCGTCTGGTGCAAACGGGTTTGCTGCGGAAGGAGCAAGACCAGCAGGACAAGCGCGGAACGGTCTATCTGCTCACCGAGAAGGGCATGGACTTTTACCCGGTGATGATTGCGCTGCACCAATGGAGTGAGCGCTGGGAAGCCCGTGAAGACGGGCCGAGGCTGGAACTGCTGGACAAGCAAAGCGGAGAGCCAGTGCGTGATGTGCGTGTGCTTTCGCAAGACTACAGAGAATTGAGTGCCCGGGATGTTCTGGCACTGGTTGATGACCAGAGTGGCGAGATGATGCAGGACATTCAGGAGAGGTTGAAGCGCCGGAGAGGTGATGCTGCCCGATTTTGAGATCAAACAGGCAGCAGATTGAATTGTAAGGGAGTGTGTTTGAAATGGCTTTGCCGGATTTTTTGAAGAATAAGTTGCGCCTGCCAGTTGTTGGCAGTCCTTTGTTTATCATCAGCAATCCAGACCTTGTGATTGCACAGTGTAAGGCAGGGATTGTTGGTTCCTTCCCGGCGCTTAATGCTCGCCCGCAGGAAAAGCTGGAAGAGTGGTTGATCCAGATTACAGAAGAGCTGGCAGCTTATGATGCGGCAAATCCTGACAAACCGTCAGCTCCGTTTGCTGTGAACCAGATTGTGCATCGCTCCAATGATCGTCTGCAGCATGATGTTGAGCTTTGCGTGAAGTACAAGGTGCCAATCGTGATTACCTCTCTTGGTGCGCGCCCAGAGGTGTTTGATGCGGTTCATTCTTACGGCGGCATCGTGCTGCATGACATCATTACCAACACCCATGCGCATAAGGCGGTTGCGAAGGGGGCTGATGGTCTGATTGCTGTTGCCGCTGGTGCTGGTGGCCATGCAGGCACAACATCACCGTTTGCGCTTATTCAGGAAATCCGTGAGTGGTATGATGGCCCACTTCTGCTTTCAGGCAGTATCAGTACTGGCAAGTCTATTCTTGCATCACAGGTGATGGGTGCTGATCTGGCTTACATCGGGTCCGCTTTTATTGCGACTGAGGAAGCGAATGCTCAGCAGGCCTATAAGCAGATGATCGTTGATAGCGGTGCAGAGGATATCGTTTATTCCAATCTGTTTACCGGTGTGCATGGCAACTATCTGAAGCCATCCATCGAGCAAGCAGGCATGGATCCCAGTAATCTGCCAGAAGGCGATCTGAAGACCATGGACTTTCACAGTGCTGACAAGGGAAAGCCGAAGAGCTGGAAAGAGATCTGGGGCTGCGGTCAGGGCATTGGTGCGGTGAAAACCATTGGCAGCACTGGTGATCTGGTTGCTCGGTTGTCGTCAGAGTATGATGAGGCTCGCAAAGCGGTGACGGCGCAAACTTCTACACTGGAGCCTGCTGAGTAAGCGGGGCTTGCGTGATACCTCGCAAGCCGGTTCGATATTGATACATATTACAAGGCTGCTGGGTTTGGCTCAGCAGCCTTTTCTTTCACATCTGTGCGGATGTTTCGTCCTTATCAGTGTCCTGCCATGATTGTGTAGGGGTGGGACCAAACAAGAAGGAAGAAAAATGCGTAACTTTTTGTGTCTCGGCCTTCTATTGGCCGTTCCTTTCATGGTTGCCTCTGAAGGCTATGCTCAGGGGAGTTCCAACCAGGTTACTCCGCCCATGACACAGTACTGTAATCGCGGTGATGTGCTGTATGCGGATGGAAGCAATGCAGACGGCCCAATGCCGATGATCAAGTGCGGTCAGAACTCGCTGGTTTATCAACGCACAAACATGAGCTTTCCGCTGTCTGTGGTCTCTAATGGCAAACTGTCCGTGGGCAATGCAAACGGTGCTTGTCAGAGTGCAAAAGCTGTTGGTGCGGATGCAATTGTCAGCAACATCCAGTCTCTTTGCAATACGACACTGTGGCCAAACTCTTGTGCTAAGTGTAATTGAGTATAAGATATATCACTGGTAGTATTGATTGCTGCATGTCTAAAGTAATCAATACTACTTATCTTGTTGAGTTAATCTCACCAAATGCCGCGTAGTAATCAGTATTACACTTTTATAGGTATCGTGACACCTGATGGTCATATATGAGAAACTCTGTTGCATAAAAGGGGTGTATCTCTAGCGTTATATTGCTAGAATCGGGCAACTTGTGAAAGTTGATTTCAAAAATACACTTAAGCAAAATCAACAAGAATGGCTCAGGTCACATGCAACGAGAGCATTGGGGAAGTCGTATCGGCTTCATTCTGGCTGCTGCAGGTTCAGCGGTTGGATTAGGTAATATCTGGAAATTTCCATATTTAGTTGGCGCGCAAGGCGGCGGGGCGTTCCTCATTGTCTATGTTGCGTTTTTGATCGCGATTGGTTTGTGCGTGATGATCGCAGAGATTGCGCTGGGCCGTCAGGCTCAGGCCAATCCATTCAGCGCGTTTAAACGTGTTGGCGGCGCAGGCTGGTCAATTTTTGGTCTCATGGCGGTTTTGACCGCGTTTCTTATTCTCTCGTTTTATTCCGTTGTTGGTGGCTGGACCATCGCCTACGTGGTTAAGACAATCACCGGTGCATTTTCTGGTTACTCCGATGCGGAGTTTAAGGGACACTTTGATGCTCTTGTGTCAAACGCGGTTGAGCCGATCATTTATCACGCAGCCTTTATGGCGATTGGCGTACTGATTGTGATCAACGGTATTACCGGCGGCATTGAAAAGGCATCGAAGATCATGATGCCTCTCCTGTTTATCCTGCTGGGGCTATTGGTAATTCGTTCTCTAACCCTTGATGGGGCAATGGCAGGTGTTGAGTACTTCCTCGTTCCTGATTGGTCTCACCTAAATGCAGACATGGTTGCCGCAGCTCTGGGGCAGGCGTTCTTCACGCTGTCTCTGGGTATGGGTGCTTTGATCACCTATGGTTCTTATCTGGGTAACAAAGAGAGCATTCCAAGCGCATCGCTATGGGTCGTTGGTCTTGATCTTCTGGTCGCGGTTCTGGCTGGTTTCCTTATTTTGCCAGCTGTGTTCGCGTTCAACATGGATCCGGCTGCAGGCCCGGGATTGACCTTCATCACACTGCCAGCGATCTTTGCTGAACTGCCATTTGGCATGTTTATTCAGCTTTGTTTCTTCGTGCTGCTGTTTGTGGCTGCGATCACCTCAGCAATCTCCTTGCTGCAGGTCGTGGTTGCGTTCATTTGCGAAGAGTTCAATGTTGGTCGTAAGGCGGCCACCATCTGGGTTGGCATTGTGATCTTCCTGTTTGGTGTTCCAAGTTCTCTGGCGCTAGGCGTGTGGGGTGATATCACATTCTTCGAGCTGAATTTCTTCGAATTCCTTGGCTACCTCACTGACAACTACTTCCTGCCACTTGGCGCGATTGCGACCTGTCTGGTTGCTGGTTGGGTGAGCTATGACAAGTTTGCTGCGGAAGTGACCAATAACGGTGAACGTCCGTTTGCCTATCTGACAGCATGGAAGTGGATGTGCCGTGTGGTTGCACCGCTTGCGATCATCTGGGTGATGGTCCATTCCATCTTCGGAGCATAAAGCTTCACTCAAAAACAATGAAAAGGCCGCCAGTTTTGGTGGCCTTTTTTAATGCTGTTTTATGGTCATCCGTAGTTTGACTTAATCTGGGCCGGAAGAGGGAGGAGAATGTACCTGTTGGGCATAGTCCCTTCACCCGAGATGGTCTTGATAAGGAACAGGGTTATGTTGAGGCAGCTGAAGCGCTATTGGGTGCATTCCATGAATGCCAGATTGCCGCGTGAGATGGTATGTCTGGACGAGGAAAAGCAGGCCAGGTATCGCAGTGTAAGGGGACGTTGGCCTCAGGAATAAGGCCTTATCACCGTCCCAACGAGAGAAAGAAGCACCGTTTGAGCGGTGCTTTTTTGTGTCTGAACTGTGTTGGTGCGGTGCGTGAGCAGAACCTGCGACGAAAAAACTTGTGGGCTGCATGTGGTGGCAGGAAGTTGCGTTGCTGTCGCTTGGTTAACGTAATAAATGGTATGAACAACCAATATATATGTATTTTATAGTTAGTTTCGTTGTTTGATGGCGAATTATGGGCGTATGTGACTATATTTTGAATTCGCCCATTAAGTGCAGCTGTCAAAAACGCATATTTTTTGAGGTAAGGGAAATTACCTGCGACAATCTGTCAGGTCAACAAGGCTAAAGATTTCATCAAAAGAGCTGGAACAACGAATTCATTTCAAGCTTTTGCGCTTGATTGAAACAAACCATCACATGTTGATTGGCAATAACAAAAAATGAAACGTGAGCAATGGGGAAGCCGCTTCGGCTTCATTATGGCTGCTGCAGGGTCTGCGGTTGGTCTTGGTAACATCTGGAAATTCCCATACCTGGCAGGTACACAGGGCGGTGGCGCCTTTCTGGTGGTCTATCTTGTCATCATGGCAACCATCGGCGCAGCGCTGATCATGGCAGAGATTGCCATTGGTCGTTCAGCGAAGATGAACCCTGTTGGTGCGTTCCGCGCGCTGGGTGGCCGGTTGTGGTCAGTTACGGGTGTGATTGGAGTGATCACGGGGTTCCTGATCCTATCCTTCTACTCCGTTGTTGGCGGCTGGACGATCGCGTATCTGGTGAAGAGCATTGCTGGCACCATTGAATCTGCACAGCCTGAGCTTCTGGAGGCCCAGTTTGGCGGGTTGGTCTCTGCTGTATGGGAGCCAATCTTCTATCACGGTGTGTTCATGGTGTTGACCATGGGGATCGTGATCGCAGGTGTTGCTCAAGGTATCGAGCGTTCCGTTAAAGTCCTGATGCCATTGCTGTTTATTCTGCTGATGGTTCTGGTGGTGCGCAGTGTGACCCTGCCGGGTGCCTGGGAAGGTATTGAGTTCTTCCTCGTGCCTGACTGGTCGCAGGTGAATGGCGAGATGCTGCGTGCAGCTCTTGGTCAGGCGTTCTTCAGCCTGTCGCTGGGTATGGGCGCGATGATCACCTACGGTTCTTATCTGGATAAGGATGCAGACATTCCGAATGCGTCTTGCTGGGTGGTATTCTTAGCGGCGCTGGTTGGTGTGCTGGGTGGTCTGCTGGTTCTGCCAGCTGTGTTTGCTTTCGGCATGGATCCAGGTGCTGGCCCGGGCCTCACCTTCATCACTCTGCCAGCTGTGTTTGGCGAGATGATTGGTGGCTATCTGTTCCAGATCATCTTCTTCGCCATGTTGCTGATTGCTGCTCTGACCTCTTCCATCTCTTTGTTGGCTATTCCGGTGGCTTACTTTGCAGAGGAATACGGCATTGAGCGCAAATGGTCTGCTATTGTGGTGGGCATTGTGATCTTCCTGATCGGCGTGCCATGTTCACTGGCTCTGGGTGTCTGGGGCGAGTACAAGCTGTTCGGCATGAACTTCTTTGACCTGATGGTCTATGCGGTTGACAACTACACCCTGCCAATCGGCGGTATTTTGACCTCGCTGTTTGCTGGTTGGGTTGTGCTTGAGAAGATGGGCAAAGAGTTGAGCAACGACGGATCTTTGACCTTCAAGTGGATGGGCGCCTTCACATGGATCATGCGGATCGTGGCTCCATTGGCTGTTATCTGGGTGATGCTTGGTGGATGGCTGAACTACTTTGCTGTATTAGTTTGGTTGAATTTTTTGACCTTGGCCACGCGGTTTATGGCTCCGTTGGCCGGTGCCTGGGAGATACTGAACGGTCTGCTGGGTAGCTGATACAGCTGAAAATCTGAGAATAAAAAACACCCCGATCAGAAATGGTCGGGGTGTTTTTGTGAGAACCTATAGCCAGAGATCAATGCTCGTCTTTTTTGTGATGCTCTCTGGTGTGCTCTTTGTGATCATGCATTTTTGCGTGGTGGTGGCCATCGTCCGAATGACTTTTGCCTGGGCGGTGCTTGTGTGGGTGTTTGTGGCCCTCCGGGTCTCCACCATGTTGGGTTTCCGGATGGCTTTTCTGGCCGCGTTCATACTCTTGCCGATCTTTATCATGCTTGTGCTCATGATCGTCGTCATAGCGCCGCGCCATTTTTTCCTTGGTGTGGGCTGATGTATTCTGTTGTTTTTCTGTCATCATTTCCCCGCAAGTCTATTTCATAGATGGTTCTAGCACACTCGTGTTTTCTAGCCTGAATGCTATGTGATGGCAGTTATTGAAGGCTGATAGACGGCTCTAAACATCGACTAAAATGCTGGGATTGTGCCAAAAAAAAGGGCTGCACTAAGCAGCCCTTTCGGTGTTTAGTTGGTTCCTGATCTATCCGTTTTTTGGAGCGGTGAAGACTTTGACTTCTGGCAGTTCACCCTCAAATTTCTCAAAGTCTGCGATGACGGTGTGACCGCAGTTGCCCTGTGCCAACTTGGAGGTGCCAAGGTCTGGCGTAAGGGTGTTAACATCACCATAAGCGCAGAGACTGCCGACTTTGCCGCCTTCGACAGGATCGTACCAAGCACCTTCATAAAGGCGAATGACGCTTGGCATGATGTCTTCGCTGACGATTGCGCCAGCCAGTGTCTGGCCACGATCATTGAAGATGCGGATGACGTCACCGGACTTGATGCCACGAGCGTCTGCGTCTTTTGGGTTGATCATGCATGGCTCGCGGTCTGCAACTGCATAGCCTTCACGAAGGACTGTTCCGCAGAGCTGAGAGTGCAAGCGATCGTTTGGATGGCCTGTGTTGACGTGAACCGGGAACTTAGCATCCGGGCCATCGAGACGTTCGAGCGGTTCCATCCACATTGGATGTGGAGGACAGTCGTCGTAGCCCATTTTCTCGATGTTTTTGGAGTAAATCTCGATCTTACCAGTTGGTGTGCCCAGCGGTTCCAGAAGAGGATCTTCGCGGAAGTCGGCGTAGCGGACATATTCCTTTGCTGCCTGTGAGACGGGATGAACGACGATGCCGTCTTCCCAGAACTTCTCGAATGCAGGCATTTCAAGATTTTTGCTTGCTGCCTGTTTTTGAGCTTGCTCGTAGTAATGACGGACCCAATCCATCTCGTCGCGACCGTCGGTGTATGCTTCTTTGTTGCCAAGGCGGTCTGCCAGATCAACAAAGATGTCGTATTCACTGCGTGCTTCAAAGACCGGATCAACGATCTTCTTCATGGCCACAGTTGCTTTGTTGGAGTAAGAGCCCATCGCTTCAATGTCATTGCGCTCATAGGCAGAAGCTGCTGGAAGAACGATATCAGCAAAGCGTGCTGTTGCTGTCCACTGGTAGTCCTGAACGATCACTGTTTCCAGTTTCTGCCAGGCCTTGATCATGCGGTTACGGTCTTGATGATGATGGAACGGATTGCCGCCAGCCCAGTAAGCAATCTTGATATCCGGGAAGGTATAGCGGGTGCCGTTGAAGTCGTATTCCTCGCCCGGACGCTCCAGCATTTCAACAACGCGTGCCACAGGAATGGAGACAGAGCCTTCCATTGCGCCGCCATCGTTCATGCCAGACAGGGCAGGGCCGTTGGAGGTTGGTGTGCCGCCGTTGGAGTAGTGATAGGAGAGACCGAAGCCGCCGCCCGGCAGGCCGATCTGACCTAGCATGGAAGCCAGTGTGACCAGCATCCAATGTGGTTGTTCGCCGTGATGCTGACGTTGCAAGGACCAGCCGCTGGTGAGCATGGTGCGGTTGCCCATGAACAGGCGTGCCAGTTCCTTGATCTTATCTGCTGGGACACCGCAGATTTCTGAGGCCCATTCAGCTGATTTTGGTGTCTGATCTGTCTCACCAGTCAGATATGGCAGGAACTTTTCAAAGCCTGCGGTGTACTCGTCCATGAAGTCGACATCGTACAGCTCTTCAACAAAGAGTGTGTGTGCCATGCCGAGCATCAAAGCCACGTCGGTTTGTGGTTTGACCTGCACCCATTCTGCATCCATGAACTCTGCGGTTTTGGATTTCAGTGGGTCGATACAGATGACTTTCTTGCCGGTTTTCTTGAATTCTTCAAGGTAGGTGTAGCTGTCATGGTCTGCGATTAGCCAGTCGATCTGGTTGGTCTTGATTGGGTCTGCACCCCAAACGACCAGTACTTCTGTGTTGTCGACAACAACGGGCCAGACTGTCTGCTGTTCGTAGACTTCCAGCGTGCCCATAACATGCGGCATGATCACCTGAGAGGCACCGGTTGAGTAATCGCCTGTGTGAGTCACGTTTGGCATTTGCAGGCCGCGGTTGATCAGACGGCGCAACAGGCTGCGGCTGTTATGGATTTTGCCAGCGCTCTTCCAGCCATAAGTACCGGTGAAGACGCTACGTGGGCCGTGAGTTGCTTTGGCGTATTTGAGTTCTTGTGCAACAAGGTCGAGCGCTTTGTCCCAGCTGACGCGCACAAAATCGTTGCTGCCACGGTCTTCAACGTCTGCACCACGGCCTTTTTCAAGGTAGGCACGGCGGACCATTGGATATTTGATGCGGGATGGTGAGTAGACGGAGTCCATGACGCCAGCCAACTGATGGCTAGGATGTGGATCCTGCTCCCAAGGCTTAACTTCGGTCCAGCGTCCATCTTTAACCACTGCACGGAATGCACCCCAGTGACAACCGGAGAGAACTTCTCCGTTGACGGCTGCTTGTGCAAAGCGCGGTGAGAAGATGGATGGAGCCAATACACCCAGAGCGCCCAGTGCGGATGCGCCTTTCAGGAAACTACGGCGAGACGTATAGTTTGCAATGATTTTCGACATCTCTGCTGTCCTTTTATTTTGGCAGACAATCAATGAGTTGAGCGAGTTGCTCGATGAAAACAGCCTGTTTTCTCTTGAGATTCACCGTAGTCACTGCGTGTAAACGTGGTTCGCGCGTTGATTGAACGGGATGTAAAATCGAGTAAACAGGTTGTAAATGGAGTTGGTCAGGTGGTGGTCTTTGCCTCATTCAAGCGAGCAAGGTCCATGGCAAGCCAGGCGTTGAGGGCATTGGCCAGTTCTTTGTAAAAATCTGACTTGTCAAAGCGCTTACAGCTCTCGCAAAAAGAGGGCACCCAGTTCAGAAGATGGTTCGAGAGGAAGCGGATCTGGTTCTGATGTGAGGTGTATGCGGTCTCATGATCGCCATTGGCTTCTGCCAGAGCTTCGCGGTCGATGTACTCTGCCAGTACGTTGAGTTGAACGCCGAGGTGATCGGCGGGTTCTTTCATTGAATTCTCAATGGAGATACCCAGATCCTGAAGGATCTTGTTCATGTCTGCTGTTGGTTTTTGGAAGAGCGTGCCTTTTTCGTTGTAATAGGCGGACTCGTAAGGAGGGGCAGAGTGTTGACCGCCAACACCGAGAAACAGACGAGAATATGCAGTTGCCAGATCGAGCACCTTGCTTTGATAACTCTCAACGGGAAGCTCTGTCAGCTTGGTAAGCTCACCCGTAAATGATGTGAGTGCCGGTGCTTGTGAGAAGACATCCAGAAGCGCCCGTCCTTCTGGAGAGCTGTAGCTCTCCAGAGTTTCGATTTTCACTTCACTGGTGAAGAAACTTGCCAGCCAGCGGTAAACCAGAGATCTGTCGTTGTTGGAAAGAGTGATGGTTTCGTGCTTACCCATGAGCTTCACTCCCACCTGTGTCTTTTGCGTTGAGTTGCAGGTACTTCTGCAGAATGCGGTATTGTTCTTTGTCCAGTGAGATGAAGCGCTTCATGGCTTTGAGGGAGCCGATCCACTGGTTGGCAAGGAAGTGCTCGGGATCGCGCAGGCCATGGCATGTGGAGCATGCAGCACTGTACATTTCCCTGGTGTAGGTCCAGAGCTGATCTCCGTTTGAAATCAGATTTGCCTTTGAGATCCAAGTGTCGATCTGTACCTGATGCCAGGTGAGTTCTGTGTCCGGATCTACCTCGGTTTTTAGGCGTTTGATTTTATCGATGACCTTTTTACCGACAGTGGCAGAGAAGATGCGCTGGCCTCGGAGGGCATAGATCACGCGATCCACCTGATCTTGCTGCCAACCAGCGATGCGCACTTTGAGCAGATCGCCGCTGCGCTCCAGAACGGCGACATCGGTTCCGCCCAGAATGCGACCGTCACTTTTGCCGTTACTTTCCGCTTTTGACTGTTCAACGAAGAAAGGTTTGCTGGTGATGGCGTACAGATGATCTGCGCTTGCACCTTCGCTTACTGACAGGGCTTTGAGCTCGTCATACAAAGCTTTGTAGCCCTGAGACATGTCTGGCAGTTTGTGGGCGATGCCTTTGTGACAAGAGATGCAGGTCTCGCCGTCCTTGAAACCCTTCTGCATGGTTTCAGAGGCTTTGGGATGCTGCTTGGCGAAGTCCATGGAAGCTTGCTTGTGGCAGTTGCGGCACTGCTGGGAGTCGTTGGCTTCCATCTCTGCCCAGACACTCTTGGCCATGGTCAGGCGATGGGCTTCAAATTTCTCCTTGGTATCGATCTTACCAGTGAGCTTGGAGTAGACCTCTTTGGCAGCTTCGATCTTGCGAATGATCTTTGGGTAAGTTTCTTTGGGCACGTGGCAATCTGAACAGACTGCCTGAACACCGGATGCATTCGAGAAGTGCGGAGATTTCTTGTACTCCTCGTAGACCGTGCTGCGCATTTCATGACACGAGACGCAGAACTCCAGAGTGTTGGTGTAGTCCATTGCAGTATGGAAGCCGCCCCAGAACACGACGCCACCTGCAAATGTGCCGAACAGTAATAAGCTTATTGGAAATATTGCGGTTTTCGTCCGCAGGAGTCGCCAGATATTCATCTTCTATCTCTTTTGCACTCTCGGACAAGTCGGTCCGCTCAATGCTCAGAGAATTAGACTAAGGTTGTAAATAGCGTTTGGAGGAAATATGAACGGGGTGTAGAATGGTGTAAACATGATGTAAACACACAAGCCGACAACAAGCATATGACAAATAAGGCACATATACTGGTCGTTGATGATGACCTGACCAGCCGCGTGGCACTTTCCGGATATTTTGAGACCGAAGGATACCGTGTTTCTGAAGCAGAAGACGGCGCGCAAATGCGCTCGGTTTTTGCTGGTGGTGATGTGGACCTGATTATGCTTGATATTCGTCTGCCAGATGACGATGGCCTGACGCTTTTGAAGGACGTGCGAAAGAAGTCGGACGTCGGGATCATCATGGTGACAGGCCGGACGGATGATGTGGACCGGATTGTTGCGCTTGAAATGGAAGCAGACGACTATGTGATCAAGCCGTTCAACCCGCGTGAACTGTTGGCACGTTCCAAAAATTTGCTGCGCCGGGTGAGGGCAGGGCGGGTGCCTGTCGCTGTTGATGAGCGCGTGTTGAGTTTCTCAGGCTGGGTTCTGGACTTGGACAAGCGCGGACTTAAGTCTCCCGAGGGGGAGGATGTTCGTTTGACACGTGGCGAGTTTGAGCTGCTCTCTGCGCTGGTTGAGAACAAGGGGCGTGTGCTCACCCGTGATAATCTGCTGGATCACCTGAACCATCGTGAATGGGATCCAAGCGACCGTACTGTTGATGTGCTGATTGGCCGGTTGCGCCGTAAGATCGAAGCGAACCCCAAAGACCCGACTTTGATCATGACTGTGCATGGCGTTGGCTATGTGTTTACAGGTGCGTACTGAAGACGCTTATGCGCTTGCCGGCGCTTTCGTCAGGCAATTGAGCCAGGTTTCGTTCAGCTTGTGCTTTGAGGCTGTATAGGTCACCTCCAGTGCGCTGAAGATCTCCATAATTTTGTGCTTTTCCTTGTTTTGAGCTGCCTGTTCCAACTGCTCTGCGAGATTAGCGGTATGAATGAGACCCACATTATGGGATGCGCCCTTCATGCTATGCGCCTTGTCTCTGATCTTGGGAAAGTTTTGGGTTGCGATGTGGTTTCGCAGCTCTGGAATGATGAAACGCGACGTTTGCATATATGCATCGACAATGCGTTTGGCTCGCGTATCTCCCAGCATCTCGAAGTGACCACGTAACACCGTTGTATCAATGAGTTCTGTAGGTTGCTCCTGCAATGTCTGTCTGGATTTACGTGCAAACATGGCTCTGTCAGAGAGGCAGGAGGCGATGGCATCCTCAAGGTCCTCTTGAGAATACGGCTTGCCAAGGAAGCCATCGGCACCAGCAGTGAAGCTCTTCTCGATGTCAGCCAGGAAGATGCAGGCGCTTTGTACAATAACGGGAATGTTGGAAATATGGTGGTAATGAGAGGCTCGGATGCGGGCGATTGTGTCTGTGCCGCTCAAACCGGGCATACGGTTATCCATGAGCACCAAATCGAAACGGTGTTCGTGCAACTGGGCCAGTGCGTCTTCACCGCTGCCGACTGTGCTACATCCATGTCCTGCCTTTTCAAGAAAGCCTTCAGTGACCAACTGATTGACCTTGTTGTCTTCAACAAGCAAGACTTTCAACTTCTTTGGCTTCCAGGTCTCTTGCTTATCTTCAATGACGCTGACGGTCTGATCCGCTTCATAAAACGGAATGGAGAAATGGAAGCTAGCGCCCTGAGTTTGATTAGACCGGCAACCGATTTCACCACCCATCGCATTGACCAGTCGTTTTGAGATTGCAAGACCGAGACCAGTTCCTCCGAATAAGCGATTGATCGCGGCGTTTTGCTGTACAAATGGTTCAAACAGGTAGCTGTGATCTCCGGTGGGCAGACCCACTCCAGTATCCGTCACCATGATCTGAAGACATCTTGCCTGTCGGATCTTGCTTTCAGGAATATGCACGCCGATGGTGATGGAACCTGCATTGGTAAACTTGATGGCATTGCTGACGAAATTCAACAGGATCTGCCTGATCTTGGTGGGATCAGCCCGCAGTATCTCTGGAACCTGCGGATGTACCTCTATGTGAAGTTGTAGCCCTTTGGTTTCAGCGTCTTGTTGGGTGAGGTCAACAACCTGTTTGATGACTTGCCTGATCTTGAAATCAACGGCCTCCAGCTCCAGCGAGCCTGCTTCCACCTTGGAGTAATCCAGTACATCATTGAGGATTGAGCGCAGCATTTCACCGGAGGAGATGATACCATCCAGATAGCGGTGCTGTTCTGGCTTGAGGCTCGTGTCCTTGAGGAGATCGGCTAGTCCAAGCACTCCGTTCAGAGGTGTTCTGATTTCGTGGCTCATGGAGGCAAGGAAGGTGGATTTGGCGCTATTCGCGGCTTCAGCTTCTTCCTTGGCATTTTTATGGTCGGTGACATCATTGAGGATGAGGATCATCCCGGGAAACTTGCGGCTGAAGTCGACGATATGTTGGGCGCGGATATCAAAAACGCGTGGACCTATCGCGGTGTCCAGCGTGATGTCTGTAAAGCAGCTTTCCAGCTTCTGCGGCAGATAAGGCAGTAGTTGGTTTGTCAGCAGCTCACGTGTGGCTGCATTGACGTATTTGACCTTCGTGTTTTGCAACCCACAAAAAACAGCCTGAGCAGCATAGTTGAGGTCATTGACCTGGCCACTTTCATCCATCAATACGATGGGGTCGCTCAGGCTTTCCAGAATGGTGAGATACTTGTTCTTCTCATTGGTGATACGGCGGTTTTCTTCATAAGCCTCGTGCAGTTTTTTATCTTCTGCAACGCCACTCCATTCCGTCGAAAAACCAAGTTCCATGAAATCGAAATAGCGCAGTAAGTAGGCGCGATATCTGGCTCTATCTGCCTCTGAAAACTCTTGTGTTTCCAGCAGATCCAGATAGGCGCTGCGGTAGTATTTTGTCAGACCGAGGAAATAGCCCAGTGTTACACCTCTGGATCGATGGCTCTTGGCTTGCTCTACGCCAAATGCAGCGAAGGGGTGGCTGGAGAAATCGGAGCTGACATCAATTTCAGGCGGTGTGTCATAAGACTCCATCGCTTTGACGATGGATTTTGAGAGACCTTCAACTGATATGCGCCATGCCTCCCGCAGTGTGGCTGTATACTGCGTGTAACCCTGACTTTTGGCATAAAAGAATATGCGGTCTATGAGGGTGTTTTCATTTTGTAAAATCAGATCTCGCAGCACATACATGATTGCCTCCGTCTTGCTTTCAGGCATGATACGAAGGGAAGGGACGGTCAAATTAAAACTGCCGTGCTACGTGTTGGGGTGTACGCAGCACTCCATAGTCGGTGATGCTTTTGAGTGCTTGCGCTGAAATCAGTTCAGGTAGCGGGAGCCGAACCTGTTTAGTGCGTCTCTTAAGGTTTCCTGTTCATCCAGATGCCGGTTGGCTTCTACTTCGTGGTGATCCAGTTGAGGGCTCTCTTCTGTCATACGAAGGTGATCGCCGGAGTTTTCCTGAAGTTCTTCCAGAATATGGTCAAAGACCTGTACGCGCTCTTTGAGAGAATGTTGGCCACTGTGTTCCAGAAAATCTTTCAGTTTGGCCAGCTCTGCCAGCAAAATCGTGTTGTCTGCGATTTCTGAGTGATAGGTGCTTATAATCCCTTCAAGAGCATTTACATCTTCACCAGTGTTTGGGTTTTCTAAGCTCATTACAGGTCTCCTCGTTCTGGGGGAGCATGAGGTCGTGCCTATGGCGATATGTAATTATTATCTAGCCATAAAATGAGGTATTGAGCGTTGTCCGTTGGAGTTGAGGTAAGCCGATGCCTAAATCGTGCCCGAAAGTTCTATGAGAATTTTAACGGCTTCATCAGGGGCTAACTTGCTGATGGGTTTCTCATTCCTTAACCATCTATTGAGTTCTACAAGTCCAGATATTCACGCAGTCGCCAGGCTCTCGTCATTCCTCACAAGTGTTTTAACGCAGATACCGTGAGGAGTTTGGTATGAAAAAAACAATAGGAGCCGATGAGCTGGATGCTGCAACTCTGGAGTTTGGACTTCTGGTTGGGCTGCTTCTTCCCGAAGGGGAAGATCCTGTAGAATACAAACTTAACAAAGACTGGTTGAAAGACCCAATCGCTCAATTGCGTAAGCAGCTACAAACCGTCAGCAAAGATCTCAACGGTTGCCTAAGAGATGCATTACAGGCCATGAAGAAAGGCAGCAGTGATAAGGCTGAAAATGCTGCTGAGGAATTCAGCAAGTGGAACCCGCTTCTTTTTCCAGCTATTGGATTTGGTGGCCTTGTTGGTGATCTGGGCGAAGTGCCTGCAATCGACTGGCTCTCGCTGATTACGAATGGTGGTGATGTGCCGGAGACCATCGAGAACTGGGTCCAAAAAGTTGCCGGAGATCGCAAAACACTAAAAGCATGGGGAGCCGCACTCGTTGGCCTCGCAACAGGCCGCCTGGACCATCCCACAGGATTGGGAACTCCCGACACCCCCTACCTCTTCGCCATCATGGATGTGGGATCCATAGGAACCTTGTATCTGTCACTGGCAGCAAAGAAAGAAAAGGACGGTTCTGTCGTCCTTGTCCCTGGCCTGACGTTTGACAGAGATCCAATTGATCTGGATGGGTGAACTCATTTCAGAAAAGCAAAAAAGCCTCCTCCGGGAGGCTTTGGAATTTTCTTGATAAATCAAGAGAGAAACGAAGGTGCTAGCAGCAGGAATTGAACCTGCGACCCCCTGATTACAAGTTGCAATTTGCAACTCACGTCCACTTACACTCTACTACGATTCAGTACTATGAATCAATGAGTTGTAGAAAATTATTTGCTCCTGCCTACCTTGCATTTCGCTGCGAAACTCGTACATTTGCTTACAATATGCTGACCAAAATCGGCAGGCACAGCGCAAGCGATCTATAAGGGGATGAGGCCGTGTTTGCACAGGGCCGATAGAGAAGCCCAAAAAGGTTGTCACAAGCTGTCAGGCCGTCAGAAACAGCAGAAATCGGGGACTACTTTTAACTTCTATTTTCGCATGTGGAGCGGCTCTTGTTATGGGCCGTCAGCGGGAGAGTTTTGTCTGATGCCCAATGTCACGAAACGGACGGTCGATGCAGCCAAGCCAACGGCGAAGAAGTACTTCGTCTGGGACGGTAAGCTCTCGGGATTTGGGCTGCAGGTGGCGCCAACCGGGCGCAAAACCTTCATTGTCCAATATCGCACACTAGAAGGGCGCTCCCGCCGTCTGACCCTTGGGAAATACGGAGAGCTGACACCAGATCAGGCACGAGGACTGGCAGTCGATGTTCTGGCCAAGGTGCGGAATGGGGAAGACCCAACGGTTAACCGCAAGATCATCCGCAATGCGCCAACAGTCGATGACTTGCTTGATATGTATCTCAGCGAACATGTTGAGGTGCACAACAAACCGAAATCTGCGATTGAGATCCGGCGTATTCTTGAACGCTGTGTGCGAAAGCCTTTAGGCAAAGCGAAACTGGCCTCTGTCACCCGACAGGATATCTCCAAGCTTCATCGCTCCATGCGCAGAACTCCACGACAAGCAAACCATGTGCTGGCGATCATCTCTAAAGCGTTCAATCTGGCTGAAATATGGGGCTTGAGGCCTGAGCACAGTAACCCGGTGCGATTGGTGAAGCGTTACAAGGAGAATGAGCGCGACCGGTTCTTATCTGGTGATGAGTTACAGCGCTTGGGTAAGACGCTGGAGCTTGCAGAGAAAGAGGGGCTCCCTTGGATCATCAAGGCTAAGCCAGAGAACCGCAAGCACTTGCGCCACGATATTGAGAAGCGGCGAACACCGGTTAATCCGATGGCGCTTTATTGCCTCAAGCTGCTGCTTTACACGGGTGCACGGTTAATGGAAATCGCTTCTCTTGAATGGAAGCATGTGGATTTTGAAGAAGGAGCAATTGCCTTGCCTTCAAAGAAAGGAGACGGCCGCAAACCTCATCCCGTAAGTGGGAATGTGCTCGACATCCTCTCCGATGTACCGCGCTTAGATGGTTCTCCCTATGTGCTTGCTCGCATCAACGATCCAACACGGCATATTACAAAAGAGCTGGTGGAAAATGCATGGCAGCGCGTGCGCCATCATGCCGGCATTCCTGATGTGCGCATTCATGATCTGCGCCATACGGTTGGCACCTTCGCCGCACAATCAGGAAGTAACGCTTTCCTTATCAGTCATCTCTTGCGCCATCGAAACGTGACCATCACCAACCGCTATGTGAACCATGATGCTCATCCGATCCGCGTGCTCTCGGAAACGGTCGGGGAGAGGATTGAGGCGGGGTTGAAGGGAGGGGACTAGGAACTCGCTAGTCGACGCATTTGAGTATGAGGATGTTTGCTGTATCTGCATGTTTCAGTGTGACTTTAGCGAGCATTCGCCTGGTTATGGAGCAGCCCCATCCCAAGTGAGAGGCCAACTTAGGACTGACCTCAATCGGCTTGACATTAAGAGCTAGCAGCGGACAATCAGGCGGTGCTCTCAAGGGTTGAAGTCATACTCTTTAAAGATGCCCAGACTACCTTCGAGAGTTAACTTTTTTACTTATCGCGGCTCTGAGAAGATATTTGGCGATTGAATGTCGCGAGGTGACCGATTCCGGAAAGTCGCTATTCATGCCTAATGCAGCATTTCCAAAACCCGGCAACGGTTATGCGGACAAAGTAAGCTCTCATTGCTGGGATTTTCATGTCGGCTCTTCAGATTCCTTTGGGTAGCCTGACGCCTACTGATAGAGTGCTTTTTAACAAGTATCGACGATATGCATACATATGGCTTCTAAAATACTACGCGCTTGATCAGTCTTAACCATATCAAAATTTGACGTGCAGTCTCGGTTCCAGACCCCGAGGAAAGCATAGGAAGCCCTCCAATCCTGATGCTCCTCAAACTCGCTCCACGGTTCAGTTGTGAAGATTATCCCCTGAATGAAAGGATAGTCTCTCAGTAAACCTGCCTGCATGATGGGTGTAGAATGTAGTTGCCCTATAGGATCAAGCCAAGAAAAATCCGTTTCTGGTACATGGTTCGCAATCGTCCACAGGTGACCTGACACGTCGGCAGGCAGTCCGTCGAAAGTCTCGACTGCAGAAATTGTGGATGTCTTGTTTAGCTGTTCCGAATTTACGCGGACACACAATCGCCCGAGATTGGCTACCAAAAATGTGGGTGCATCAGTGTACTGCCCCTGTTTGATATTGCCACTCAGCTTTCGCATCGTTTGTTCAATAACTTCAGGCCATGTCTCGGCAAGTCCGTGGGGAGCAATGCTCTGTTCGCCAAAACCAATACTGTTGTGCTGCGCTTGTTTGGTAGCTTCGATTCTACCTTCAAGCCCTTCATTCATCTGTTGACCGTAACTGGCAATGGGGTCGGCGATGTCGAGCGTTTTGATCTCGAATCTCACATGGGGCAAACTTAGTGTCTGGAAGTCTGGCGTGTTAGTTGGACCGCGAGGTATGCCTTCAAGTTTAACGTGTTTCGCACTGGAGAGATAGAAAGTAGCTTCGCAATACGTCTCGAATAGTCTGCTGCGGGCCTCATGATCTTCTACATCTACCCACTTTTTTAAACGTTCCAACAAATCCCTTCGCAGGGCGATTAATGTACTATCGCCACCGTCAGCACCTCTGTCGATTGCATCAAACACGGACTGACGAAGTAAAAAAATCTCTGCTCCTCCACCGTATTCGTTTGCATCTTGGATGCGTTTTAGGAGGTCACTATACAATCCCATAATAGTAAGTTCCTTTCACTATGCTACGCATCAGCTTACTTGGAACGGCAGCTCATCTGATGGAAATTTGCAATACGTCCAATAGCTATGCTGTTGAAACCGCATACTGGTTCTCAAAGCTTAAAAAGCTACCGATCATTTAACTTGTTACATCGGTCACGTTGGGCTCGAAGCAGCCTGAAACGCTGCAAAAGGACAGGACCTAAAGCGCTTTTTCGAAATAGTACTAATCAACAGTATTCATCACAAATCAACTCCATGGTACAACTAAAATATGTATTTTCAAAAAATACAATTTTTATGGGAAGGTTCGCGTGCATCCTAACTCTTTGTCGAAAATTCGATTTCAGATTGAAAACGAACGTCTTATTTCAAATTTTGTTGTTGGTAAATATGAGCGTTTAAACCCCTCATCAACATCAGCGCCAATTAATGCCCTTTCAGCCAAAGCAGTTAGCAAGGGATTTGAGTTTACGCGAGCTCTAAGTATTTTTTTGTAAGACTATCAACGCTCGCTTTGCAGTGGCGAAAAAAGTGTAACATCAAGCATGATGTCTTTCGACTTTCTGCTTAGGAAGTGGTCCGAATACATGGATCTATTTCAAAAAATTCGAAAATGAAGCTCATTCCGAAAGCAAAAAAATTTGCTGGCTCCAGTTAGGATAACTTCGAGCAATTCTTTTCAGGTGCAAAAAAGCGAAGAGATCAATGGCCCAAGATCAGTAATGCGATAAAGCACAACGACCGCTTTTTGGTTGGAGTTCGTGCTGCCACTCTCGCCGACTATCCGTTACTCGATGGGTATCGGGTTATGTTCGTTACGGATGGTGCGGATCTCATTGACAAGAATATTCACTACCGTGGTAGAGGTAAGCGACGAGAGATTGATCAGGGTATTTCGTTTGTACAAGACATTAACTCACTGGTTTGTTCAGTGTTAATTACTGACTACAAATTCGGTGTTCTAGCTCGGAAAATCGGATGGCTTCAAAACGATATGGACTTTGGAGCATCCTTTGACATAGCGCCGTTTAAAAAGATCTGTGCCCTTGAAAAGATTGTTTTTCCTTGGGAAAAAGAAGAAGCCTTTGTGATAGAGCTGGCTGGCAATATCCTTGAAGTAAAAAAATGCACGTTTAGTTGAACAACATCCGATCTGAAAATTTTTGTTTCCCTCCGAAAGGGTGCTAACTCTAGACAGCAATTCACTAATTCTTGATCAGATTAATAATCTTTATGAAAGTCGAACTGTGTTGTCTCGTGTTTTCTGGGGGCCTTCGATCCTTAATTTTTGCTGTCATTCAAACTCCAACAGCCAATTAAGCCGCAACAAATTGAGGGACTGGAAATGAACCTCAGAATCACTTTCAGACGAGATCTTGCTTGGAGGCAGCGCTCATCCTTTTATAGGCCGAACTGGATCGAGCGTGCATATTGGGGCGTTATGAAAAACAATAATGGAACATTGAGCCACATTCACTCACGTTAGGTGTTGTTTGATTTGGTAAGACGTGAACCAAGGCCGACTTTTGCTGTATTGCGAGAACTCGGGTAGTTGTTGAAACGGGGGGCGTACCCAGTACATCCTAGCCCCTTAATCGACATTTGTTATGATCGATGATACCGCAGCACATTCTTAAAAGCTGACTTTGGTTTATGTTCCAGTGCCGTTAGGTAGGTACTGAGATTGCATTTACTTGGTGGGAGCGGAACATGATTGATTTACGTGAAATTGGCGAAGAATGTGTTTGGCCCGATAATTTGCAACCTGAGGGATACGGCGAGCTTTGCATAGAAGACTTCGCAGGTTGGTGGGATCGAAACTATGAATTCTTGAAGAACCTGCCGGAAACATGCGCTGAACAATGGGTGTATCGCCACTGGCAAGACTCAGTGGCTTCCTTTATTCCACTTGAGGATCTGCAGTGTAAAGAAGAGCTCTGGCCTGCCATGGATTTCGTCACCAAGGTGGGCACGGTCAGAGGCAATGAGGCGCTAAATCCAACACACGACTTCGAAGTGTTTAGTGGGCAAAAAACTGGCGAAAAGCTTCTAACAGCAAGAGCTCTTGACGAAGGTAGTTGGGATTATCCCGTGGTTGTGTTGGAAACCCCTAGTGGCTTCATTGATTGCACTGGAGAACATATTGATACGCCGTATTTCTTGATCGAGGGCCACAAACGTCGCCGCTACTTAAATGCATTACTGCACCGGGGGGCTTCCTTGAGTGAGCAGAAGGTATTTGTGCTGCACGCGCCCAGCTTGTTGTAAGCTTAAATCTGCTTGGAATTCAACCTCAGGCCACTACTGCATATTTGCATTGCGGGACAAACGAGCGGTTTTATCAAAGGTTGAATTAGTTCCACCAAGCGACATCTTCAGCTCCCCGGTAAATAATCTGTAACTACTTGAGACGAGTTCAAGCCTACCTTTCGAGCAACTCTAACTGAAGCTGAGAGAGGTACACCAGAAGGCTTCTATGGTAGCGTTCATGAGCTATCTGGAGTTATCAAATGACCAATTGCTGTCATTCAAGAAACCTATGAACTTTCTCTGTCAGAGCGTGCAATCAACTTCAAGTAGGTCCTCTCATACTTGCTGATTAAGACAACAAATGCCTTATCGTGAAAGTCATGAGTTATGTGTGCGGATCAAGCGGACGTTCGCAGGATCATCAAACCGGAAGACGATTGCCAAATCTAACCGGTCAATTTGATCCGTTTTTTGCTTTCCAACACCATTCCCGTCATTTGTTCAGAGGCACTTGTTATCATGCGCAGCATAACGCCATTTCTCCAAAGCGGCCATTCGAGCTGGTGGCAACCTTCAGCACCTACGAAGGCCTCTTGGAGCGTAAGAGTTGACCAAACCGGACGGTCGCAACTGATCGTAATCGTGGGCCGAAGGTCGAATCGCTACTTTTGGTATACGTGTACACCAACAGCGTTTCGAGTGCCTAACCCACGCTGATCCTCATGGCTTCCCCCACCCTAGCTGCGATAAGCCGAGGCTGTCTGAAGGATCTCATTTTGCTCCTGGAGGTGGTTACCCTCTTCATGGAGCCGTGTGGGCTCAGCGGCATCAACCTGTCGTCGAATGCTCACGTAGAAGGAAGCTCACTCACTTGAATATCACAACCCTTTGTGGCAGCTAATTTTATAGGAACGATAGGGGCAATGCCATTTAACGCTATCGTTTTTTTGGAACACGAAAGCCTTCGATTAAGTCAAAAGTTTTTTGAACCGAATTTAAAGCACTTCATTTAGGGGCTTATGAAATAAGCCCAGTCTACTTTGGAATGATTTCATGAACTGCAAAGTTGAAAGCACCTTACCTGATCTGGCTAAATCTGTCCGCAACGTAACGGAAAGCAAGCTGCGCAGCTTCCTCTATGAATTAGCCGAAGGAGTAACGAACTACCGAACAGTGCACAGCCTGACGGAGCAGGTCCAGCATCAGTACCATGGGCGTTTTGCGATAGAGTTGATCCAAAATGCCTATGACGCAATTGCGCGGGATCCACTAGCTGATGACGGCACGGGTCGCATCGTACTGCGCCTTGTCAAAGATAGCGATTTTAGCACGCTCTATGTCGCCAATGATGGATTGCCGTTCTCTGAAAGTAATTTTGTCAGCATATCGCAGCTTGGTCAAAGTGATAAGAGCCCGGAAAACTCGATTGGCAACAAAGGTATCGGGTTTCGCAGTGTTCTGGAAATCTGCAAACAGCCGCAAATCTGGTCGAGGTGCTCGCAATCAAGTGAGCGCTTTGATGGTTATTGTTTTGGATTCAGTCCGGAGTATGTACAGCAACTGTTTGAGCCGATCATGAGTTTGATCGAGAGAAAAAAAACGAGTGTAAGTCGGTTGCGAGATATCGTTGACTGGGATGACGGACTGCTGACTAAGTTGCATTTGAGCATTCATCGGCAAGCAGATGAGGCCGGAACTTCAATAGAGGATTGGGTACGCTCTCAACTTGCGTTCTTGTCCCCTTACCTTTTGCCTTGGCCTCTTGAGGATCAAGACAAGACGTGTGCAATCAATGATCTTGAAGCTAAGGGATTTGCGACCATCGTTGCACTACCTTTGAAGTCCTTAGAGTCGGAACAACTAGTTGCTCGGCGGCTGAAAGAGATTGATGCGAACTCACTGTTGTTCCTCGATAGATTGACGGAGCTGACACTTTCTGTCCCAGGGGAGACCCATGTCTTCTCAAGAAGCGCAGCACGCGGCGCTGCAGGACCGCGCCGGTACTCAGAAATCAAGATTGGTTGTTTAGGCAAATCACGACGGTTTCGTACCTGGCGGCGCGAGATCATGGTGTCTGACATGCCCAAAGATGTCCGTGTCGCGATATCAAGATTACCAGGTCAGTGGCCTACACTGAAAAAGGTAGACGTCACTTTGGCTGTTGGGAGTTGCCTGTCGCCAACGCCTGGCCAACTCTGCATCTTCCTCCCCACGAAAGTCCAGTCTGGCGCATCAGTGAATGTCAATGCGCCGTTCTTTGGTGACATGAGTCGTACGTTGATCAACTTCGGTGATGCGCTTGAGAAAACAGAGAGCGATGCAGTCTACAACGACTTCCTGCTTTCTCAAGCGGCTGATCTCGCCATTGAGGCAATCGAAGCCGATCTGCAGGGCAAGTTTGAGAATGAAGCCGCAGATATCGTAGATCTTTTGGCTCCGAATGCGTCCGACGACCTCGCGGCAAAGCGCTGGCAAGTGCATCTATGCCATGCGGCAGAGGCAAGAAATCTAGAAATCAAAGATGCTCCGTGGTTTCTAAGCGACAAGGGCTGGAAGGCGCTTAGTGATGCTTCGCTCATACCGCTACCACCTGAACCAAAGGTCCTAACAGCGAAAGTGTTGCGACAACATGCTGTTTTCCCCGCTTATGCAGCCGGTTTGGTCGGTCGCTCAAGCGCTATTGAGTCCTTGTCGGATGCCCACGAAATAGGTTGGAGGCCATCACTGGTTGACCAAGCGGCAACAGTGGAAAGTGTCGCCTTTGAGCTACATGCATCAGGTTCTGTTGATTGGTCCGGATTCTGGGAGGACGTTCAGAATATCTTCGAGGACGGTCTGTCGCCACTTAAGGAGCGTAAGTTGCTTTTATGCTCCGATGGCCAGCTGCACGCTGGTGGGGTATCTGGAGCTGCAATTTATTTCAAACCAAGACATGCGGGACCGGAAGAGGAAGACGAACCCAGCGATCTCGATATCGATCAGATCCCGAATGCGCTGCGGCAGATGATTGCAATTCTTGATCCTGCAGTTCCAGTTAGCGAGCAGCGACAAGGACGGTGGCACAACACCAATCTACATAGTGAGTTGAGCAAAGCAGGTCTGGTCGAGGTGTTCCGGCGCGAAAGCGTGCTGTCCCAGGTATTAATTCCGAATCTTCCCTCGCTACCGATCAGGTCGTTGGGCCCAAATGCCGATTTTTGCCGCGATGCTCTATCATACGGGATTCGGC
Source organism: Pseudovibrio sp. Ad13 (assembly GCF_001623225.1). Taxonomy (NCBI): domain Bacteria; kingdom Pseudomonadati; phylum Pseudomonadota; class Alphaproteobacteria; order Hyphomicrobiales; family Stappiaceae; genus Pseudovibrio; species Pseudovibrio sp. Ad13. The sequence goes on along the minus strand of NZ_LMCC01000017.1, from coordinate 169,146 downwards.
TGGTGCAGTCGATGCAGGTTAGGGGTGAAGGACAAGGAGCTGTTCGGGCTTTGGCAAAGCTGGCCGCCCCTTGCAGGGGAGGGTGGCACCGGCTCGAGACTGCAAGTTTTGGTGACGGTTGGGCTGGAACCCATGGCAATACAGTTGAGCGTTACCTTAAGCTATGTAAGACAAATAGCGCCCGTGCCGCACGCGATCGAATCTTGCGCTCCCCTGAGCATACTGACTGGGCTGGGCTGGGTCACAATATCTTAGATCTCTTGCGTGACGCCGGTGTTCACGACGGGTTGAGACTCTTGTGGATCAGCCCAGAAGAATGGAGCGCAAAATTTTCCGCGAGCAAACAAGATTTTACACTTCCAAAAGAACCGCCATCGGATGTTAGCAAGTCTGCATGGAGCAAGGTCTGCGAGGTCGCCCTGAAAGACGCCCATGTTCGCTATAACTACGGCCATTATGAAGTTGGTGATTTACGCTGGATTCCCGGGCTGGAAGGTTATTCGGAATTTGATGCTGCATCTCGTGCTGCCTTTTTTGATGCGGTGATGGTCAGCGCCAAAGGATGGCAAGACAACTGGAAAACCCTCACCATTCATCGTGTAGAAGGCTTAGGAGACTACATTAGGATCCCGTCCCCACTGCAATTAGAATTGGCGAACCTTGAGTGGGTTGCGGAGCGCAGTGTCGAGGGAACTTGGACTTGGAGTGCAGCTTCGGAGCGGTGGTATGTGCCGAGTCATCATCTCGGTCGAGGGCGGGCTTGGACCCTCGAACACCTTTCGCCACTTCCTCCAATAATGGCGGAGCAGTTGGACCGGAATGAGGATCTTGTGGCCTTTTTGAGTGCTCTGGGTATGCCAGTATATAATCCGGACCAACCATCTAACGATCCGCGGCTACTGACCTGTTTGGCGGAGACAGCTGAGAAAGGAGCATATCAAAACAGGGATGTGTTCATCGGGCAAATCAGAACCGCATGGAAAGCATTCCAGCCGACTGCTGTCGGCGATTTTCCTGACAGGATCATTGTTCAACAACCGGACGGTACACTTGAGGCAGTGACACCAACAGGAGACGAACCGGTATATTTACCCAATGCGCGAACTACAGTTTCAACACTGCGCAATTTTGCTCTTCCTGCAGTCACTATCGAGACTACGGACGCAAATCGTTTGGCAGGTGAGTTTGCCGAAGCCTTCGCCTCTGGAGTCCTCAATGCCGCGCAGATCCAAATGACTCCACTTTCAGGGAGAAGTCGATGGGCCATCACTGACGGCGTATTGTTGACAGAGTTCCCGGACCTCAGCGAGGCAATTCCGTTTATCCTAACAATTGCAGCGTTTCACGGCATTAATGCTCGAGGCACTTCTGCAACCGGTTTCAACAGCTATTTGGATTGTTTTCGGAGTGCCAAAGTATCGGTCGTACCAGACCTAGGCTTGGTGCCGGAGGTTGAAGATAAGGAAGTCGCAGCGCCTGAATTGCAGAAAGCCGTCTGGCTGGAGGTTGAGAATCGGTTATTGCTAGACAGCGGGTGGGAGAAGAGTGTCGAAGCTGTAGCAGATGCGTTCACCCAGATGATTAAACGCGAAGACCTAAAGTTTCAGATCCGCATGGGTTTGGGGGAAGTCTGGCCGGGTCTGGATGATAATGCCATTGCACACCTCCTTGGGAAAATGGACTTGTCGCTTGGGCATTATAGAGAAGTGTTTGAACTCTGGCGCGGGGATCTAGGGCCTGCTATTGAACGGTTGTCTCACCTGATGTGGGTGTTGTCGTTTCCGGAGCAATCCGCGCGATTGCATAAGCTCGATCAACGAGATTTGATCCTTATGCTGCTTTGTGAAGTATTCGACAGTAATGCGCAAGCCGAATGTGTCTTTGATGCTGCGTTGGGGGCGCAGGACGTGTTCGAATTTGGACGCGCTGTGCGGGACTTGTTGGGAAGTAGTGTTGAGCTTCAGGCATGGAACAGGGAACTAGCAAAAACTGGGAAAATGGAACTAGCCAATCCTGCTGCTACAGAGGAATTTACCAGGCATCGGGAAGCATCCGCTACTCATCTCAGGCGGATTGCTGCGACCTTGGCAGCAAGTGACAACAAGGGGCCGACCTATCCCGAGTTGATGTCGCATATAGATAGCATCAACTGTCCTGACACTTTGGCATGTGCTTTTTGGCAGGTGCCATTTCCTGAGTTTCTCAAGAGTATAGCTCACGAGATCAGGAAAGTTGGATTTTCCAATGACATCTGCGCAGTTTTTGAAGAGGTAGCTTCCCCGGATGAGTTAGAGCGAAAAATTAACAGCTCGAGCCATGTGGTGGGCAAAGACCCCTTGGATCTGTCAAAGACGAACCGGAAGCTCCTGACGACTATCTTGGAAGAATTTCGTCTAATCGCGATGGCATGGCATGCGGACAAGGGCGGTGAATATTCTGCGGACTGGCTAGTCGGTTTCAGCCATGATGATTTAGCCCACGTGCTGACTACAGACCGAAGTTTGTACACATATCACTGGACTGAAAACACGGCTCTCGAATTAGTCGCGCACTCCCTACCTAATACTGCGCCGCATGATTTGCACAAAGCTTTGAAAGCGGCCCAGTCTTCAGCAGTGCTTTCAGAGTTTCTTGGCGTTTCCTCTAAACAACTGGATAGTGCGGCTGGGGAGTTGGAAAAAGCCAAGCAAGACGTCGACCGCCGTAAGCACTTGGTTGAGGTCTGTGGAGCGGAGTTCGATAATTCCCAATTAAACCTCTCTACTCTTTTTGATCATATTGCCCAGCAGATCGATGAGGAGCGCCTCACAGCCCTTCAAGGCTTTGATTTACAAGTCCCTCTGATTCCCAAAAAACTTGACAAGAATAAACCTCGGAATCATCGCGACAAAGGAAAACCGACGCGTGCGCCGAAACGGCAAAGCAAAAACATGGAAGACCTGATTGGAGCTGCAGGAGAGATTCACGCTTTCAGATGGCTACAAAGAAGATATGGCGCAACTGTTGTATCCCCTTCGAATTGGGCTTCCGCATATAGCGAGAAAGCATACCCGGACAACGCTCCCAATGTAGATGAGGGACTTGGATGCGATATCAGCTTCACCCATGACGGTTGCACCTACTTCATAGAAGTTAAGTCAACAGATTCAGATACTACAGATTTCACTCTTGGATCATCGGAAGTGCGTCTAGCCCGTGAAACTCTTCGAAGCAAAAGAAAGAAAAGAGCTACACAGGTATTTCGGATTTTAAGGGTGAGTAATGCACTTTCCGCATCGCCAACCTTCACGCTTCTTCCCAACCCGTATGATCCAAAATACGAGGAGTATTTCTCGATTATTGAGGACGGAGCCCGAGTAAGCTATCGGCCTTAGTCTGTACAGGTGTCAAGCTCCGGTCTAATCCACCTAGGAATGGACTGGTTTAGGAAAAGTGGAGAGCCTCGATTTCAGCTTTTCCCGGGCCAGACCACCACTGCAAACCCAAAGGCTCGAACGACCCCAACCAATCGCCCCAGAACACAAAGATGGCGGCACCACGAACTAGTTGGGTTGAACGTCCGTTTATTCGTTCTTCGCGGGCAACAAAGTCCACTTGACCTACTCCCCTAGAAAGTCCTCTGATTGAAGTTAGTCTGCTCCTAAATTTTAGAGACAGGCAATGAAGAGAAATCGTTTCAGTGAAGAGTAGATCGTCGGGATACTGAAAGAGTATCAGGCTGGTTTGAGCGCAAGAGACTTATGCCGGGAATATGGTGTAAGCGACGCCACTTTTTACAAGTGGTGCTCTAAGTATGGCGGCATGGAGGTGTCTGAAGCGAAGTGACTGAAGGCATTAGAGGCTGAGAACGCCAAGCTCAAGAAGATGCTGGTCGAGCAAATGCTTGATGTGGCGACCTTAAAAGAGATGCTCGGAAAGAACTTCTGAAGCCCGGTTCAAGGAGACGTACCAGTGGGCTGAGCAATGCTAAAGAAGAATTATTCGCAGCGCCATGCGTGTGCCCCGGCTGGCATTGACCCGCGGGTTTATCGTCGGGTGCCTGCTCAAAGGGAAGATAAACAGTTGCGGGTCCGCCTTCGGGAGTTATCTGCCGAGCGGCGACGCTTTGGTTACTGGAGGCTGCACATCTTGCTTAAACGGGAAGGCTAGACGTTGAACTGGAAGAAGCTTTACCGCTTCTACTGTGAGGAGGGCCTGAGTGTGCGAAAGCGAGGCGGTAGGAAACGTGCTATTGGTACCCGTTCCCCTATTGCGATCCTGCAGGGTATCAATCAGCGATGGTCGCTGGACTTTGTCTCCGATGCTCTTATGGATGGTTGCAGGTTTCGCATTCTATGTGTGATTGATGACTTCAGCCGCGAATGTCTGACTACAGTCGTCGATACCTCCCTGTCAGGGCACAGAGTAGGCCGTGAGCTGGACCGGATCGCAGAGATGAGCAGCTACCATCGTATGGTGGTCAGCGATAATGGAAGCGAACTCACAAGTAATGCGATCCTGAAATGGCAGGAGGAAAGCAAAGTCGGATGGCATTACATAGCCTCTGGCAAACCGATGCACAACGGCTTTGTCGAAAGCTTCAATGGTCGCCTTCGGGATGAGTGTTTGAACGAGCACTTGTTTGAGAACTTAAGCCATGCTCGTTCCTTGATTATCCAATGGCGCGACGATTACAATCACCAACGTCCACACACCAGTCTCGACGGGCTGACACCGTGGGAGTATCATAAACAGTCTCAGGAAGACCAGAACAGAGCTAACCTATAATCGCGGACTCTGAACGGAGCAGGTCACATTGAACACCCTTAGTCAGAGCATGCTATCAACTTCAAGTGGATCCCGCCTAACTTACTGTTGAAGATAGGAAGCGCTTTATCGTAGAGGTCTTAAACTTGTAGATGCGGAGGAAACCGACCTTCGTTGTAATGCGAAAATATGGACGTCTAAGAGGTTATCTCTGACTGAAAAGTGAAAAGCAAACAAGATTTCAGACTCATAATCTTTACATCGTAGGTACAAATCCTTCCCCATAACCTGACAACTTGTCTTCTTTTAAAATGCTAAAAGTTTGATACATGTCTAGTCATTAGTTTTTTGTTGATATCTACAATTGTGGGAGAAGGAACAAGGTAATTCTATTTTTACTTGCTGCTATTTAACAGATTACGTCGGTACATAGGATTATTCGGAATGAAAGCATTTGAATTCGATAACGTAATTGTCCGCAATTATGAAAATTTCTCGAAATCCTTTTGCAGCATTCGTGCTGACGACCTGAACTCCCAAATTGATGATATATATAGAAGTAAGCGTTTTTGGCCGACTGCTTTGTTATCATTAAACCCACGGTTCCGTACAGGTCCAACCGTCAATGACCTAGTCAAGTCTGGCGATCTAGACGAGGCCGCTGAACAAGTTTTCAGGTTTGGTGACACTCCACTTCGATTTCACAAACATCAAGCCGAAGCGCTTGCCAAAGCTAAGTCTGGGCGTAGTTACGTTGTTACGACTGGAACAGGTTCGGGAAAATCGCTCTGTTTCTTTGTTCCCATCGTCGATGCTGTTATTCGTGCCCTAAGGTCAGGTAAGGTACGGAGAACTCGAGCGATTATCGTCTATCCCATGAACGCCCTTGCAAATAGCCAAATGAAGGAGATTGAAAAGTTCATAAGTCAATCTGGGTTGCCTGATAGTTTAAAGCCGATTGTTAAAAGGTACACAGGGCAAGAAAGCCAAGAAGACCGGCAAAGAATCGCTAATAACCCGCCAGATATATTATTGACAAATTATATGATGGCAGAGTTGTTGCTCACCAGACAGGACGAGCTCGACACACGAGTTATAGATAACGCAAATGGTCTTGAATTCATAGTTCTCGATGAACTCCATACGTACCGGGGCCGTCAAGGGGCTGATGTAGCCGTCCTAGTTCGAAGGCTTAAAGACCGATGTTCTCCAAATAATGAGCCAATCTGTATTGGTACTTCTGCAACGATGGCTTCAGAGGGTTCTGAAGAGAGCCGTGCACTTTCTGTAGCAAAAGTTGCTTCGAGATTATTTGGGACAGAAATTGGTCTAGATGCAGTAATTGATGAATCTTTACAGCGTGCGACAGTCGATACACTGAAGACTGAGGACATCACTGGAGCTTTGAGTGAGGTCTTAACACAGCCGCTTCCAGATGACCTAGATGACGAGACCCTCAAGCGCCATCCTCTGTCTGTGTGGTCAGAGCTAGAGCTTGGTCTGGACGATGGTTTGGAACTTCGTAGAAGGAAACCGATCCCTTTCGAAGAAGCTTTCAATAAGCTGTCGCTAGCTAGTGGAGTCGATGCAGAAACGTGCCGTGACTATCTTGAGAGGTTTCTGACTCAGGTAAGTCTGCCCGAGTATGAGCGAGGCGGCACAAAGGATGGTGCCTTTTTAGCCTTTAAGCTCCACCGCTTCATCTCCGGCGCAGGCGAAATCTTCACGACACTCGCAGCCAAACCTCGGCGAATTCTGCTTGAAGGACAGCTCGAGGACCCCGAGACTCCTGGCAATCGGCTTTATCCGACACGTTTCTGCCGAAACTGTGGACAAGAATACCATGTCGTGACAAAGGTCGATGAGGATGGATACCTCCGTTTCCTTCCTCGAAGCATAGATGATACCCCACTCGATACAGATGAAGACGTAGTTGCAGGTTATCTTTGTCCCGTTAATCCTAGTGATACCGATTTTCAATTTACCGGCAATCTTGAGGGCTATCCCGAAAGTTGGCGAGAGGAAAAGAATGGCATCGAACGTCTGAGAAGCTATCGCAAAAAGCGTATGCCGGTGGTCTACGCGATCGGAACTGATGGCCGCTGCGGAGCTGGCGGGGATGATTTTTGGTTTGTTCCCGGAAAGTTCGCCTTCTGTTTGTGTTGCCACGATGAGCCAACGCAAGGGATGCGTGAACGCAGTAAGCTTGCTGGTCTCTCTGGTGAAGGGCGGAGTTCTGCAACTACCCTGCTTGTGGCCAGTGCGCTGGAATGGATGAACAAGCCAGACAGCGGCGTGCCCGAAACAAAGCGCAAACTTCTAGGCTTCACCGATAATCGCCAAGACGCCGCTCTACAATCAGGCCATTTCAATGACTTCCTGTTCGTGAGTTTGTTGCGCGGTGCTATTCTGCGCGCAGTCGTCGCAGCGGGTTCAGGGGGGCTGTCCGAAGACGAGTTCGGACTACATGTTGTGAAAGCGCTGGGTTTCATTGCCGCCAACAAGCAAGCGCGGCAGTATTGGCTGCTTGATCCAAATGCAGGCGCTATCATTCGCGAAGACGCCCAACGTTCCCTTGCAAAAGTGCTTTCCCACAGGGTTTGGACTGATTTGCGTCGCGGTTGGCGCTTCACCAATCCAAGCCTGTCTGTTCTCAATCTGATTGATGTCGATTTCCTTGGCCTCGACGAGTTAGCAGAAGATTCTGAGCGTTTTATAGCAATCCATCCTAAATTGGGTGACTTAGACTTTGATCATAGGCGCTTGGTACTCAAGACGATCCTATCGGCAATGCTCGAAGGTCTGGCTGTTCAAACCGAAGCGTTGGATCTGACAGTTCTTGACGGTGTCGCTCAGAAATCTCGAAATCTACTTCAGGCACCGTGGGCAATTGATCTGAAGGAGAACCCAAGAGCGCGATCCTCGCTGGTCCTTCGAGCTGGTAGCAAGAACGATGTGACATTGCGTGAAGAACAAACTCTTCTGCGGGCTGGACCGAATTCACGGATCGCGAGGCTCATCAACCGTAAATCATTCCTCGGCATAAGACTGAGCAAAGATGAGTACTACGAATTCATGGAGGGTATTCTGACCTTCATGTGTGAGGAAGGAGTTCTCATCCCAGTTGAACTGGATGGAGATACGACTGGATGGCGACTTTCTTCATCGGCAGTCCGCTTGATTCCAGGACCTGCACTTGATGACGAAAACCAGCGCGGCAACAGGTATTTCCATGATCTCTATACTACAATTGCAAGTGATCTCAGTGAAGGACGAAGTTCCTACTGGGGGTTGGAGGGGCGCGAACACACAGCACAGGTTTCACAAAAACAACGGGAATGGCGTGAATGGCGCTTCCGGTTCGAAGATGATGACAAGGAGCATCTCGTAACCTCGGAGTATGGAACAGAAGTTCGAGCAACCGGTGAAACTGATCGCTTTTTGCCGGCACTGTTTTGTTCTCCAACCATGGAACTTGGTGTCGATATTTCCGCGTTGAACGCCGTCTACTTGCGTAACGTACCACCTACACCTGCAAACTACGCGCAACGTGCAGGGCCGGCGGGCCGATCTGGGCAAGCAGCGGTTGTCGTGACATATTGTGCTTCAGGATCGCCCCACGACCAGTATTTCTTCGACCGGCGCAACGATATGATTGCAGGTGTGGTTCGGCCGCCAGCACTGGATATCACGAATGAAGAGTTGGTACGGTCGCACCTCCACGCGGTTTGGTTGGCAGAGGCGAAGTTGGCACTTTCTCCCGACATTCCAGAGATTCTAGACCTTCAGGCTGACAAGTTCCCACTGAAAAAAGAGGTCCTAACGGTCCTAAGTAAGCCATCACTCGTTTCGAAGGCAAAAGGACCTATGGCACGTGTCCTGCAACAGATTTTGGCTTCCGATGGAGGAAAGCCACCAATCTGGATGGAGGATCCAGACGATTTTGTGTTTAACACGGCTATGAATGCGCCCAAGGAGTTTGACGAAGCATTTGATCGCTGGCGTGAACTCTACAATTCAGCCAGAACGCAGCTTGCGGAAGCAAACAAGCGCTCCGAGATTACCGGCCTGTCAGGAGCAGATCGAGGCAAGATTAAGGCAGCGCAGATGCAAGCCCAGGACCAGATCGCCATCCTTGAACAAGGTAAAGCATCAAATGGCTCTGACTTTTACTCTTATAGGTATCTAGCAACAGAGGGCTTCTTACCTGGGTATAACTTCCCGCGCCTACCGCTTTATGCGTTTGTGCCAGGGGAAGGTAAAACGGGCTCTTTTTTATCCAGAGCGCGGTTCCTCGCCATTTCAGAATTTGGGCCACGCAGCCTGATTTATCATGAAGGCCGTGCCTACCGCGTGATGAAAGCCAAGTTACCTCCAGAAGTGCGCCAAGGCGATGGATCGGAACTGGCGACCAAGGACATCTACATTTGCTCCAATTGCGGCGCGGCTCATGAGGGCGAAGTCGAACGTTGCCATGGGTGCAACAACCACATGGCTGGAGAAGTCCCAATCAAAAAAACCCTGCGCATCGACAATGTCGAGGCAGCACCGACAGAACGCATCACTGCGAATGATGAAGAACGGGTGCGGCAGGGTTTTGATATCCAAACCGTTTTCTCTTGGCCTAAGAAAGACGGTCAGATCCAAGTTACCGAGGCCAAGTTCGTGTGCGGCGAATCTCCTCTTCTGAGTCTTCAATACGCCAACAGTGCAGAAATTAGCCGTCTCAACAAGGGCTTAAAACGCCGTAAAGACCAAACAGTTTTCGGTTTCTACATCGATCCCAGGTCTGGCTATTGGGCGAAATCTGACGAAGAGGACAGTGATACTGACGTAGCGCCGGACGTGGTTAAGCCAGTCAAAATTGTTCCAATCGTTCGCGACCGGAAGAATGCACTGCTATTCAGGTTTGAGAAGCCGGAGCAGTACGAACCCGAGACGATAGCAACAGTTCAACATGCGCTGCTGCGCGGGATTGAAGTCGTCTTCCAGCTCGAAGAAGGCGAAGTCCTTGGTGAGCCATTGCCGGCCAGAGATAACCGGCGTGCAATCCTTGCATATGAAGCGACTGAAGGTGGGGCCGGTGTACTTACGCGCTTGATCGACGATCCAAAGGCAATTAATGAGATCGCCAAGGCAGCACTGAGCCTAATGCATCTTGAAAACGTCGAGGTGGCTATTGCTGCTGGAGATGCTGATCTGTTGCGGGAGAAGGAGGACGAGAGTTGTGTCCGCGGCTGTTATAGGTGCCTTCTGTCTTACTTCAACCAACCGGATCACGAACTCATAAAGCGTGATAGTCTGGAAGTGGCTCAATTGCTGATCGACCTCGCACGCGGTCAGACTTCCTTGGCGACAAAGCAGTCATCTGCAATAACAAACTCGCCTTGGCTTGAGGCATTTGGCGCAACGAGCATACCGCAACCCGATAAGACGCCTGCCAACTTTGGTGGCGAAAATTTTGAGTTTGTTTGGCGTTCTTACGCTGTAGCTGCCACAACAAAAAAACTGTCCGCAAAGGCCAAGACGGATGCCATGAACAAAGGCTGGGTTGTATCTAGCTTGCCTTCTACCCCCTCCGAAGGTTTGCCGGATAGTTTTATCAAGAATTTCGAAAGCTGATATGACAGTTAAATTTACACCTGGAGATCTCGTAATGGCGCGCGGCCGAGAATGGGTCGCATTGCCTACAGCCGGAGAAGATTTGCTCGCTCTGCGTCCACTTTCGGGCAATGAAAAAGACATCGTGGTTCTTGCGCCAGATCTGGAGTTGACCTCGGTTGAAGCTGCTCGCTTTGACTTGCCCAATGATGCGCGCGCGACGGTGCAGTCGAAAGCTACTCTCCTTGCTGACGCTCTGCGGCTTAGCCTTCGCAGAGGCGCTGGCCCTTTCCGATCAGCTGCACAGCTCGCTTTTGAACCACGCTGCTATCAACTTGTTCCGCTTTTGATGGCCCTCCGTCTGCAGGTACCACGCCTTCTGATCGCTGATGATGTTGGCATCGGGAAGACGATCGAGGCTGGCCTCATCCTTCGTGAGTTCATGGACCGCGGAGAAGTCGATGCATTCTCCGTTCTTTGCCCTCCACCCCTTGTGGATCAGTGGATCATTGAACTCAAAGATCGATTTGGCATCAATGCAGTGGCCGTTACGTCTGGGAGCGCCGCTCGACTAGAGCGGAATCTGCCTTTGGCACAAACCCTCTTCGATGCATATCCGTTTACGGTGGTCAGCCTCGATTACATCAAAGCTGAAAAGCGTCGTGACGGGTTTGCCAGAGCCTGTCCGGATTTCGTCATCGTGGACGAAGCCCATGCCTGCGTCGGCACCCACAAAGGGAAACAGCAGCGCTTCGACTTGCTGCAAGGGCTTGCACGTGATCCGGCGCGACGCTTGATACTGCTTACTGCAACACCCCATTCCGGAAACGAAGCAGCATTTGCTCGGCTTCTATCGTTGATAGACACAGAGTTTGGGGCCGTGAACTTCGACAACCAAAAGTACCGTGAGCGCCTTGTTAAACACTTTGTACAGCGGCGGCGCGTCGACCTAGTGGATGGTGACTGGGATGAGAACCGTTCCTTCCCTAAGCACGAAACTACCGAATACTCATACCGTCTGAACGACGAACATAGAGCGTTCCAAGAGGCCGCACTCGATTATTGCTTCTCCATCGTATCGCAATCGGGAGATAGGCAAACGGATCGCCGCCTTGCCTTCTGGGGCACTCTGGCGCTCATGCGCTGTGTCGGATCGTCTCCCGCAGCAGCGATAAGAGCGTTGCGAAATCGGGCATCGAATAAAGACGAACGCCTCGAGCCACAGATTTATGATGAGGATGGCGATGACGAAGATGCCATCGACATTGAGCCCAATACTGTCTTTTCCAGTGATCACGCTCTCCAAGGGCTGCTCGACAAGGCCAGCGCACTTCTTTCCGCAGATGATCCAAAACTGAAAGCCCTTATCAGGGCCCTCAAACCTTTGATCAAGGAACGAGCGAATCCTGTTGTATTCTGTCGCTACATAGCGACTGCGGAACATGTGAAAGAAGGGCTTCGCAAGGCCTTCCCCAAGTTGAAGGTGCAAGCTGTCACCGGTGAGTTGACGCCGGACGAACGTCGTGACCGCGTCGCGGAGATGGCGGGAGGAGAAGGCGAAACTGAGGATCAACGTATTCTTGTCGCGACTGACTGTTTGTCGGAGGGGATAAATCTTCAACAGCTATTCGATACCGTGATCCACTATGATCTGTCCTGGAACCCCACGCGCCACCAACAGCGCGAGGGTCGCGTGGATCGTTTCGGACAACCCGCCGAACTCGTTCGCTCGATCATGATGTTTTCACCAGATAGCGCGATCGATGGTGCTGTGCTGGACGTCATTATTCGGAAGGCCGAGGATATCCGCGAAGCGACCGGTGTGACCGTTCCGCTTCCCGATGAGCGGGGCCCTGTTACTGACGCTTTGATGGCCGCGATGATGCTTCGCCAAGGCAGTGGTAACTACAAGCAGTTGACGCTGGACCTACAACTCGACAACGGGATGCAAGTTATGGATACTCGTTGGCGGGATGCGAGCGAAAACGAAAAGCGGTCACGGGCTCGATTTGCGCAAAATGTTATGAAGCCGAGCGAAGTTGCCCCGGAATGGGACAAGGTGAAATCCCTGTTGGGTTCTCCAGTGGAAACACTCGAATTTCTAGAGCGAGCAATGTCTCGGTTTGGGGTACCCCTTGAAAAGAAGAAATCGCTGCTATCTGCCCATGTGTACGCCCTCCAAGACAGTCTCAAAGAGAAGCTGGAGCAGCGTGGCCTTAAAGGCTCGATCAAACTTGCGACTCAAGAACCGACACCCGCAGGGGCTTCTCTTTTGACCAGAACGCACCCGCTCACGTCGTCTTTGGCGGAAAGCCTTCTTGAAGCATCTCTTGATACTGAAGCGCTGCCAGATCTGGGCATCGGTCGTGTTGGTGCCTGGCCGAGTGTCGTCGTCTCTCAGATGACGCGTGTTGCGCTATTACGCATTCGCTACAAGCTCACGGTTCATGCCCGACGCGAGCGTCTGCTATTGGCAGAGGAAGCCGCGCTCGTTGCTCTCAACAGCAATACTGTGATTGCTTCTGGCAACAAAGCGCGCGAGCTGCTCGCTTCCCCTGCAACCGCCGATCTGGCACCAGTCGCCCGCGATCGAATGATTAATACAGCAAAGGCTGCCCTTCCAGAACTACTCAATGGCCCAATTGCTGAGTTTGTGCAGAAGCGTGCAGCTGAGCTAGTTGAAGACCATGCCCGTCTACGTATCGCCGCTGGGTCTGCGTCGCGTGTCAGTGTTGAACCGATTATTCCCCCAGACGTCATCGGTCTCTTCGTTCTTGTTCCGGGGGAGATATAAACATGGTGCGCAAAACAATTACGGACATGTCGGCCTGGCCTTCTTTGAATCTAGAAGGCAACCTGATTGCTCCAGCGATGATCGCCAAGATCGATCAACGTCAGGCACCAGAACAAACACCTGAGGAGTACTCGGTCCGCAAAGGGCTACAGATCCGCGAAGAAATAGCCACAGCATTCCGCGTTGGGCAATCGCATTTCGATGCTTTCGCTAAGATGGAGCACCCGTCTGCATCCGCAACAACGCGCTACATCGCAGAGTTCTTTAAGGAAACCTTCGGTTATGCCGATTTAAGGGAGGTTGATGCACCGGTAACCTTGATTGCATCCAACCGTGTACCGGTCGTAGTGGTCCCACCCGCAGAAGTTCTGGACCGTCGTAGCCCTACGCTTTCAACGGACCGCTCTCGCTCCCCAGCATTCGCGCTTCAGGACTATCTGAACGATAAAGACGAGGCATTGTGGGGCATTGCGACCAACGGAATGCAACTGCGTTTGATGCGCGACAATGCCTCTCTGACACGCCCTGCTTACATCGAGGCCGACCTCGCGCAGATATTTACGAACGAGGATATCGCCTCCTTCGCCGCGCTATGGCTTTTGATCCACCGTTCCCGGTTCGGTGCCACAGATACGCCTGCCACGGATTGCGCGTTAGAGCGCTGGCGTGAAGCTGGCTCGAAGGAAGGTGAGGCAGCCCGTGATCGTCTGGCAGGTCAAGTGCAAATCGCTCTGAAAGTGCTGGGCTCGGGTTTTCTTGAGGCCAATCCTGATCTTGCTGCAAAATTACAATCCGGCGAAGAGAACCTGACCGAGTGGTTCAATGAACTTCTTCGCCTCGTTTACCGGCTGATCTTCCTCATGGTGGCAGAGGATCGGAGCCTCCTTCACCCCACCAACTCCAAGGCTGATGCCCGCGCACTTTATGCCCAAGGCTACTCGCTCGCTGCCCTACGCAAGCAATGCTACCGCGCTGCGACTTGGGACAAGCACCATGACCGCTACGAAGGCGTCAAGATCGTCTTCAAGGCACTCGCGCATGGCCAGCAGGCACTCGGCCTCCCGGCGCTTGGCGGTCTCTTTGCAGAAGATCGTCTACCCCACTTGGAGACCGCCCGCCTGCGCAACAAAGCCTTCATGGAGGCGCTCTACCGCCTCTCCTGGCTCGCGGATAAGAACGGTATGGTTCCGGTCAATTGGAGGGTGATGGAAACCGAGGAACTGGGCTCGGTTTACGAGTCCCTCCTCGAACTCCAACCCCAGCTGGGCGATGACGGCAAGACGCTACTCTTCGCCTCCGAGACGGCCGAGCAGAAGGGTAACCAGCGCAAGACGACCGGCTCCTACTACACGCCCGATAGTCTCGTTCAGGCGCTGCTCGACACAGCGCTCGACCCGGTGCTGGACAAGACCGAGCCGGACAAACTGCTCAAGCTGACCGTCATCGACCCTGCATGCGGATCGGGCCACTTTCTGCTGGCCGCCGCCCGCCGCATTGCCACGCGCCTTGCCCGCCATAGGGCCGAGGGCACGCCCGCGCTGTCGGACTTCCGCCATGCCCTGCGGGATGTCGCGCGCTCCTGCCTGCACGGGGTGGACCGCAACCCGATGGCGGTGGAGCTGACCAAGGTCGCGCTCTGGATCGAGACGGTGGACCCCGGCCTTCCCCTCGGCTTCTTCGACGCGCAGATCCGCTGTGGCGATGCGTTGCTCGGGGTGTTCGACCTGAAGGTGCTGGAGGATGGCATCCCCGATGCCGCCTACAAGCCGCTGACCGGCGACGACAAGGATATTGCCAGCATCTACAAGAAAATCAACGCAGCGACCGTGAAAGGCCAAGGCGGGTTCGACTTTGGGTCCGGACTCAACAAACTGCCTGAAACCAAGCCGTTGGCTCTGGATTTCTCAGGCTTCCGCGATTTGCCCGAGGATACACTCGAAGAGATCGGGGCAAAGTCCAAGCGGTTCAAACAATTGCGCAAGGGACAGGAGTTCGTACGGGCAAAGGCAGCCTGTGACCTCTTCGTGGCGGCGTTCTTGCTGCCGAAGACTGGTAGCGCGCCGACTGGGCCTTCCGAGCGAGCTGTTCCGACAACCGAAGAACTGTGGATGGCGCTCAATCAGGGCAAAATTCGTCAGGCGATGGTGGACGCGCCCAAGACTGCCCGTCGCGCACGCGCCTTTCATTGGCCGCTAGAGTTTCCAGATATCATGCAACGAGGTGGGTTCGACATTATCCTCGGCAACCCGCCTTGGGAGCGCGTTGAGGTTCAAGAGCAAGAAATATTTGCTCTTTCTCATCCAGAAATAGCAACTGCGAAAAATGCTTCAAAACGAAAGAAGATGATTGAGGCGCTCAGAACTGACGAACCGATGGCCTTTGCCAAATGGCAGGACGCTCTTCGCGCTGCTGCTACCGAGGTGAATTTCCTCAAAGAGAGCGGTCGGTTTCCTTTGGGTAGTCCAGGCAAGGTTAACACCTATGCAGTCTTCTCAGATTTATTCTGGGCTCTTTCAAAGCCGCAGGGATTTGCTGCTCTAATTATTCCTACGGGTTTGGTCAGCGGCTTCACGTACCGTGACTTTTTGGCGGAGCTGCTGACTAATAAGTCACTGGCTTCCTTCTACGGATTTGAAAATGAAGACCTGATCTTTCCGCACATCACGAACAAGGTCAAATTTGGCCTGCTTACCATGGCAGGTCGGAGCATTAAGATAGAAAGACCTTGGTTCACTGCTCACATTCGGCAGCCCGCTGAGATTCTGGATCCTGAAAAACGGTATACTCTAACAGTTGACGAAATTCAGGCGATTAATCCTAACACTCTGAACCTTCCTGCGTTCCGCTGGTCAAAAGATGCGAAAGTGACGGCTGCCATTCATACTTCGGCACCCGTCTTGATCGAGAAGTCGGGCAATAAAATTGAACGTAACGACTGGAAACTGACGTTTAAAACCTTGTTCAATATGGCCACGGATTCTGGATATTTCATTGACCATGACCAGGTTGAGCATTTTGAATCTAAGCGACTTGGTGCGCTCGCGATTCTTCGTGATGGCAGAAAGGTCTACCCTCTCTACGAAGGCAAGATGTTCTGGCATTTCGATCATCGATACGGAACATATGAAAACCAAACAGAACAGCAAGCCAACAAAGGTGTTTTGCCCCGAGTTTCGCAAGAGCAGCACGGATCAGAGAAGTATCAGATCCAGCCGCGTTATTGGGTTGATGCTCGTCTCACTGAGCGGACCTTGGCAGAGGATGCTGGAAAGGAGTGGTTTTTCTCGTGGAGAGACGTGGGCCCCTCTGAAAGGACCTTTGTTGGTACCATCATTCCTAAATCTGCAATGGGCCACGCCTCACCATATATCTCGACGGAGCTAGGCTCGGAGAATTCATTGTCCCTCTCTGCGGTCTTGTCGACTTTGGTAGTGGACTACGCCATTAGGCAGAAATCTAACAGGATGACATTCTTCGTTGTCGAGCAATTGCCAATGCTCAAGCTCGCGAAGCTTGACGAGACACCAGCCTGGCTTGGAAAGAAGGTAGGGGCGTGGATTAATGAGCGCGCCCTTGAACTTTTCTATACAAATTGGGAGCTCGAAAGCCTCGCGAAAAGCATCGGCATGGAACTACCGCCTTTTCGATGGAATCCGTTACGCCGTCAAATGCTACAAGCCGAAATCGATGCGGCGATCCTGCACTTGTATGGCTTGGACGAGGAACAAGCTGCATGGGTAATCGACTCGTTCACAGTCCTTCGGAAATATGAAGAACGTGATCACGAGGAGTTCCGCACTAAGCGTCTCGTCTTGGCAGCATACGATGCCATGGCCGACGCCAAGAAGTTGGGCATCGCCTACGAAACACCATTGAACCCACCCCCCGCAGATCCCAGCCTCTGCCATCCGGGGGCGACCGCCAGGGTGGCCTAGTGATGATTGGCCATGTCTGCTTGGAGACCTTCTGTGTCATGAAGGAAAAGGAAATCCGCACCCACGGAAAATATTGTAACGACCGCCTCGTCTTAGCCGCGTGGGACCGAGTGGAATCAAACGGCGAACTCACGATGCTGGGGATGTGACCTTATGGATCAAATGAAACCAATAGATGGATCAAAAATACTGGAACTTGAAGAGGTCAAGCAGGATGTAGATGCAGGTAAGGAGCCAAAGGCAAGCGTCCGTGAACTGTTGCGTTGGTTTGGAACCCGTCGACGAGGTTCTGGCGTTGTTGATCGTATCGAAGCAGAGTTGGCAGCTGCTGGCCTACGAACAGACCCACATTTTACAACAACATGGATTGATACGCCTGTAACTTTTCGACAAAGAGAACCTGATGACGAGGCAAGCCAATCCGCCACGGTTAAGTCTGAAGGCATCTCCATGAAGACAGATGAAGTAACGAAGGAAGCTAGTCCTTCCGACATGACGCATCTGGTTCGTATGCTCGAAGCTGCAAACTCTGGCGTAATCTATGTAAATCCGCAAGACTCTATTGAAAAAGCTGTAACTTTGATGCTGGCCTATGATTATTCTCAGCTAGCGGTGATGACCGGCTCGCGAGATTTAAAAGGGACAATCAGCTGGAAGTCGATCGGACGTCGGCTGAGTCAGAGAAATGAACTTCAGCAAGTTTCAGACGCGATGGAGCAGGCCTCTGAAGTTTCTGATGCGGATTCATTGTTTGAGGCGACGAAGATAATCATACGGCGAGAGTATGTTTATGTGCGCTCATCGAGCGACCGCACGATTATAGGTATCGTCACTGCGACAGATCTGAGTGAGCAGTTTCAGGGATTGTCTGAGCCTTTCCTGCTGTTAGGCCGTATCGAGCATCAAATCCGCCGCTTAATAGACAACGTATTTGACTTAGATACTGTACGCGCCGCCTGTGACAGAGATGACGCGGAGCGCAATGCAAGTATCACAAAAGTATCTCAGCTGACCTTCGGTGAATATCAGAGAATTTTCGGAAAAGAAGAAAATTGGGAGAAACTCAACTTCGTTGCTTGCCGAAAGACGTTCTGTAAGGAACTGGACGAAGTCCGAAAGTTACGAAATGAAATAATGCATTTTCATCCTGACGTCGTTGATGATGGAGATTTAGCGCCTTTACATCGGCTCTCACGACTATTGGAACAACTTGATCAATTTGCAAAATCGTGAAATGTAAGATGACTAGGTTAGAGGTTGTTAAGTCATTCGTATCACAACAGGAATGCGATAAAGCCGCATTCCAGAATGGATTTCGCCGAAGTCATGGGGAATCCGAAGGTTGGTATCATTATACCTCAACAACTGCGCAAGGCGCGATCTGGTTAGCGTTAGAGGCGGCAGGCGGTTGGTTGATCGCAATGGACCATGCGGGCGTAATCACCGAAATTGATTTAGACGCAAGCGATGTTGAAGGGCCTGGTCTCGCTCGGTTCTGCTTTGATACGCTTGCCGAACTCTACGAAGTAATGCCGCGTATTTATAGCTTGGCCGTTAGCCTGCCGGACGCTCCGCTGCAAGAGTATCAGCGCAGAACTCGTGGGCTACCAAAGACAACCGAGGCAGAACGTCTTGTTGTGCAGCGTATAGGACAGGATATCTTCCGAGAACGGCTGATCGACTACTGGCAAGGCCGGTGCCCACTTACCGGCATAACTGATCTATCTCTTCTTAAGGCTTCGCATATTAAGCCTTGGAGGGACTGCGACAGTGACGAAGAACGGCTGGATGTGCACAATGGTTTGCTTCTGTCAGCTCTGTGGGACGCGGCCTTTGATGATAGACTATTGACATTCGATAAGGATGGTCAAGTGAAGCTCAGTGCACTTATCTCAACTGAAGCGAAAACCTGTCTTGGAACGGCCGATATAAGATTGCCCTTAACAGATCGGCATCAGGAATATATGAAGCATCATCGGAAGCTCTTCTCTGGGTGAGTAGTTATGCTCAGAAGTTGACTAAACAGAGCGGAGATGAAAGGCATGAGAAGGTCACACCTCATGCACCTAAAGGTTAAACTTCGTCCCACTCTTCGGATGTACAGGAAAAGCACACAAGCGGAAATAGCGAAACTGTTCTAGCGGTGTAATCCCTGTGGCAAGTGCAGCTAAACCACCATGCCGCACCTTCTAGAGCCTGTATTCTGATGAATGACCGCAGTTAGGCAGAACGTACGTTCCTCGAACATGAACTGGTTTGAGACGCGAGCCCTTACAAAGCTTTACTGCATCAACCTCCGGATCTTTTTTCAACCCATGATGGAAATGCCCAAATGGCTGCAGTCGGCCCCTGTTTTTCGAGAATAAGCTCCCGTTCGCTTTATACGGTGTTAAGCGATTTTTTTTCAGCAGCGTTACTTCTCAATACGGGCTAGCCTATAGCGGCTTTCGTCATTGTAAGGTTTGGAGATCTGATGGGGGATATAGTAGGGTGTGATCTGACGCTTGTCGAAGGACTTATCTTCAAAGATGCTTTCGGCAGATTGCTGTTTGATCGAGAGGACGTGAGTGAAGCAATCTATGATGCAAGCGTGGTTGCGTCAGTTTACGATTGGACGCTCGAGGGCATTTGTTCTTATTTTTCCTATCTCTCGCATAGCTGTTGGCCTGTAACTGCTGATCTTCGAACTTTAACTCAACATCACAAGAAAACAGTTCTTCTCGAGTGGCTGGATGATCATGGATTGATGGAAATCCTTGAGAGCGGCAAGGCTCCCAAGAGAACAGAAGAAAAGCTGGCAACTCAGCTGATTTTTGAAACGTATTTGGCTCTGATATCTGCACTACAGCGTGGTGAGCTCATAGTGAAAGGTCGCGATAGAGCCTTAGCGGATGCCCACGTGGTTCCTGCCTCTTATTGGTGTTCTGAGCTTTCATATGTCTCATGGCGCCGAAATGAACTCTTGCGCATTGACGGTGATCAGCGGCAAGTGCTGGCCGAAGATTTGACGATGTTTGTGGCTCAAAGCAGTAAGACAAAACCTGATAGTAAAGACCGTTTTGTTGAGGCTGAAGTTATCCGTTTTCTGGAGGCGCTCGGGGACCAGTCACGATCAAAGAAAGCGCATGTTAGGAAGGACGTATTGCAGCGTTTCCCTGGAGTAAGTGGGCGTCAGTTTGATCGTCTGTGGGCTGATTACGCGCCTCAGTCATTTAAACAAGCAGGTCGTATTTCTTCAAAATAGTCAGGGACATAAATTAAAACACCTGCACTGAATAATCGTGTCGCCTATTTCCTTAGGTGGAATCCAACCAGCATTTCCTCATCGTAAATGAGCGGAGATGATGGTTATGAGGACGGAACTGAACAGCGTTGAGAACGCTTTGATTACAGAAGCGGCGGCGGCGGATTATCTTGGAATTTCTATACGGACCATACAGGCGTGGCGGGTGCGTGGCGGCGGGCCAAGTTATGTGAAGATGGGAAAATCGGTACGCTATCGGCCTTCTGATATTCAGAATTGGATTGAATCTCATCTAACTAGCTCCACGAGTGAAGTGGAGGCGAGGTCATGAGGTGGCGCAATAAACGAAGGCCTCGAATAGCTTTTGAGCGCATTGCCAGAGCGGCTTTATTGCATAGTGATACCATCTGCAGGCAATGGCTCCCCGGTGGGCGACTTTGTGGCTGCGAGTATACCGTGAAGAACCCGCGCCGGATGGATCGGCGGGCTGGTTCCTTCAAGATCAATGTAGCTTCAGGCTTGTGGTGTGACTTTGCGACCGGTGAAGGCGGGCGAGATTTTATTAGTCTTGGGGCCTATTTGTTTTCGCTCTCGCAAAAGCAAGCTGCATGCAATCTAGCAGATATGATTGGAGTGGATGCTTATGAGTGATCCGTTTGCTCCAATCAAAACAGACCAAGTAACCAAATCCAATCGAACGCAGCCACAAAAGGCGATTGTGGTACCGGTGCCAGATGAAGCACCGGAGCCACCTGCTTTCCATCCTAAGTTAGGAGTACCTTCGCAGCGCTGGACATATCGGGATGCAGCGGATGAGGTGCTTGGGTATGTCTGCCGGTTTGATGAGGCCGATGAAGGTAAGAGCTTTCGTCCGCTGTGCTTGTTCCAAGTTGGTGAGCAATTGAAATGGCGGTGGGAGACGTGGCCGCAACCGAGGCCGCTGTATGGTTTGGATCTTTTGGCAAAGGCTCCAGATGCACGCATTGTTATTGTGGAGGGGGAGAAGGCAGCAGATGCAGCAAGGCAGTTGTTACTGAGACATATTTGTATCAGCTCTCCCGGTGGATCGAATGCAGCCAGGAAAGCGGATTGGTCGGCACTTGCAGGTCGTGAGGTTATTATCTGGCCTGATGCGGATGAGGCAGGGCTGAAGTTTGCTGATGAAGTTGTCAGCTGTCTTGAGAAGGTTGGGGCTGCATCTGTAACGGTTCTTGTGCCGCCTGATGGTGTTCCCAAAAGCTGGGATGCGGCTGACGCTTTGGCGGATGAATGGACACCAGAACAAGCTGAGGACCTCGTTTTGTCTTCTCAGGTAGAGGACGTACAGAGACCCGAAGCTAAGCCACGTGCGCGTGGTGTGAGTTTGCTTTCAGTCGCGCAGGATGTGGAGCTTTGGCATTCTCCGCAAAAAGATGCTTTTGCCACTGTGCTTGTGAATGATCATTATGAGCATTGGGCGGTTGAGAGCCAAAGTTTCAAGCGTTGGTTGGTGGGGCGGTATTATGAGAAGACCGGACTTGCACCTTCAACGCAGAATCTAGGCGATGCCTTGCGGGTGTTTGAGGTGCGGGCGTTGGAGCAAGGTGCTTGCCATGAGCCGTATATGCGGACTGGCTGGCAGGATGGGGAAAGCTGGCTGGATCTGGCAGATGAGAGTTGGAGAGCGGTCCATATCACCCGTGACGGGTGGGAGGTGATACAAAATCCTCCCGTCAAATTCATCCGTAAGCAGACTATGTCGCCCTTACCCGTACCTGAAAAAGGGCATGGAATTGAAGAGATGCACCACCTCATCAATGCAGAGGAAGAGGATTGCAAACTCATTCTTGGCTGGATGGTCGCGTCTTTGTGGGGGTGTAGCCGCAGCTATCCGGTTCTTGCACTTGGTGGGGAGCAAGGCAGCGGCAAGAGCACTATGGCGCGGCTGTTGCGGTCCATCACAGATCCCTGTGCGGTTGCTGCGTCTTCCCTTCCCAAGGATGAGCGAGATCTTATGGTGATGGCGCAAAACGGGCATGTACTAAACTTCGACAATGTCTCGAAAATGGAAGGCTGGCTCTCTGATGCGATTTGCCGGATGGCGACAGGGAGTGGATTTATCTCTCGCAAGCTGCATACGGATGGCGATGCCTATTGGTTCCAAGGAGCGCGGCCTGTGCTGCTTAATGGCATTCCTGCACTGACTGAGCGGGCTGATCTGGCAGAGCGGGCGCTTTCTGTTCGCCTCAAGCGGATTGATGAGGTGGGTCGTCAGCCGGAAGAGGTGTTCTGGCAAGAATGGGAGCAGCTCAAACCGCGAATGCTTGGCGCTTTGCTGGACGCGTTGAGCGCAGCAATTCGCAACATTGAGAGTGTGCATCTGGATCGCCACCCACGCATGGCGGATTTTGCGCGGTTGATGGTGGCTGCCTCTTCTGGTCTTGGCTGGGAAGAGGGTGAGTTTCTTGAGGCTTATGAAAGCAACCGGCGCGGTACGGCGGAAGCTGTGTTTGAAGGTGATCCGGTTGCGGTGGCTCTCCATGAGTTTCTCATGGTTCGGCAAGGTGGTGAGAGCTGGGTAGGGACAGCAACTGAGCTTTTGGGCGAGCTCAATATGATTGTGAGTGACCAGATCAGAGGCTCTCGCTTCTGGCCAGCAAAGGTAAATGCGTTTGGTAATGCGGTGGATCGGGCAGCACCACTGTTGAGGCAGAAGCGTATTCAGGTGCTGAAGAAGGCGGCGGGTTCAAAGCGGTTGATTTATCTGGATGTGATTTAGTTGTTTCCCCTTCAAGACGTCATGGGTCCTTCCTGGGCTTTCCCTTGACTACGGGTAGTTCGAGACCACGGCGCAAGCGGCTACGTGGTTTTCGCGAGGGCTTGGTGTTGAGGTTCTTGTTGTTGTTCTCCCTTTTTAGCCCCGCTAATCCTATGGGTTTGTGGAAGAATTTGGTTTCCTTGCATTGACACCTTGCGTTGTTCATCGCATGGTCAGCTTGAGGCGTCAGAACCTTGTTTGCTTAGCGGTCACCGTAACCGTTACTTCGCGGTCTATTTGTGTTTGGGGGTTAGTCTTCAAGCGCAAACTCTCGCTTATGGGCGGGAGGGCGGTGAATACAATACCCTTTGCGGGGGAATAAACCCGCCTGTCTAAGCCAGGTTCTGAACCTCCCGCTCGCCAGTGGGCCATCAGAAGCCTTCTGCTGAGTGGTTCTTCAACTACTTGCTTAGAGGGTTTTTAGATGACTGATACTGGAAAAGAGAAATGTGCCCATACGTCCCTTCGCAATGAAGTGGACCAGCTTCACCTCACAGCCAACCACCTTAAAAATCTAGTTTATTCCATGAGTGTGGTTCTGAGCGAACGCATGGAGCACACACAGGAATATGAAGCGTTACTGACGCTGTTTGATACTGTGCGCAATCACATTGAAGATGTGCAGGGAAGTAGCGAGAAGATTTCCGAGCTGCTTGAACCTTGCGCGCTGGAAGTCTCCAAAGACTAAAAATACGGAATGAAGAGGGGCTTTGCCTCTCACGGAATATTCTGGCTTGGGAAGCGTGATGCTTCTCAGGCCTTTTTTGCAGGAAAATGAAGGATGCTGAAAATCAATACAAAAGGAGTTTAGGGGGAGTGGTGGCAAAATCTCGTGATTTGTTGGAGTAAGTGAAACTGAGGAATGCATACTCTAGCAGTCCAGCTACACTCCAGTTTCATTGAGTGATTTGTAATGAAGGCATTTGTTATGTTGAGATTTTTAAAGCGTTTGATGCTTTTGGCTTCCCTGATCAAATTAGCTTTGGTTTGGTCTGTTTCTTTTGTCTTTGCAGGTCAACTGGGAATGACCTCTATTTCGACATGGACTAGTTGGGAACCATCTGATTGCTATGAGCCTACAGCACCGTATTTCTCTTGTTATGATGAATATTCCTGTGAAAGTGCGGTAGATGAGTACAATGATTACGTGTCAGAAGTTCGATCATATCTGGCTTGCATTCAGAACGAAGCTGAAGCTGATCTTCGAAACGTGACCAGAGCAATTCAAGAGGGTGTCTCTGAAGCTGCTTCCGATAAAAGTAGCGATGTCGATGACGCTAAATACATGCTCGAAAACGCATTAGAGAGTGGTGGATACTCTCTTCGATAGTTAAATTATGCGAGCTTCCTTTTGGAGAGCATTTTATGGAGGCATGAGGCATGCGGATTACAGTGCTGCTAGGTTTACAGACTGCATTGCTAGGGGCAATTGGAAGTAGCCTTAGGGCTGTTGCATGCTCTTGGGATAATAAAAGAGTTAGTATTCGTGCAATTTTTGACGGTGCTATTTCCTCGTTTGAATATGATGAAATGTCTGTTGTTGAAACCGAGGTTTTGTCGCATTTTCCTGAGTGCGAAGTGACATTGCGTTGTTTCAGGATCGATGCGCCAAACCAAATTGTTTTGGAAGAGGCTGAGGTGCTCGTTTTCCATCGCAGAGAGTGACATGCAGTAGCTGATGAAACAAGGCGCTTCAAATACAGCTGCTGACGACCGTTGGCGACTAACTGTCAGCTCTCACTTCTCAAGACCTCGCAGAATGCCTAGCGTCTGACGGCTAGTGACGGCATTCACAGCTTTTTCAGTATTAAGTTGAAAGGGAATTTAGAGGGGGTAGGAGGGGCGAAATCCTGCTTACCAAAACGCCCATTTGCTTACCATATGCTGACAAAAGCCAGAAAAGCAAAAAGCCTCCCGGAGGAGGCTTTGAAATTTCCCTGATAAATCAAGGAGAAGAGTGGTGCCGGCAGCAGGGATCGAACCCGCGACCCCCTGATTACAAGTCAGGTGCTCTACCATCTGAGCTATACCGGCGTCGTCTTCGTTGGAGGGGTATTTACGGGCGCTGGCGGGGTTTGTAAATCCCAAAAATGCAAAAATTTGGAAGAATTCACAGGGGAACGAATTTTTTGGGTGAATTCGGGGTTGATCTGGTTGTTTTGGGGCTTCTTTTCCACATGCGGAAGATGCAGCCTATTGATATTGATAGAAAATTTCTTGGTTTGCGCGTCTGCGTTGTTTTGTGCGTTCGTTTGAAAGGTATTGGGAATTTCTGCGTTCCTATGGGGTGGTGGCCGGAAAACACTGGCGGATTAAAGGAGCGTTGGCTTTGTCGGTTTGGGTGTGAGTTGTGCTTCTTTATTCCCCCTTGGCGATAGCTGGATGATGGAAGGGGAGTGGTGTCGGTGAGTTTCCGCTTCGGTGAGTTTTGAAAGTGAGAAGCATACATATTCGCTGAATGTCAGTTTTGCCTTTGTTGGCGTCTTGGCAGCTGTTGCTATTGGTGGTGCTTACGGGCCTGCGATGAGGTTGCTCTTGTGAGTGGACGTTTTGGGTTGCAGGGCTTTTGAGCAGCGTTCTTTGTTCGGTAGTCGGGGCGTCTGCCCTAATGTGGAAGCTTTGGTTGTTGGGTGACTTAGCTTGGCGCGAAAGGTGTCCCGTTGGGGAGCCGAAGGGTGTTCTAGTGAAACTCAGGGCGCCGCAGGTGCAAAACGATAGGCACTGACTATGGCTGCTCTCTGGATTGCCCGTGCTTATGCTGGCCGGAATAGTCTTGCTGTTTGTCGTGGTCACAAGCTGAGTGTCGTGATGAGAACGATCAGTGATGCCCTCTGAGTGGATCCTGTCCTATGTTGAACCGGGCCAACAGGAAACATCCGCAATGTAAAATACTGTTTTTTGTGAGCTGATCCGGTTGCTGCTGGTCTTGCAGGTCAAGTGAGCTGTGCCTGCAGCATGAAAGGGGAGCAATGGGGCTTAACTACGCATTACAACTCCTATCTGCGGATTGAGAATACTAGGTTGGCTATTTTTTGAGGGGGGAGCAAGGCTTTGCGCAGGACGCAAGGATTTGAGACTCAATTTTGGCTTCAGCTTGAGATGAGCTGTGCACATATGTTTGTAGGGTTCTTGTTCAACAAGAGAGTTGAATGCGGATTTTGGTGCTGGAAGATGAAAGAGGTATCGCTCAGCAAATTGAAAAGGACTTAGTGGCTGCTGCGTTTTCAGTAGATCAGCGTGGATGTGTTGAAGATGCGCAAATGCTCATGAACTCTGAGATGTTTGATGCGTTAATTGCTGATCGAATGTTGCCGGATGGAGATACGATTGAAATTGTCTCATCCCTTTGGGAGGCAGGCAGTGATCTGCCAATTCTTATGCTAACAGCCCGTGATACAATTGAAGATCGTATTGATGGGTTGGAGGCTGGAGCGGATGATTATCTGATCAAGCCGTTTGCGATGTCTGAGCTTGTCGCAAGAATGCGGGCTTTGTTGCGCCGGTCAGGCTCCGTGTTTGGTAAAACTGAAACTGTCGGCAGTCTTTCCTATAACTTTAAATCTCGAACAACCACGGTCAACGCGGTGGCCTTGCCCTTGCTAAGGCATGAACTGCTGGTTCTTGAGAGCTTGATCAGCAGCCGTGGGCACGTTGTGACCAAAGACGATAATGTCGCTGGTGGTGGGCTTATTTGTGTAAGGCGCATGCTTAAAGATCTGACTATCACACTGCGCATCATGGAGGTGGTGCTACTCAGCTAAACTCAACTAACTGGCAAAGTTTCAGCTTCATGGTCAGCCCGATGCGAGAACAGTAGCGTATTGGAAAGCTATCTCTGCATCGGCTTGGTGCCATAGGCTTTGTTTATAAGGTTAGTGAAATATGCGTATTAGTTTTGGTAGGTTGTTCAAACCGCACGAAGCTCACCAGGGAGTAAGTAATCCTGTCACAAGTGCGCAGCTTCAAAAAAAGATTGCTTCTGACTTCGCTAAGAAGCCAGAAGGCTGGCATCCTCAGGTTTGCTATAATTTTGCTCTGAAAGTGGGCGTGCTTGAAGGGAAAATCCCAAACCATTTGAAGCAGGAACTTATGAGCGGAGCAAAAGTAGGTGGTTACCCGCTTGGCTTCTCTGATAAAATGGGCATCACTGCTTCAAACACGCAGAAGTATTTCGACCATACAAAGATAACCGGGTCAGGCATCATCAACTTCATCGATGATCAGGTCGGTGCGGTTGTACACACTGCCTATCTGCAAAAAGAGGATGGCGGCAGTGTTCATATCTACCATGCTAATTGCATGACACTAGATATGGCTTTGCTTGGTGATGCCCCAGACATTCCTAAGGTTGGCTGCGTTACGCATTACGAAGTGAGTGATCACTATACTCAGAATCGTCTTCAACGCTGGCTGGATGGGGGCTACAGCTTCAAATTTACGCCTGCGTCCAAGCTGTCTATATAAGGTGGGTCCCAACAAAGATGGGTACATAACCCGCTATAGAATTTTTGCTTCATGCGGTTTGTGGTTGCTACTTGAGGCGCGACCCTTGTTTGAGTTTAAAGCTGTTCGCTTTTAGCTGAAACGCATGAACTGCTTTAATCTTTGTTTTTGCGTGCCTCTATCTGAAAACCGGTTTCTACTTTTCGGGATACGCTATAGGTGCAGACCCGGAGGCTGTCGGTTAGGACAGCCCCATTTTCATGCGAGCGACGTAGAGGGACAGGATCGCGGCGTTGGAGACGTTTAGGGATTTGATCTCGCCTGGCATGTCGAGGCGGGCGAGGGCGTCGCAGTTTTTGCGGACGCCTTCACGTACACCTTTTCCTTCTGAGCCGAGGACCAGCAGGGTCTTATCCGTGAATGTTGTATTTTCGACGGAGTTCGGGCCTTCGCTGTCCAGTGCGATTGCCTGATAGCCTTTATCTCTCATTTCATCGACAAAACGAGACATGTTCGGGACGCGGACGTGTTTGATCATATCCAGTGCGCCACTTGCTGTTTTGGCAAGGACCGGACCTTCTTCAGGTGCGTGGCGGCGGGTGGTGACAACCGCGTCAGCACTCAAAGCGACAGCGGAGCGGAGGATGGCGCCGACATTGTGCGGATCGGTGACCTGATCGAGTGCCAGAACGAGCTGACCGTCCTGGAGTTCTTCCGGTCCATATTCAGGAAGGGCATCCACCAGCAGTGCAGCGCCCTGATGGACGGCATCTTTGCCAACCAGCTTGTCGATGTCGCGGGGGCTGGCTTCTTCAACCGGGACGTCAATCTTCAGATTGCGCTCTTCCAGCCGCCGTAATGCGTTTTGCGTTATGAGGAGCTTGTGGCGAGTGCGTTCTGGATTTCTAAAGGCGGCTTCAATGGTGTGAAGTCCATATATATAGAAAGGGCCGTCTTCAGCAGCTGATTTCTTCAGCCAGGGCTTGCCCTTTGAAAATCCACCAGACGGTTTTCCATCGGGCCGGCTTTTCTTATGGGGGCGATCATTGCTTCGCTCTGGGCTTTGCTCAGGGCTCCAGCGGTTGCCGCCTGCGCTCTTTTGTTTTTTAAAGTTGCTCATAGCCTCTCGATACTCCGGTGATGTTTTCGCTTCAAGGGAATAAAGAGGGGAGACTAAACATTCCTTTTTTGCTGCTTATATAAAAAGAGCAGGTCTAGTGAATTTGAGAGGGTGTTCATGTGTGGAATCTTTTCACTTTGCCAAAAAAAGAATTTGCACCAAAATTGCCGGGTTTGGTGTGAAGAGCTGTGATTTAGCAAGGTCATACGTAGATTCCGTCGGTTAGTTCTCCGACAAAAAAGGGGGAAAACTAACTGCCTTGTTGATTTTGCACAGGCACATGCAAAAGAGGCGTTGACAGATGGCGTTCTCAGCGGCATAAACCGCGCCACAGGACGCGGCGCAACTGCTTAGCGGTTAAGCGGCGTGTTCGGCAAAACGAGTTTCAAAAAGTTCTCTTTTAGAGAATTTTGGTCGATCTCGGAGGAGTGCCCGAGTGGCTAAAGGGGGCGGACTGTAAATCCGCTGGCTATGCCTACGTTGGTTCGAATCCAACCTCCTCCACCATCGACTTGAAATTGGTAATGCGGGTGTAGCTCAATGGTAGAGCAGCAGCCTTCCAAGCTGAATACGAGGGTTCGATTCCCTTCACCCGCTCCAATCTCTTCTCGCTCTTTGCTGAAGGTATCCTAACAGAATCCTTGGGGTCTTTTATTGGCTTCAAGCCTTGATCGACGGAACTACGATTAAATAGAGAGCTACGCCCATGGCGAAGGAAAAATTTGAACGTAATAAGCCGCACGTCAACATCGGCACAATCGGCCACGTTGATCACGGCAAAACTACGCTGACTGCTGCGATTACTAAATCTTTTGGTGATTTTAAAGCATACGACGAAATTGACGGTGCTCCTGAAGAGCGCGCACGTGGTATCACTATCTCCACTGCGCACGTTGAGTATGAGACCGAAGCTCGTCACTACGCACACGTTGACTGCCCAGGCCACGCCGATTATGTGAAAAACATGATTACTGGTGCTGCACAGATGGACGGCGCGATCCTCGTTGTTAACGCTGCAGACGGCCCGATGCCTCAGACACGTGAGCACATCCTGCTCGCTCGTCAGGTTGGTGTGCCTGCTCTGGTTGTCTTCATGAACAAAGTTGACCAGGTTGACGACGAAGAACTGCTTGAACTCGTGGAAATGGAAGTTCGTGAACTTCTTTCTTCCTACGAATTCCCAGGCGATGATATTCCAATCATTGCTGGTTCTGCACTTGCTGCTCTTGAAGACCGCGATGACGCGATCGGCAAAGACAAAATTGTAGAGCTGATGGCTGCAGTTGACGACTATATCCCAACTCCTGACCGTCCACGCGATCTGCCATTCCTGATGCCGATCGAAGACGTGTTCTCTATCTCTGGCCGTGGTACTGTTGTAACCGGTCGTGTAGAGCGTGGCATCGTTCACGTTGGTGACGAAGTTGAGATCGTTGGCGTTAAGGACACATCTAAGACCACTGTTACTGGTGTTGAAATGTTCCGCAAGCTGCTCGATCAGGGCGAAGCTGGCGACAACATCGGTGCATTGATCCGTGGTGTTGGTCGTGAAGATGTTGAGCGTGGCCAGGTTCTTTGTAAGCCAGGTTCCGTTACTCCTCACACCAAGTTCAAAGCTGAGGCATACATCCTCACCAAGGAAGAGGGTGGACGTCACACTCCATTCTTCACCAACTACCGTCCACAGTTCTACTTCCGTACGACTGACGTGACTGGTGTTGTTTCTCTGCCAGAAGGCACAGAAATGGTGATGCCTGGTGATAACGTTGCTGTTTCAGTTGAACTTATCGTTCCGATCGCTATGGAAGATGGTCTGCGCTTCGCTATCCGTGAAGGCGGTCGTACCGTCGGCGCTGGTGTGGTAGCAGAAATCATCGAATAAAGACTTTTAAAGTCTTTACATATCGTACCGCGGTGGTTATTGCGGTACGGTTCCTTCCAGTAAGTTGATTATTGGTCGGAAAAAAGTTTTGTCCCATGCTTGGGACTTTGTAGGGGTATAGCTCAGTTGGTAGAGCGACGGTCTCCAAAACCGTAGGTCGCGGGTTCGAGCCCTGCTGCCCCTGCCATCTCTTTGGTTGAGAAAAATCTTGATTAATCGAAGTTGGTGGCATATGAAGAGTTTTTCAGGGATAGGGCGCGTGGAAGAATCTACGCGCCCACCTGTCGTGTAATGGGCCGGGACCGGATGGCAAAAACCAATCCTTTTACATTTATCCAGCAAGTTCGTTCTGAAACTGCGAAGGTAACTTGGCCGACGCGTAAGGAAACTGGCGTGACCACGTTAATGGTCTTCGTGATGGTTTTCCTGGCGGCGATGTTCTTTCTTGCTGCTGACCAGCTGATGAGCTGGGGTATCAGTTTACTGCTTGGCTTCTAAATAGCCTTACAGGCATTTCTAGTAGGAACAGGATTTAAGATGGCTAAGCGCTGGTATATTGTGCACGCTTATTCGAACTTCGAGCGTAAAGTTGCTGAAGCGATTAAAGAAAGAGCTCAGCAGCAGGGTCTTGAAGATTCATTTGACGAAGTTCTGGTTCCGACCGAGAAATTCGTAGAGGTACGTCGCGGTCGCAAAGTTGATGCTGAGCGTAAGTTCTTTCCAGGATACGTTCTGGTGAAGATGGAGATGAGCGACGATGCTTATCACCTGATCAACGATACGCCGAAAGTTTCTGGCTTCCTCGGTAACGACAAGAAGCCGATGCCGATCTCTGAGGCTGAAGCGCAGCGTATTCTTAATCAGGTTCAGGAAGGTGTCGAAGCTCCGAAACCTTCTGTCAGCTTTGAAGTTGGTGAACAGGTTCGCGTCAGCGATGGCCCGTTTGCTTCCTTCTCTGGTCTCGTCGAGGAAGTCGATGAGGAACGGGCACGTCTGAAAGTGACAGTGTCCATCTTCGGCCGGGCTACCCCGGTTGAACTTGAATACGGACAGGTCGACAAAGTCGGTTAAGTCCGGGATGGGGCGGCAGGTGAAGCGCACTTTCGTCGGTGTGCTGGAAGCCAGACCGCCCGCTCTCTTATCCAGTGAAATGCGCTTGGCGTGATTTCACAGATCCATTCTGGAGAGAATTATGGCGAAAAAGATTGACGGCTACTTAAAGCTTCAGGTGCCAGCAGGTTCTGCTACACCATCCCCACCAATTGGTCCTGCGCTGGGTCAGCGCGGTCTGAACATCATGGAATTCTGTAAGGCGTTTAACGCTAAGACCCAGGATGTTGAGAAAGGTGCTCCTTGCCCAACCATCATTACTTATTACTCCGATAAGTCTTTCACTTTTGAAGTTAAGACAGCTCCGGCTTCTTTCTTCCTTAAGAAAGCTGCGAAAGTCAAATCTGGCTCAGCAACTGCTGGTCGCGGTACCATCGCGTCCGTGACTAAAGCTCAGGTTCGTGAAATCGCAGAAGCTAAGATGAAAGATCTCAACGCTAACGACATCGAAGCAGCAATGCTGATGATCGAAGGCTCCGCCCGTTCCATGGGTCTGGAAGTTACGGAGTAAAGTATCATGGCTAAAGTAGGTAAGCGCATTAAAGCTGCTCGCGAAGGTATTGATCGTAACAAAGAGTACGCAGTAAGCGAAGCTCTTGGTGTTGTTAAGTCTGGCTCCACTGCCAAGTTTGACGAAACCATCGAAGTTGCAATCAACCTTGGTGTTGACCCACGTCACGCAGACCAGATGGTTCGTGGTGCATGTGTTCTTCCAAACGGTACCGGTAAAACTGTACGCGTTGCTGTATTTGCTCGTGATGCGAAAGCTGATGAAGCAAAAGCTGCTGGCGCAGACATTGTTGGTGCTGAAGAGCTGGTTAAAGAAGTTCAGGGCGGTACCATCAACTTCGATACCGTCATCGCAACTCCTGACATGATGCCACTCGTTGGTCGTCTTGGTAAAGTTCTCGGTCCTCGCGGCATGATGCCTAACCCTAAGGTTGGCACTGTGACCCCTGATGTGACCAAGGCTGTTACAGACGCCAAAGGTGGTTCTGTACAGTTCCGCGTTGAAAAAGCTGGTATCATCCACGCTGGCGTTGGCAAAGCTTCTTTTGAAGCTTCCAAGCTGGAAGAGAACGTGAAAGCGTTCGTTGATGCAGTGATCAAAGCTAAGCCATCAGGTGCAAAAGGTACGTACGTTAAGCGCGTAGCCCTTTCATCCACGATGGGACCTGGCGTGAAGGTTGATCTTGGTTCTATTACCGAGTAAACACCTCGCCTATAAGAGTTACCTCCCGCTTTCATGTGGGAGGTTTTACCGCTGAAAGACTGTTATGGTCCTTCGGCATCCCTGTCCGAGACTGCAGGTGCCAACGTTTGTTGGTTTAAGTTTTTGATAAGAAAGGCCTGCATAGATGGAGAAGAACTGATTTGGTTGATATGCAAAATGCAATTCAACCTTGCGGTTCGAACCAAATTGCCTTGCTGCGTCTCTCCGGCGCGTAAGGGGACAGGACCCTAATCGTCGTTGTCGAGGTTGGGTTAGCCCAACTTTGATGCGGCAAAGGCAAACCGGCGGCAATGAGAATTGCTGCCAACTGGAGAAGGCAAGTGGAAAGAGCGGATAAGCAAAAGTTCGTCAGCGATTTCAACGAAGTGTTGTCGAACACTGGCGTTGCAGTTGTTGCGCACTATGCGGGCCTTTCAGTTTCTCAGATGACTCAGCTGCGTGCTGATGCTCGTGAAGCTGGTGGTACCGTAAAGGTTGCTAAAAACCGCCTTGTCAAGCTTGCCCTTCAAGGCACTGAACTAGAGCATATCAGCGACCTGTTCACAGGCCCAACTGTCATCGTCTACTCTGACGATCCAGTTGCTGCGCCTAAGGCTGCTGCTAACTTCGCTAAGGCTAACGAAAATTTCGTAATCCTTGGTGGTGCTCTTGGTTCAACTAACCTGGATACTGCTGGTGTTAAAGCACTGGCAGCGATGCCGTCTCTGGACGAGCTTCGTGGCAAGCTGGTGGGTATGCTTCAGACCCCAGCGACCCGTATGGCCATGGTTACGAGCGCACCGGCCGGGCAACTTGCTCGCGTCTTCAATGCGTACGCCGAGAAGGACCAAGCCGCGTAAGGCGGAACCACATAATTTTTGTCAAAACCGAAAACGGTTCGAACAACAAGGTACTGAAAAATGGCTGATCTCTCAAAGATCGTAGAAGAACTCTCCGCACTGACCGTTATGGAAGCTGCTGAGCTTTCCAAGCTGCTCGAAGAAGAGTGGGGCGTTTCCGCTGCTGCTCCTGTAGCTGTTGCTGCTGCTGGTCCAGCTGCTGAAGCTGCTGAAGAACAGACTGAATTCGACGTGATCCTGGTTGATGCTGGCGCGAAGAAAATCAACGTGATCAAAGAAGTGCGTGCGATCACGGGTCTTGGCCTGAAAGAAGCTAAAGAGCTCGTAGAAGGCGCTCCAAAAGCTGTTAAAGAAGCAGTTTCTAAAGACGAAGCTGCTGAGCTGAAAAAGAAGCTCGAAGAAGCTGGTGCAAAAGTAGAACTCAAGTAATCCTGAGTTCTTCAGATATTGGTCCCGGAGTAATCCGGGACCTTTTCCGTACCCTGGCGGGTTTCCCGGCCGGGGTAAACGTCCCAACGGGGGAGGGTGCCTGAACAGCGCCCTATTGTGGACGGTTCTGAGAAGCTACGTTTTCTGCCATGCAGGGCGTCGTTTTTCTGAACCGTCACCTTGAGTGATACGAGGAGCGACAATGACGCAGACGTTCAACGGTCGCAAGCGGGTCCGTAAATACTTCGGATCCATCCGCGATGTAGCGGCTATGCCAAACCTTATCGAAGTGCAGAAGGCGTCTTATGACCAATTCTTGCAAGTTGATAAGGTTGAAGATAACCGCGTTGACGAAGGCCTAGAGGCCGTATTTAAGTCCGTATTCCCCATTTCGGATTTTGCAGGCAATTCCCTTCTTGAATTCGTAGATTACGAATTTGAAGCACCAAAGTATGATGTGGAAGAGTGCCGCCAGCGTGATATGACTTACGCTGCGCCACTGAAGCTTACGCTTCGCCTCATCGTGTTTGATGTGGATGAAGATACTGGCGCAAAATCGGTTAAAGACATCAAAGAACAAGATGTCTACATGGGCGATATTCCGTTCATGACCGATAACGGTACCTTTGTGATCAATGGTACAGAACGCGTTATCGTGTCTCAGATGCACCGTTCCCCGGGTGTATTCTTTGACCATGACAAAGGTAAGACCCACTCTTCCGGTAAACTTCTGTTTGCTGCACGTGTGATCCCTTACCGTGGTTCATGGCTCGATATCGAATTCGATGCTAAGGACATTGTCCACGCACGTATCGACCGCCGTCGTAAGATCCCTGTGACATCTTTGTTGATGGCGCTTGGTCTTGATAGCGAAGAGATTCTCAATACCTTCTATAACCGTATCGACTACGTACGTAACGGCGAAAACAGCTGGTCCGTACCGTTCGATGGTGCTCGTCTTAAGGGTACTAAAGCAACTGCCGATATGGTTGATGCTGCCAGCGGTGAAGTGGTTGTTGAAGCTGGTAAGAAAATTACCGCTCGTACAATCCGTCAGTTGACCGAAAAGGGTGTTAAATCTCTTAAGGGTACTGATGATGATCTGTTTGGCCAGTACCTTGCCGAAGACATTGTTGATACGCGTACTGGTGAGATATATGCTGAAGCTGGTGAAGAGCTGACTGAAAAGCTTCTTCATGAGTTGATCGAGCGTGGCTACCACGATCTGCCTGTTCTGGATATCGACTACGTTAACGTTGGTCCTTTCATCCGCAACACGCTGGCTGCTGACAAGAATGACGGCCGCGAAGGTGCTCTGTTTGACATCTACCGCGTTATGCGTCCTGGTGAGCCGCCAACCATTGAGACTGCAGAGGCTATGTTCCAGTCTCTGTTCTTCGATGCTGAGCGCTACGACCTTTCCGCGGTTGGCCGCGTGAAGATGAACATGCGTCTTGACCTTGAGTGTGAAGATACTGTTCGTGTTCTGCGTAAAGACGATATCCTGTCAGTGATCAGCCTGCTGCTTAATCTTCGTGATGGCCGCGGCGAAATCGATGACATCGATAACCTTGGTAACCGTCGTGTTCGCTCCGTTGGCGAATTGATGGAAAACCAGTACCGTGTTGGCCTGCTGCGCATGGAACGTGCGATCAAGGAGCGTATGAGCTCTGTTGAGATCGACACTGTGATGCCTCAGGATCTGATCAACGCAAAACCTGCTGCAGCAGCTGTACGTGAGTTCTTCGGTTCTTCCCAGCTGTCTCAGTTTATGGATCAGACCAACCCATTGTCTGAAGTGACGCATAAGCGTCGTCTTTCAGCGCTTGGGCCTGGTGGTTTGACCCGTGAGCGCGCAGGCTTTGAGGTTCGTGACGTTCACCCAACACACTATGGTCGTATCTGCCCGATTGAAACACCGGAAGGTCCGAACATTGGTCTGATCAACTCACTGGCAACCTTTGCACGTGTGAACAAGTATGGCTTTATTGAAAGCCCATACCGCCGTGTTATTGATGGTCTTGTGACGAAAGACGTTGTCTATCTCTCCGCTATGGAAGAGAGCAAGTACTACGTTTCTCAGGCGAACGCTGAGATGAACGAAGATGGTAGCTTCGTGAACGACCTGGTTCAGTGTCGTCATGCAGGTGAAAACATCTTGGTCACCTCTGATCGCGTTGATCTGATGGATGTGTCTCCTAAACAGCTGGTTTCCGTTGCTGCGTCGCTCATTCCGTTCCTCGAGAACGATGATGCGAACCGCGCACTGATGGGTTCAAACATGATGCGTCAGGCTGTGCCGCTCGTTCGTGCACAGGCTCCATTTGTTGGCACCGGTATGGAACCAATCGTTGCTCGTGACTCTGGCGCTGCTATTGGCGCACGTCGCGGCGGTGTGGTTGACCAGGTTGACGCAACACGTATCGTTATTCGTGCGACTGAAGATCTGGATCCTTCCAAGTCCGGCGTAGATATCTACCGCCTGATGAAGTTCCAGCGTTCCAACCAGGATACCTGTATCAACCAGCGTCCGCTGGTGAACGTAGGTGACCGGGTTCGTAAGGGCGATATCATTGCAGACGGTCCTTCGACTGATCTGGGTGATCTGGCGCTTGGCCGTAACGTTATGGTCGCGTTCATGCCTTGGAACGGCTACAACTTCGAGGATTCCATCCTACTTTCCGAGCGCATCGTTCGCGATGACGTGTTCACCTCCATCCACCTCGAAGAATTCGAAGTGATGGCGCGTGATACGAAGCTTGGCCCTGAGGAAATCACTCGCGATATTCCTAACGTTTCTGAAGAAGCGCTGAAGAACCTTGATGAAGCCGGCATTGTTTATGTTGGTGCTGAGGTGAAACCAGGCGACATTCTTGTTGGTAAGATCACTCCAAAGGGCGAAAGCCCGATGACACCAGAAGAAAAACTTCTGCGTGCGATCTTCGGCGAGAAAGCTTCTGACGTTCGCGACACATCCATGCGTCTGTCTCCAGGTGTATCCGGTACTGTTGTTGAAGTTCGTGTATTCAACCGCCACGGCGTTGAAAAAGATGAACGCGCGATGGCTATCGAGCGCGAAGAGATTGAACGTCTTGCGAAAGACCGCGACGACGAACAGGCAATTCTTGACCGTAACGTCTATGGCCGTCTGGCTGAGATGATCATGGGTCATGTGACTGTTGGTGGTCCGAAGAACTTCCGCAAGGGTGTTGAGATCGACGGAAACGTTCTGAACGAATTCCCACGTTCTCAGTGGTGGCAGTTTGCTGTCGAAGACGAGCAGCTGATGAGCGAGCTGGAAGCGCTTCGTGGTTCTTATGATGAGAGCCGTAAGCGTCTTGAGCAGCGCTTCATCGACAAGGTTGAGAAGCTGCAGCGTGGTGATGAATTGCCACCTGGCGTTATGAAGATGGTTAAAGTCTTCGTTGCGGTTAAGCGTAAGATTCAGCCTGGTGATAAGATGGCTGGTCGTCACGGTAACAAGGGTGTGGTTTCCAAGATCAACCCATGTGAAGACATGCCATTCCTAGATGACGGTCAACACGTTGATATCGTTCTGAACCCACTCGGCGTTCCATCCCGTATGAACGTTGGTCAGATTCTTGAAACACACCTTGGCTGGGCTTGTGCCGGCATGGGGCAGAAGATCGGCGAGCTTTACGACGAATATCGTAAGTCTGGCGAGATCGAACAGCTTCGTGGCAAGGTCGTTGAGATCTACGGCGACAACATCAAGGGTGAGCCGGTTCAGGAATACGACGACGAAGGCATTGCTAAACTTGGTGAGCAGCTGCGTCATGGCGTTTCCATCGCGACTCCGGTCTTTGATGGTGCACGTGAACCTGACGTTGTTGACATGCTGAACATTGCTGAGATGAAACCATCCGGTCAGTCTACATTGTATGACGGACGTACCGGTGAACAGTTCGACCGTCAGGTCACTGTGGGTTACATCTACATGCTCAAGCTTCACCACTTGGTTGACGATAAGATCCACGCGCGTTCTATCGGACCTTACTCTCTTGTTACTCAGCAGCCGCTGGGTGGTAAGGCGCAGTTCGGTGGTCAGCGCTTCGGTGAGATGGAAGTGTGGGCGCTTGAAGCTTATGGCGCAGCGTACACCTTGCAGGAAATGCTCACTGTTAAGTCTGATGACGTGGCAGGTCGTACCAAGGTTTATGAAGCTATCGTCCGGGGTGACGACACATTTGAGGCGGGTATTCCTGAGAGCTTTAACGTTCTCGTCAAGGAAATGCGTTCCCTGGGCCTCAATGTCGAGTTGCAGGATAAGGAACCGCGTCAGAAAGCCAATGATGACGCTGAAGCAATCGATGCCGCGGAATAAGACCTTTCAAGGTATTTCGCTGTAAGTCATGTATTCATGCCGGAAGAGGGGAGCCTGCTTATTAGCACGCTCCCCGACCTGCGCATTTTAGGAGAGAGCTGATGTCGCAAGAGGTCATGAACCTGTTCAATCAACAGGCTCCCGCACAGACCTTCGATCATATCCGCATCTCGATCGCCAGCCCGGAGAAAATTCTGTCCTGGTCGTTCGGTGAGATTAAAAAGCCGGAGACGATCAACTACAGAACTTTCAAGCCAGAGCGCGACGGGCTGTTCTGTGCTCGGATTTTCGGTCCTATCAAGGACTACGAGTGCTTGTGCGGTAAGTATAAGCGCATGAAATATAAAGGCGTTATCTGTGAGAAGTGTGGCGTTGAAGTCACCTTGTCCCGTGTACGCCGTGAACGTATGGGCCACATTGAGCTTGCAGCTCCTGTTGCGCATATCTGGTTCCTGAAGTCGCTGCCATCCCGTATCGGCATGCTGTTGGATATGACGCTTAAGGATCTTGAGCGCATCCTGTACTTTGAGAACTACGTTGTTATTGAGCCGGGCCTTACTCCTATGAAGCTGCGTCAGCTGCTTTCTGAAGAAGAGTTTGTTGCCGCTCAGGACGAATACGGTGAAGACAGCTTCACTGCTATGATTGGTGCTGAAGCGATCCGTGAGATCCTTGCCAGCATGGATCTGCAGCGTGAATCTGAAAAGATCCGTCAGGAAATTGCAGAAGCAACCACAGAGCTGAAGCCTAAGAAACTGGCGAAGCGCCTGAAGGTTGTTGAAGCGTTCATCGAGTCCGGAAACCGTCCTGAATGGATGATCCTGACTGTTGTTCCTGTGATTCCACCGGATCTGCGTCCGCTGGTTCCGCTGGATGGTGGTCGTTTTGCGACGTCTGACCTCAACGACCTTTATCGTCGTGTGATCAACCGTAACAACCGTCTGAAGCGTCTGATCGAGCTTAAAGCGCCTGACATCATTATTCGTAACGAAAAACGTATGCTGCAGGAATCTGTAGATGCGCTGTTCGATAATGGTCGTCGTGGTCGTGTGATCCAGGGTGCTAACAAGCGTCCTCTGAAATCCCTTTCAGATATGCTGAAGGGTAAGCAGGGTCGTTTCCGTCAGAACCTTCTCGGTAAGCGCGTGGATTACTCCGGTCGTTCCGTTATTACTGTGGGTCCTGAACTGAAACTGCACCAATGTGGTCTGCCGAAGAAGATGGCGCTTGAGCTGTTCAAGCCGTTCATCTATTCCCGCCTCGATGCAAAGGGTTATTCTTCCACTGTTAAGCAAGCGAAGAAGCTCGTTGAAAAAGAGCGTCCGGAAGTTTGGGATATCCTTGATGAAGTGATCCGCGAGCACCCGGTTCTTCTGAACCGTGCGCCTACGCTTCACCGTCTTGGCATTCAGGCCTTCGAACCTACCCTGATTGAAGGTAAGGCAATCCAGCTGCACCCACTCGTTTGTTCTGCGTTTAACGCTGACTTCGATGGTGACCAGATGGCTGTTCACGTTCCGCTTTCTCTGGAAGCGCAGCTTGAAGCCCGTACTCTTATGATGTCCACGAACAACATTCTGCACCCGGCGAACGGTGGTCCGATCATCGTACCGTCCCAGGATATTGTTCTTGGCCTCTACTACCTGTCCATTATGGCAGATGGTGAGCCAGGTGAAGGCATGGCCTTCGGTAACATGGGTGAGTTGCATCACGCGCTGGAAAACGGTGTTATCACTGTTCATTCCAAGATCCGTGGCCGCTTCAAGTCTGTTGATGAGCTGGGTAACCCAACCTCTGAAATCCATGAAACCACTCCTGGTCGTCTGATGATTGCAGAGCTGCTGCCGAAGCACTTCGAAGTACCGTTCGACGCCTGTAACAAGCTGATGACCAAAAAAGACATCTCCAAGATGATCGATACGGTTTATCGTGCTTGTGGCCAGAAAGAGACCGTTATCTTCTGTGACCGCGTTATGCAGCTTGGCTTCAAAAACGCATGTCGTGCTGGTATCTCCTTCGGTAAGGATGACATGGTTATCCCTGATGCCAAGGCGACACTCGTTGAAAGCACCACCACTTTGGTGACTGAATACGAACAGCAGTACAACGACGGTCTGATCACTCAGGGCGAGAAGTACAACAAGGTTGTTGACGCGTGGGCGAAGTGTACTGACAAAGTCGC
The DNA here is from genome assembly GCF_001623225.1 of Pseudovibrio sp. Ad13. NCBI lineage: Bacteria > Pseudomonadati > Pseudomonadota > Alphaproteobacteria > Hyphomicrobiales > Stappiaceae > Pseudovibrio > Pseudovibrio sp. Ad13. The sequence goes on along the minus strand of NZ_LMCC01000017.1, from coordinate 128,445 downwards.
TGATGAAATGATGGGGCGCATCTCTGCGACTGAGTTCGAAGAGGACACAGGTCGTCAGAAACAGATGAACTCTGTTTACATGATGGCTCACTCCGGTGCGCGTGGTTCTCCAGCGCAGATGAAGCAGCTCGGCGGTATGCGCGGTCTGATGGCGAAACCAGATGGTTCCATCATCGAAAACCCGATTATCGCGAACTTTAAAGAAGGTCTGTCGGTTCTCGAGTACTTCAACTCCACCCACGGTGCCCGTAAGGGTCTTGCCGATACGGCGTTGAAAACTGCGAACTCCGGTTACCTGACACGTCGTCTCGTGGACGTTGCACAGGACAGCATCATTCTTGAAGTTGACTGTGGTTCCACCGGTGGCATTACCGTTCAGCCAATCGTTGATGCTGGTAACGTGATCGCGACCCTTGGTATGCGTGTTCTTGGCCGTACTGCGGCTGAAGACATCCGCAACAACAAGACTGGCGAAGTGCTCGTTCCTAAGGGACGTATGATTGACGAGAAGGACGTGGAGCTTCTTGAAGCTGCCAAGGTCCAGATGGTCAAGATCCGCTCTGTGCTGACTTGTGAAACCAAGACTGGTGTATGTGCGACCTGTTATGGCCGTGACCTTGCACGTGGTACTCCGGTGAACATCGGTGAGGCTGTTGGTGTTATTGCTGCGCAGTCCATTGGTGAGCCTGGTACTCAGTTGACCATGCGTACGTTCCACATTGGTGGTACGGCACAGGTTGTTGATAGTTCCTTCATTGAATCCAACTTTGAAGGCACCGTGAAGATGCGCAACCGCAATGTGGTTCGCGACTCCGACGGCAACAACATTGTCATGGCACGTAACATGTCCATCATTATCGTAGATAGTGACGGTAATGAGCGTTCTACGCATCGTCTGACTTACGGTGGTAAAATCTTCGTTGACGAAGGTGACGTCATCAAGCGCGGTGATCGTATTTCTGAATGGGATCCGTACACTCGTCCGATCCTGACAGAACTTTCCGGTCGTGTTGGCTTTGAAGATCTGGTGGATGGTTCTTCCATGCAGGAAACTGCTGATGAAGCGACCGGTATCACCAAGCGTGTTGTTATCGATTGGCGTTCTTCTCAGCGTGGCGCTGATCTGAAGCCTGCGATGGTTATTCAGGATGACAGCGGCAAGATCAAGAAACTGGCTCGCGGTGGCGATGCTCGTTCCCTGCTTTCCGTTGACGCTATTCTGTCCGTGCAGCCAGGTGACATGGTTTCTGCTGGTGACGTTCTTGCACGTATTCCTCTGGAATCTGCAAAAACGAAAGACATCACCGGTGGTCTGCCACGTGTTGCTGAACTGTTCGAAGCACGTCGTCCGAAAGATCACGCGATTATCGCTGAGCTTGACGGTACGATCCGCTTTGGCCGAGATTACAAAAACAAGCGCCGCATCATCATCGATCCTACCGATGAGAGCCTGGAGCCTGTTGAGTACCTCATCCAGAAGAACAAGCACTTCCACCTGCAGGAAGGGGACACTATCGAGAAGGGTGAATACCTTGTTGATGGTAACCCGGCACCGCATGACATTCTTGCGATTAAGGGCGTAGAGGCACTGGCTGCCTTCCTCGTTAACGAGATCCAGGAAGTTTATCGTCTGCAGGGCGTGGGCATTAACGACAAGCACATCGAAGTGATTGTTCGTCAGATGCTCCAGAAGGTTGAGATCACTGATCCGGGCGAAACAGAGTACTTCTCTGGTGAGCAGGTCGATAAGATCGAATTTGATGCAGCTAACCAGCGTGCGATTGATAATGCACGTGATCCTGCCAAAGGTGTTCCAGTTCTTCTGGGTATCACGAAGGCAAGCTTGCAGACTCGTTCGTTCTTCTCTGCTGCATCGTTCCAGGAAACAACGCGTGTTCTGACTGAAGCAGCTGTCTTCGGCAAGATCGATCCACTGGACGGTCTGAAAGAGAACGTGATTGTTGGTCGTCTGATCCCAGCGGGTACAGGCGGGGCAATGAACCGCACTCGTAAGATTGCGACACTGCGTGATGATCTCATCCAGGACGCTCGCCGTTCAGCTTCTACTGCTGGAACTGCGGACTCCATGCTTGAAGACTTCAGCCGTGACGGTCAGTTCTAGTGAGCTGCAAAATCTAAATTGAGGTCAAGCCGCCCTTCGGGGCGGCTTTTCCGTTTATGGCGGATGGTTGCTTGTGGCGACCTGCTGACCTGCCACTAACAAGAAAGACGCGTGTCTGATTTTGGAAGCTGAGGCTCCTTGGCAGATACGTCTGGTGTTTTGAATTGAAACGCATCCTTTCGGTCGGGCTGGACTGAGTGGGTGCGTGATGAAGGAAATAAAATGTCTGATCAGATTGAAGAAGAAAATGGTGATGACACCCCTCCAGTTGTCTACCTGATTATGGGCCGTGCCTGGAAAGAGGAAGACGGTGAAGAAGAAGATGGTCTTCCGTTCCATGTGATGGTGACCGCGCCTGATGACGATGGTGCAGTTCGCCGTGCCGTTGAAGCGTTGGGTGAACAGGGTTTCGTGGATGCAGCTCTTGATCAGCTGGGATACATCACGGAAACACCGGAGGAAGAGTTCTTCGTTCAGCCTTATAAAGATGCACTGGCAGGCAATGTTTCAGTGATCACGTTCTAAAAGCTGAATTGGTGATCCGATTTCGGATTTTGGAAAGGAGAGGGTGACCTCTCCTTTTTTGCGTTTAGGGAGAGGGGAGGTGTAAATGCCTCTCTGCTGAGTGGCTTCAAAAATGTAGTGATCTTGCCTGACTTGTGAATACAGTGATCATTTGGCTTTGCAGTTGAAGCCAGAGTTAAATGGAGCGAACGTTCTTGGGGAATGCTACTTCGAAGACTGTATTGGTAACGGGTGCCAGCAAGGGCATTGGTCAAGCCACCGCGGTTGCTTTTGCCGAAGCTGGTTATGATGTCTGTGTGAACTATCATTGTGATCAGGCCGGAGCGGAAGAGACTGTCCGGCGATGCAAGGAGGTTGGCGTTCGCGCGATTGCTGTTGGTGCGGATGTGGCTGATCTTGAAGCCGTGCGTCAGATGTTTGTCATTTGTGACGAGAGACTTGGGCCGATTACTTGCCTTGTCAATAATGCTGGCATCATAGGGGGATCGTCCTCCTTAGTGGACTTGGATAGCTCGGCGTTGGTTTCGACTTTTCAGACCAATGTGTTCGGCATGATCTATTGCATGCAAGAAGCAGCTAAACGCATGAGGACTGACCAAGGTGGTTCTGGTGGTGCGATTGTAAATATGTCTTCGATTGCTGCCGTGATGGGGAGCCCAGGGGAGTATGTTCACTACGCCGCTTCAAAAGGTGCAGTGGAAACATTGACGGTTGGTGCGGGTAAAGAATTTGGGCCCCTCGGTATTCGGGTGAATGCGATCCGTGTGGGAACAACCGCGACCGACATGCACCAGCGGGAGGGGAACCCTGATCGTCCGGCCCTTGTTGCTGCTGCAACGCCTCTTGGTCGTATAGCCGAGCCTTCAGATATTGCAGAGGCTGCTGTCTGGCTTGGATCATCCGGGGCAGGATTCGTGAGTGGGACTACTCTGACGGTTGCCGGCGGACTTGCTCCCTAACTGGGTGTGTTCGATGCTTGAGACTTGAGGCGCCAGCTCTCTTCGCCCTGTGGCAGTATTTGCACTTAAGGGGCGTAATTGAATTTGAGTTAAAGCTGTAAGAATCAAATGACCTGCGGAAATGACGATGAGTCAGAGTAGGGATGTGCTTAACTTCCTTTTAATCTTCAGAGTCAAACTGCAATGAACACTTAAGCGCCTCCAAATTTTGACGTCTTCTGAGAGGAAATTGCTGAATCTACGCGAATCTTGGGATACACCGTATGAATCTGAGAGGCTGGGGCCAAGAATCTCTTGGAAGGGACTTGACGAACAGTGTCCTGATGAGTAGGTTCCGGCAACCTTATGGCAAGCAGTAAGCAATGTCCTTCTCCTGAGGCGCCTCGCCTCGGAGTACTGAAGCTTAAACGTTGTCGGGTTCAAAGGCGAATACAAGTCGAATGCAAGACCGCGGATCCGTCCGTGGTCCTCTGGTTTCGCGGTGCCCTTCACGAATAATCGTTCGTGGATTTGGTGCGCATGCGTATGTCTACCAGAAACTGCGTCCGGTCGAAGAGCAAAAGTAGTTAAAGGGCAAATTATGCCAACGATCAACCAGTTGATCCGTAAGCCGCGTACAGTGCCGGCGAAGCGGAACAAAGTTCCAGCGATGGAAGCGTGCCCGCAGAAGCGCGGCGTGTGTACTCGCGTATATACAACCACTCCTAAGAAGCCTAACTCAGCGCTTCGTAAAGTGGCAAAAATCCGTTTGACCAATGGCTTCGAAGTTATTGGTTATATCCCGGGTGAAGGTCATAACCTCCAAGAGCACTCCGTTGTCATGATCCGTGGTGGTCGTGTAAAGGATTTGCCTGGTGTTCGTTACCACATCATCCGTGGCGTTCTTGACACCCAGGGTGTTAAAGATCGTAAACAGCGTCGTTCCAAGTATGGCGCTAAGCGTCCGAAATAATAGGATATAGACCGATATGTCCCGCCGTCACGCCGCTGAAAAGCGTCAAGTTATTCCGGATCCAAAGTTCGGAGATATCGTCGTTACTAAGTTCATGAACGCAGTAATGCTCGATGGTAAAAAATCCACCGCAGAACGCATCGTATACGGTGCATTCGATGCGATCGAATCTAAGGCTAAGGCTAGCCCACTCGAGATGTTCCATCAGGCGCTCGAAAACGTTATGCCACAGGTTGAAGTTCGCTCCCGTCGTGTTGGTGGTGCAACTTATCAGGTTCCAGTCGAAGTTCGTACAGAGCGTCGTCAGGCACTTGCTATCCGCTGGCTGATTTCTGCAGCTCGCGGTCGTAACGAAACCACAATGGTTGGTCGTCTGTCCGGTGAACTGCTGGATGCTGCGAATGGCCGTGGTAACTCCGTTAAGAAGCGCGAAGATACTCACCGGATGGCTGAAGCTAACCGTGCATTCTCGCACTACCGTTGGTAATCACCCTGGATAGAGGCTGACGCTATGTCACGTACGCACAAAATCGAGGACTACCGTAACTTCGGTATCATGGCTCACATCGATGCTGGTAAGACGACCACTACAGAACGTATTCTGTATTACACTGGTAAGTCCCATAAAATCGGTGAAGTTCATGATGGTGCAGCTACCATGGACTGGATGGAGCAGGAGCAGGAGCGTGGTATTACCATTACTTCAGCTGCTACGACTGCCCACTGGAACGGTAAGCGTCTGAACATCATTGACACTCCAGGTCACGTTGACTTCACGATTGAAGTTGAACGTTCCCTGCGTGTTCTTGATGGTGCAGTTGCACTTCTCGATGCGAATGCTGGTGTTGAACCTCAGACTGAGACCGTATGGCGTCAGGCTGATAAGTACAACGTTCCACGCATGATCTTCGTCAACAAGATGGACAAACTCGGTGCTGATTTCTTCCGCTGTGTAGAAATGATCGAGAAACGTCTTGGCGCAACCCCAGCTTGTGTTCAGCTGCCGATCGGTGCTGAAAGCGAATTTGCTGGTGTTATCGATCTGCTGAAGATGAAAGCATTGGTTTGGAATGGTGAGGCTCTTGGAGCAAGCTGGGATGAGCTGGATATCCCAGAAGATCTCGCTGACCAAGCTGCTGAATACCGCGAAAAACTGATCGAGATCGCTGTAGAAGTAGAAGAAGAAGCTACTGAAGCATACTTGGAAGGCGAAATGCCATCCAACGAAAAGCTTCAAGAGCTTATTCGTAAGGGTACCATTGCTGGCAACTTCGTTCCAGTATTGTGCGGTACAGCATTCAAGAACAAAGGCGTTCAGCCTCTTCTTGACGCTGTTGTAGATTACCTTCCTAACCCGGTTGAAGTGCCGGCGATTAAAGGTATCGACGCCAAGACTGAAGAAGAAACCACTCGCGAATCTTCTGATGAAGAGCCGCTTGGTATGCTCGCATTTAAAATTATGAACGATCCGTTCGTTGGTTCTTTGACCTTCGCACGTATTTACTCTGGTGTGCTGTCTAAAGGTTCATCCGTGCTAAATACTGTTAAGGGCAAGCGCGAACGCGTTGGTCGTATGATGCAGATGCACTCAAATTCCCGCGATGACATTGATGTAGCCTATGCAGGCGACATTGTGGCTATCGCAGGCCTGAAGGACACGACCACTGGTGATACGCTTTGTGATCCTCTGAAGCCTGTTATTCTGGAGCGCATGGAGTTCCCGGATCCGGTTATCGAGATCGCTGTTGAGCCTAAAACCAAAGGTGACCAGGAAAAGATGGGCCTTGCCCTGAACCGCCTGGCTGCTGAGGATCCGTCCTTCCGCGTGAAGACAGATGAAGAGTCCGGCCAGACAATCATTGCTGGTATGGGCGAACTTCACCTGGACATCCTTGTTGATCGCATGAAGCGTGAATTCAAGGTTGAAGCAAACATCGGTGCACCTCAGGTTGCTTACCGTGAAACCATTACCAAGTCTGCTGATGTGGATTATACCCACAAGAAGCAGTCCGGTGGTACTGGCCAGTTTGCTCGCATCAAACTCTCTATCGAGCCAAATGTTGTTGGTGAAGGTTTTGAGTTTGCTAACACGATTGTTGGCGGTAACGTTCCTAAGGAATACATCCCTGGTGTATCTAAAGGTATCGAATCCGTCATGTCCTCTGGTCCACTTGCTGGCTTCCCGATGGTCGACATTAAAGCTACCCTCACTGACGGTGCTTACCATGATGTTGACTCGTCTGTGCTCGCATTTGAGATCGCAGGTCGTGCTGGTTTCCGCGAAGCTGTGGCTAAAGCAGGTCCAAAGCTTCTGGAACCTATCATGAAGGTTGAGGTTGTCACTCCAGAAGACTATATGGGTGACGTGATTGGTGATTTGAATTCCCGTCGTGGACAAATCGCCGGTACCGAAAACCGCGGTGTCGTGACCGTTATCACTGCTATGGTTCCGCTGGCCAACATGTTTGGTTACGTGAACAACTTGCGTTCCATGTCCCAAGGACGTGCGCAGTATTCCATGGTGTTCGATCATTACGACCAAGTCCCGCAGGCTGTTGCTGACGAGGTTATGGCGAAATACGCCTAAACCTCATTAGACCAGTCAAAGGGATTCAAGAGAGAACGGAGAGATCCGATGGCTAAAGAAAAATTTGAACGTAATAAGCCGCACGTCAACATCGGCACAATTGGCCACGTTGACCACGGTAAAACTACACTGACCGCAGCGATTACTAAATCCTTCGGTGATTTTAAAGCATACGACGAAATCGATGGCGCTCCTGAAGAGCGTGCTCGCGGTATCACCATTTCAACAGCACACGTTGAATATGAAACCGAAGCTCGTCACTACGCACACGTTGACTGCCCAGGCCACGCTGATTATGTGAAAAACATGATCACTGGTGCTGCACAGATGGACGGCGCGATCCTCGTTGTTAACGCTGCAGACGGCCCAATGCCTCAGACGCGTGAGCACATCCTGCTCGCTCGTCAGGTTGGTGTGCCTGCTCTGGTTGTCTTCATGAACAAAGTTGACCAGGTTGACGACGAAGAACTGCTTGAACTCGTAGAAATGGAAGTTCGTGAACTTCTTTCTTCCTACGAATTCCCAGGCGATGATATTCCAATCATTGCTGGTTCTGCACTTGCTGCTCTTGAAGACCGCGATGACGCGATCGGCAAAGACAAAATTGTAGAGCTGATGGCTGCAGTTGACGACTATATCCCAACTCCTGACCGTCCACGCGATCTGCCATTCCTGATGCCGATCGAAGACGTGTTCTCTATCTCTGGCCGTGGTACTGTTGTAACCGGTCGTGTAGAGCGTGGCATCGTTCACGTTGGTGACGAAGTTGAGATCGTTGGCGTTAAAGACACATCTAAGACCACTGTTACTGGTGTTGAAATGTTCCGCAAGCTGCTCGATCAGGGCGAAGCTGGCGACAACATCGGTGCATTGATCCGTGGTGTTGGTCGTGAAGATGTTGAGCGTGGCCAGGTTCTTTGTAAACCAGGTTCCGTTACTCCTCACACTAAGTTTAAGGCTGAGGCATACATCCTCACCAAGGAAGAGGGTGGACGTCATACTCCATTCTTCACCAACTACCGTCCACAGTTTTACTTCCGTACGACTGACGTGACTGGTGTTGTTTCTCTGCCAGAAGGCACAGAAATGGTGATGCCTGGTGATAACGTTGCTGTTTCAGTTGAACTTATCGTACCAATCGCTATGGAAGATGGTCTGCGCTTCGCTATCCGTGAAGGCGGTCGTACCGTCGGCGCTGGTGTTGTAGCTGAAATCATCGAATAAGAATTGAGTTCGAACTGCGGTTTGATCTTGTGTTAAACCGCAGTTGCCTTGCTCAGTTAAGGATTAGTCATGAACGGTCAGAATATACGGATCCGCCTGAAGGCGTTTGATCACCGTGTTCTTGACGCTTCCACTAAGGAAATCGTGAACACGGCGAAACGGACCGGCGCACAAGTGCGTGGACCAGTTCCGTTGCCGACGCGGATTGAGAAGTACACAGTACTTCGCGGACCGCATGTTGATAAAAAGAGCCGTGATCAGTTCGAAATGCGCACTCATAAGCGTCTTTTGGACATCGTCGACCCAACACCACAGACAGTAGATGCTTTGATGAAGCTCGACCTGGCTGCTGGCGTTGATGTCGAGATCAAGCTCTAAGTGCGGCAAGGGGACACAGTAATGCGTTCTGGAGTGATCGCACAGAAGGTGGGTATGACCCGTATCTATAACGCGGCAGGCGAACACGTGCCCGTTACAGTACTGCGTCTAGACAACTGTCAAGTTGTTGCTCACCGGACGGCAGACAAGAACGGCTACACTGCGCTTCAGTTGGGCGTAGGTGCGGCAAAAGTTAAGAACACGAACCGCGCGATGCGTGGCCACTTTGCAGTTGCAAAAGTTGAGCCTAAGCGCAAACTCGCTGAGTTCCGTGTTTCTGAAGAGAACTTGATCGAAGTTGGTGCTGAGCTTACAGCTGACCACTTCCTTAACGGTCAGTTCGTGGATGTAACCGGCACCTCTATCGGTAAGGGCTTTGCTGGTGCGATGAAGCGTCACAACTTCGGTGGTGGTCGCGCTTCTCATGGTGTGTCTGTTTCACACCGTGCGCACGGTTCTACCGGTCAGTGTCAGGATCCAGGTAAGGTGTTTAAAGGCAAGAAAATGGCCGGACACCTCGGTGCTGAACGCGTAACCACTCAGAATCTGAAAGTTGTACGTACTGACGTAGAACGTGGTCTGATCATGGTTGAAGGTTCTGTACCTGGCTCTAAAGGCGGTTGGATCCTGGTTCGTGATGCAATTAAGAAGGCTCTGCCAGAGAACGTTCCTGTACCAGGTGCATTCCGTCAGAACTCTGCTATTGCAGCGGCTGAAGCCGGGAAGGAAGGTGAGTGATGGAACTCGAGGTTAAAACCCTCGGCGGTAACGCAGCGGGTTCGATCACAGTGTCTGACGAGATCTTTGGTCTCGAGCCACGTATCGACCTAATCCAGCGTGTTGTTCGCTGGCAGCTTGCAAAGCGCCAGGCTGGTACACATAAAACTTTGGGTCGTTCCGAAGTTAATGGTACCACCAAAAAATTCGTACGCCAGAAAGGTTCTGGCGGCGCACGTCACGGTAACCGTAAAGCACCTCAGTTCCGTGGTGGTGGTAGGGCATTTGGTCCAGTTGTGCGTGAGCACGCTCATGAGCTTCCTAAAAAAGTTCGTGTTCTGGGTCTGAAGCATGCTCTGTCTGCAAAAGCAGCTTCCGGCAACCTTGTTGTTGTTGAAGACGCGAAATCAGCAGAAGCCAAAACCAAGGCTCTGAAGGACCAGCTTGGTTCTCTCGGATTGAACAGTGCGTTGTTCGTGGACGGTTCTGAAGTAGATGCAAACTTCGGTTTGGCTACTCGTAACATTCCACTCGTAGATGTACTGCCGGTACAGGGTATCAACGTTTACGACATTCTTCGTCGTGATACGCTGGTCCTGACCAAAGCGGCAGTTGCAGCTTTGGAGGAGCGCTTCTAATGAGCAAGCTCGTTCACTACGACAAAATCGTATCTCCGGTGATCACCGAGAAAGCTACTTTTGCCTCTGAAGAGAATAAGGTTGTTTTCAAGGTTGCTCTCACTGCAACAAAACCGGAAATCAAAGCAGCTGTTGAAGCTCTGTTTGGCGTAAAAGTCAAAGCAGTCAACACACTGGTTCGCAAGGGTAAAACCAAGCGCTTCAAAGGTGTTGTCGGCAAACAGAACGACTTCAAAAAAGCTGTGGTCACTCTGGAAGATGGTCAGTCCATCGACGTGACGACCGGTCTGTAAGGGGTAGGACAAAATGGCACTTAAGACATTTAATCCGACATCTCCTGGCCGTCGTCAGCTGGTCCAGGTAGACCGTTCTGATCTTTGGAAAGGCAAGCCAGTCAAGAAATTGACTGAAGGTCTGTCCAAGTCCGGTGGTCGTAACAACCACGGTCGTAAGACTGCGAACAACATTGGTGGTGGTCACAAACGTACCTACCGCCTGATCGACTTCAAGCGTCGTAAATTCGACGTTGTCGGTACTGTTGAGCGTCTGGAATACGATCCAAACCGCACCGCTTTCATCGCTCTCATCACTTATGATGATGGCGAGCAGGCATACATCCTTGCACCACAGCGTCTTGCTGCTGGCGATAAGGTTGTAGCTGGTGAAGCTGTGGATATTAAGCCAGGCAACGCTATGCCTCTGGCTTCTATTCCAGTGGGTACCATCATCCACAACATCGAGATGAAGCCAGGCAAAGGCGCGCAGATTGCCCGCTCAGCTGGTGCTTACGCTCAGATCGTTGGTCGTGATGCTGGTTACACAGTCATCCGTCTGCTTTCCGGTGAACAGCGTCGCGTTCTTGGCACCTGTATGGCTACCGTTGGTGCGGTATCCAACCAGGACCACGCGAACATCAACCTTGGTAAGGCTGGTCGTTCCCGTTGGCTGGGTCGTCGCCCACACGTTCGTGGTGTTGCGATGAACCCTGTCGATCACCCACATGGTGGTGGTGAAGGTCGCACCTCCGGTGGACGTCATCCGGTTACCCCTTGGGGCAAGCCGACCAAAGGCAAGCGCACACGCAGTAACAAGTCCAGCGATAAGTTTATCGTTCGGTCTCGTCACGCGCGTAAGAAGTAAGAGGAACGGATCGTGGCACGTTCGATCTGGAAAGGGCCGTTTATTGACGGTTACCTCCTGAAGAAAGCGGATAAGGTTCGTGAATCCGGCCGGAATGAGGTCATTAAGACCTGGAGCCGACGTTCTACCGTTCTGCCGCACTTTGTGGGGTTGACTTTTGGCGTCTATAACGGTCAAAAGCACATTCCTGTTTTGATCAGTGAAGACATGGTTGGGCACAAGTTGGGCGAATTCGCTCCTTCTCGTACCTACTACGGCCATGGCGCTGACAAAAAGTCAAAGAGGAAGTAGCGATGGGCAAGCAGAAGCATGAGCGGATGCTCCCAGACAACGAGGCAAAGGCGGTTTGCCGCATGCTGCGGGTTTCCCCGCAGAAGTTGAACCTCGTTGCTGCATCCATTCGCGGTAAGAAGGTTGGTACAGCACTTGCTGATCTGACTTTCTCCCGTAAGCGCATTTCAGGCGACGTCAAGAAGACCTTGATGTCTGCTATTGCTAATGCGGAAAACAACCATGATCTCGACGTCGACAATCTTGTCGTCGCCGAGGCTTATGTTGGCAAAGCGCTTGTCATGAAGCGTTTCCAGCCGCGAGCTCGTGGTCGTGTTGGACGGATCCTAAAGCCGTTTTCCAACCTGACTATCGTGGTTCGGGAAGTTGAGGAGACTGCCTGATGGGTCAGAAGATTAATCCAATCGGTTTTCGTCTTGGCATCAACCGTACCTGGGACTCTCGCTGGTTTGCTAGCAAGAACGAATACGGCGATCTTCTTCATGAAGATTTTCGCATCCGCGAATATCTGCTTAAAGAACTTAAGCAGGCTGCTGTATCCAAGGTCGTCATTGAACGTCCGCACAAAAAGTGCCGTGTAACTATTCACTCTGGTCGTCCAGGTGTTGTTATCGGTAAAAAAGGTGCAGACATCGAACGCCTTCGCAAGAAGCTGTCCGAGATGACAAATTCGGAAGTGCACCTCAATATCGTTGAAGTGCGCAAGCCGGAGACCGATGCAGCGCTTGTTGCAGCATCTATCGCTCAGCAGCTCGAGCGTCGTGTTGCTTTCCGCCGTGCCATGAAGCGTGCAGTTCAGTCTGCAATGCGTCTTGGCGCCCAGGGCATCCGTATTAACTGCGGTGGTCGTCTTGGTGGTGCGGAAATCGCACGTATCGAATGGTACCGTGAAGGTCGCGTGCCTCTGCACACTCTTCGTGCAGACATCGACTACGGCACTGCTACAGCACACACCGCTTACGGCGCGTGTGGCGTTAAAGTCTGGATCTTCAAGGGCGAAATCCTTGAGCATGACCCAATGGCTTCTGAACGTCGTGCGACTGAAGGTGGTGGCAAGAGCGAACGCCAAGGTGGCGGTCGGCGTGAGCGCGCTGCGTAAGCAGCGCCTTCACACGGCTTAACTATTAAAGCGAGAGAAAACGATGCTGCAACCAAAGCGTACTAAGTTCCGCAAGCAGCACAAGGGCCGCATCCATGGCAATGCCAAGGGTGGTACGGACCTCAATTTTGGTGCCTTTGGCCTGAAAGCCATGGAACCAGAGCGGATCACCGCTCGTCAGATTGAGGCTGCCCGTCGTGCAATGACCCGTTACATGAAGCGTGCGGGTCGCGTGTGGATCAGAATCTTCCCGGACGTTCCTGTGTCCTCCAAGCCGGCTGAAGTCCGCATGGGTAAGGGTAAAGGTTCTCCTGAGTACTGGGCGTGCCGGGTGAAACCTGGTCGCATCATGTTCGAAATGGACGGTGTGTCTGAAGATATTGCTCGTGAAGCAATGCGTCTGGCCGCTGCTAAACTCCCAATCAAGTGCCGGTTCGTCCAGCGCATTGGTGAGTAATCGGACATCGAAAGGAAAAGGCCATGAAGGCTAGCGACGTAAGAGCTAAGACCTCAGATGAGCTCAAGGCAAACCTGGAAGAACTGAAAAAAGAACAGTTCAACCTGCGTTTCCAGAGAGCAACTGGTCAGCTCGAAAACACCGCTCGTGTCCGTCAGGTTCGCCGGGACATTGCGCGGATCCAGACAGTCTTGCGCGACAAGCGCGTGTCTGACAACGCATAAGGAGCTAATGATGCCAAAGCGTATTTTGCAGGGTGTCGTTGTTAGCGATGCGAACGAAAAGACAGTAACGGTGAAGGTAGAGCGTCGCTTTACCCATCCTTTGCTGAAAAAAGTTGTGCGCCGTACGAAGAAGTATCGTGCACATGACGAAAATAATTCTTACAAGGTTGGCGACACCGTTCAAATTGAAGAGTGTGCTCCAATCTCTAAGAATAAGAAATGGACCGTTGTTTCTACGGAAGCAGCGAGCTAGTGAACGCATCCAGCATTTCTAACTTTTAGAGTGCTGAGAAAGAACAAGGCGACGAGTCATGATTCAGATGCAAACTAACCTCGACGTAGCCGATAATTCCGGCGCACGTCGTGTCATGTGCATCAAAGTGCTCGGCGGCTCCAAACGGAAGTATGCTGGCGTTGGCGACATCATTGTTGTCTCCGTCAAAGAAGCAATTCCTCGGGGTCGTGTAAAGAAGGGCGACGTGATGAAAGCGGTCGTCGTACGCACGGCTAAAGACATCCGTCGTGCTGACGGCAGTGTGATCCGGTTCGACAGCAATGCTGCCGTCCTGATCAACAACAACAAAGAACCGATCGGAACACGTATTTTTGGCCCAGTTCCTCGTGAACTGCGTGGCAAGAATCACATGAAGATCATTTCGCTTGCGCCGGAGGTGCTCTGATGCCCGCGAAGATCAAAAAGGGCGACAAAGTCGTCGTAATTGCCGGTCGTGACAAAGGAAAGACTGGGGAAGTTCTCCAGATGATCCCATCTGACAACCGCGCTGTCGTGCGTGGCGTTAACTTGGTGAAACGTCACCAGCGCCAGACCCAACAGAGCGAAGGTGGTATCATCACAAAGGAAGCTCCAATTCAGCTTTCCAATATTGCCATTGCTGATCCTAAGGATGGCAAGCCGACCCGCGTCGGTTTCACGACTAATGATGCAGGCGCCACTGTTCGTGTCGCTAAGCGTTCAGGAGACGTGATTGATGGCTGACGCTACTTACACTCCACGGCTCAAGGCGCACTACAATGATGTAGTGCGTGGTGAGCTTCAGGAGAAGTTTAACTACACCAACCCAATGATGATTCCTTCGGTCGAAAAGATCGTTTTGAACATGGGTGTTGGTGAAGCTGTTGGTGACAGCAAGAAGGCTCGTATCGCTGCTGAAGATCTTAGCTTGATTGCTGGTCAAAAGGCGGTTATTACCCGTGCTAGAAAATCTATCGCGACCTTCAAGGTTCGTGAAGATATGCCGCTGGGTACTAAAGTTACACTTCGTCGTAACCAGATGTTCGAATTCATGGATCGTTTGATCACAATCGCGCTTCCGCGTGTACGTGACTTTCGTGGCTTGAATCCGAAAAGCTTCGACGGACGTGGCAACTACGCTATGGGACTTAAAGAACACATTGTTTTCCCTGAAATTGACTACGATAAAGTAGATCAAATGTGGGGTATGGACATTGTTGTTTGTACCAATGCTAAAACCGATGACGAAGCGCGTGAACTGCTGCGCGCGTTCAACTTCCCGTTCCGCAAATAGAAGCGGTATACGGGAAAGGAACGAGGACAGACGATGGCGAAGAAAAGCGCGGTCGAGAAAAACAAGCGGCGCGTAGCTCTTGTTAGTAAATATGCTGACAAGCGTGCTGCCCTGAAGGCCATGGCCAAGGACGAGAGCTTGTCCCTGGAGGAGCGTTTCAATGCACGGCTGAAGCTTTCAAAGCTGCCGCGCAATTCCGCGCCTACACGGGTACGCAACCGGTGTGAAGTCACAGGTCGCCCACGCGGTTACTACCGCAAACTTAAGATGTCGCGTATTGCGCTTCGTGAGTTGGGTTCCCTGGGCAAGATCCCGGGTCTCGTGAAGTCGAGCTGGTAAGGAGTTACTGCTATGTCGATTTCCGATCCAGTCGGGGATATGATCACGCGCATCCGTAATGCGCAGATGCGTCGCAAATCTAAAGTAAGCACACCTGCTTCTAAGTTGCGCGCACACATCTTGGACGTTCTGATTTCTGAAGGTTACATCCGCGGTTATACCGCTGTTGACTTCGGTGCAGGCAAGTCTGAGCTTGAAATTGAGTTGAAGTATTTCGACGGTGAACCAGTGATTCGCACGATTGAGCGCGTATCTAAGCCTGGTCGTCGCGTATATTCTTCGGTCAAGAACATCCCACACGTTGCAAACGGCTTGGGTGTATCTATTCTGTCTACTCCTCAGGGCGTAATGGCAGACCACGATGCACGTGAGAAAAATGTGGGTGGTGAAGTACTTTGTCGCGTCTTCTGACGCGGCATTGCACGATTAACTAAAATAACAGACAGGTTGATCTTATGTCTCGAATTGGCAAGAAGCCAGTCCCCGTGCCAAGCGGGGTAACGGCAACGATCAACGGCCAGAATGTTATCGTTAAAGGCCCGAAGGGGGAACTCTCCTTCGTGGTCAACGATCTCGTTTCGGTCGATATGGCGGATGATGGTATCCGTCTTGATCCGCGAAACCAGTCAAAGACTGCGCGTTCTTTGTGGGGTATGTCCCGCACCATGGTCGCTAACCTTATCACAGGTGTGACCTCCGGCTTCGAAAAGCAGCTGGCGATTACCGGTGTTGGTTACCGTGCACAGGTTCAAGGTAAGACCCTTAATCTTGCTCTTGGTTTCTCTCATGATGTCAAGTTCGACATTCCTGAGGGTGTAGAAATCAAATGTCCGAAGCCGACAGAAATTGTCATCAACGGCATTGACAAGCAGCAGATAGGGCAGGTTGCCGCGAACATTCGTGAATATCGCCCACCTGAGCCATACAAAGGCAAGGGTATTCGTTATGCGGACGAGTTCATCGTTCGTAAAGAAGGCAAGAAGAAGTAACGGTACGGACCATGGCGAATGGAAATTCTTTCGAACGTCGTCGCGCCCGTGTGCGCCGTTCGATCAAAAAGGTAGCGAACGGTCGTCCTCGGCTGTCCGTTTTCCGCTCATCCAAGCAGATTTACGCTCAGATCATCGACGATACCAAGGGTGTAACCCTTGCGTCCGCGTCTACCATTGAGAAAGACGTAAAAGTAGAAAACGGCGGCAATAAAGATGCTGCTGCTGCTGTAGGCAAGCTTATTGCTGAACGCGCTATTGCTGCTGGTATCAAAGAAGTCGTGTTTGATCGTGGTGGTTATATCTATCATGGCCGTGTTCAGGCCTTGGCAGATGCAGCACGTGATAGCGGTCTGAGCTTCTGATCAGCGCCTTTTGGTGCTCCTAGAGAACGGGAAACATTATTATGGCGAGACAGGATAACCGGGATCGTGACGAGCGCGACAGCGAATTTGTCGATAAGCTCGTTCACATCAACCGCGTCGCTAAAGTTGTAAAGGGTGGTCGTCGTTTCGGCTTCGCCGCTCTTGTAGTAGTTGGTGATCAGAAAGGCCGCGTTGGCTTTGGTCACGGTAAGGCTCGTGAAGTGCCAGAGGCCATCCGCAAAGCAACGGAAGCTGCTAAGCGTACTATGGTTCGTGTGCCACTTCGTGAAGGTCGTACTCTTCACCACGATGTTGAAGGCCGTCACGGCGCAGGTAAAGTTGTACTTCGTGCAGCACCTGCCGGTACCGGTATCATCGCTGGTGGTCCAATGCGTGCTGTGTTTGAGACACTTGGTGTCCAGGACGTTGTTGCGAAGTCCCTTGGTACTTCCAACCCGTACAACATGGTTCGTGCGACTTTCGATGCACTGAAAAAAGAAGACAGCCCGCGTTCTGTTGCAGCACGTCGTGGTCTCAAGGTATCTTCCTTGCAGGCTCGTCGTCGTGACAACGATGATGCGGCGCCAGTAAAGGCTGAGGCATAAGCCTCGCTTTTGCTGACTGAGAACAAGGGTTAGTGTCATGGCTAATACTGAAAAGACTGTAACAGTCGAACAGATCGGTAGCCCGCTTCGCCGTCCTGCTAGTCAGCGTGCTACGTTGATTGGTCTGGGGTTGAACAAGATGCACCGTCGTCGTACTCTGAAGGATACTCCAGAAGTACGCGGCATGATCCGTAAGGTTCAGCATCTGGTTCGCGTTTTAGACGAAGCATAAGCGGACCGGGAGAACTATCATGAAGCTCAACGAACTCCGGGATAACCCGGGTGCTGTTTCGGACCGAACCCGCGTAGGACGCGGTATCGGTTCCGGTAAGGGCAAGACTGGCGGCCGTGGTGTCAAAGGTCAGAAGTCCCGTTCGGGTGTTGCTATCAAGGGCTTTGAAGGCGGGCAGATGCCATTGCATCGTCGTCTTCCAAAGCGCGGCTTCACCAATATCTTTGCTAAGGACCTGAACATTGTGTCCTTGGGTCGTGTTCAGACAGCAATCGACGCTGGTAAGCTTGACGCTTCCGCGACGGTGACTGTTGAAGCACTTGTTGCAGCAGGCGTTGTTCGCCGCGTTCTGGATGGCGTACGCCTTCTGTCCGACGGTGAACTGAAAACTGCTGTAACTTTCGAAATTGCTGGTGCTTCCAAAACTGCTGTTACAGCAGTTGAAAAAGCAGGTGGCAAGGTCGTAATCAAGGAAGGCAAGGCTTAACAGCCTTGTCTTTTTTCGGGGTGTATCCAAACTGACCGGAGCGCGGAATGGCTTCTGCTGCCGAGCAACTTGCTTCAAACCTTAACTTTTCTGCCTTTGCTAAAGCCGAGGAACTGAAGAAGCGGATCTGGTTCACGCTAGGCGCGCTTTTGGTTTATCGATTCGGAACCTATATCCCTCTGCCTGGAATTAATCCTGACGCGCTCGCACAGGCCTTCGGAAACGTACAAACTGGCATTGTTGGCCTGTTTAACATGTTCTCCGGTGGTGCTGTCGAGCGTATGGCTATTTTTGCCCTCGGCATCATGCCTTACATTTCTGCGTCGATTATCATCCAGCTTATGACTTCTGTTGTTCCTGCTTTGGAACAGCTGAAGAAAGAGGGTGAGCAAGGCCGGAAAAAAATTAACCAGTACACACGTTTTGGTACAGTGATTCTGGCAACCTTCCAGGCCTACGGTATTTCCGTTGGTCTTGAGGCTGGCGCGAACATTGTTATCGATCCGGGCTGGTTCTTCCGTATTGCAACAGTTCTTACCCTTGTTGGTGGTACTATGTTCCTGATGTGGCTGGGTGAGCAAATCACCTCTCGCGGCATTGGTAACGGCATTTCTTTGATCATTTTCTCCGGTATTGTTGCCGGGCTTCCTTCTGCGATTGCTTCCACTTTGGAACTTGGTCGTCAGGGCGCGCTCGCAACTCCAATCATTTTGGCAGTTATCATACTGTCTGTGGTGGTTATCGGCGTTATCGTCTTCATGGAACGTGCACAGCGACGTTTGCTGATTCAGTATCCACGTCGCCAACAGGGCAATAAGATGTTTGAGGGGAACACATCGTTCCTGCCACTCAAACTCAATACGGCTGGTGTTATTCCACCGATTTTTGCGAGCTCCTTGTTGCTGGTACCAGCGACTGTAGCCAGTTTCCAAACCGGTGATTCCACTGGTTCGATGGCGTGGTTGACAACAATCACTGCGCTGCTGGGACACGGTCAACCAGCCTACATGGCTCTTTATGCAGCATTAATCATCTTTTTCTGCTTCTTCTACACCGCGATTGTTTTCAATCCGTCGGAGACAGCAGACAACCTCAAGAAGCATGGTGGCTTCATTCCAGGAATTCGTCCAGGCGAACGTACTGCGCAGTACATTGACCATGTGCTAACTCGCATTACGGTTGTCGGTGCAATATACATTACTCTCATTTGTTTGTTGCCAGAGTTCCTGATCTCAGCAACGGGTGTTCCGTTCTACTTCGGTGGTACGTCTCTGCTCATTGTTGTTAGCGTCACCATGGATACCGTTTCTCAGATCCAGGGGCACCTTCTTGCTCATCAGTACGAGGGCTTGGTGAAGAAAACGAAGTTGAGGGGGAAACGTAGATGAGATTGATTCTTCTTGGCCCTCCTGGTGCTGGTAAAGGCACTCAGGCAGGTCGACTTGTTGCGGTGCATGGTATTGTCCAGCTTTCGACTGGTGACATGCTTCGTGCAGCTGTTGCAGCTGAAACCGAAGTCGGCTTGAAGGTCAAAGATGTTCTGACACGTGGTGACCTGGTTTCTGATGACCTGATTTGTTCCATCATTTCTGATCGTATTGATCAGGCTGATTGTGCAAAAGGCTTCATTCTGGACGGTTTCCCACGCACCATTGCTCAGGCAGACGCTCTTGGCGAACTGCTTGAGAAGAAGGACCAGAGACTTGATGCTGTTGTGCAGCTGAAGGTTGATGAAGGTATCCTTCTTGAGCGTATCGAAACACGTGCTCGTGAAAGCGCGGAAGCTCGATCCGATGACAATGCAGAGTCTTTGAAGAAACGTCTTGCAGTTTACAACGAGCAGACAGCCCCGCTTATCAAGTACTATGGTGAGCGGAACATGCTGATGGGCGTTGATGGCATGAAGTCCGTTGACGAGGTTGCTTCAGAGATCGATACGATTTTGAGCACGGTTTAATCCGTGCTTTTTGAAGGCAGGCGCTTGCGCTTGCCTTTATAATAAAGTATAGCCGGCGCACATCGACACCATAATCGATTGGCGCCGGTTTTCCTTGGGAAACCGAGGCTGATCTTTTTGCTGTGTGATGGTGCGCCCTCAACCTGCCTGGTTGTAGGTGTGTTATCGGCAAAAAAATGGGAGAGGGAACAAACGTACCCTCGTAATTGGAGAAAACAAACGTGGCACGTATTGCTGGCGTCAACCTTCCGACGAATAAGCGCGTAGTTATCGCGCTGCAGTACATTCATGGCATTGGTGCGAAGTTCGCGCAGGAAATCACCGAGAAAGTCGGTATTGCTGCAGAGCGTCGCGTCAACGAACTTTCTGATGCAGAAGTTCTGAAAGTCCGTGAAGCAATCGACGCTGAATACACCGTTGAAGGTGATCTTCGTCGTGAAACTGCAATGAACATTAAGCGTCTCATGGACCTTGGCTGTTACCGTGGCCTGCGCCACCGTCGTGGTCTGCCTGTCCGTGGTCAGCGCACTCATACCAACGCTCGCACCCGTAAGGGCCCTGCTAAAGCGATCGCTGGTAAGAAGAAATAACTAGCCGGTTATCCGGTGGAGCCGCCGGCTATACGGCGGTGTAGATATCGAAGTTAGGAAATATAATGGCTAAAGAATCGACGCGCGTGCGTCGTCGCGAACGGAAGAACATTTCTTCAGGTGTCGCGCATGTGAACTCTACGTTCAACAATACCATGATCACCATCACCGATGCTCAGGGCAATGCGATCTCTTGGTCGTCTGCCGGCGCGCTTGGCTTTAAGGGTTCTCGTAAGTCTACCCCTTATGCTGCACAGGTCGCTGCCGAAGACGCTGGTCGTAAGGCTGCTGAACACGGCATGCGTACTCTCGAAGTAGAAGTACGTGGTCCAGGTTCTGGACGTGAATCCGCTCTGCGTGCGCTTCAGGCTGCAGGTTTCGTTATTACATCTATCCGTGATGTAACTCCGATCCCGCACAATGGTTGCCGCCCACGCAAGCGTCGCCGCGTCTAACAGTTCGTTAGGCTAGTTTTCCACCCAGGCAAGGATTAGTTGACTTTTAGGTCAACGGGAAAGCCAGAGGGTTTATGAACGTGACTATTCAAAAAAATTGGCAAGAGCTTATCAAGCCAACTAAACTCGACATTCGTGCTGGCGATGATGCACGCTTTAAGGCTTCTGTGATTGCAGAACCTCTTGAGCGTGGCTACGGCCTGACTCTTGGTAACGCTCTGCGCCGCGTTCTGCTTAGCTCTCTTCAGGGTGCTGCAGTGACTGCGGTTCAGATTGATGGCGTTCTCCATGAGTTCTCATCAATTCCTGGCGTTCGTGAAGATGTGACTGACATCATCCTGAACATCAAGGAAATCGCGCTTCGCATGGAAGGCGAGGGACCAAAGCGTATGGTTCTGCGTAAGCAGGGTCCTGGTGCGGTCTACGCTGGCGATATTGAAACTGTAGGTGACGTTGAGGTTCTTAACCCAGGTCTGCTGCTGTGTAACCTTGATGAAGGTGCGGAAGTTCGCATCGAATTCACTGTAAACACCGGCAAGGGTTATGTTCCAGCTGCCGCTAACCGCCCAGAAGACGCTCCAATCGGTCTGATTCCGGTTGACAGCCTGTATTCTCCGGTTAAGAAGGTTTCTTATAAGGTTGAGAACACCCGTGAAGGTCAGGTTCTTGATTATGATAAGTTGACTTTGACTGTTGAAACTGACGGATCTGTGATCCCTGAAGATGCAGTAGCATTTGCTGCTCGTATCCTGCAGGATCAGCTGTCTATCTTCGTGAACTTCGAAGAGCCACAGCGTGAAGTTCAGGAAGACACAGTCGCGGAACTTGCGTTCAACCCAGCACTGCTGAAGAAGGTTGATGAGCTTGAGTTGTCTGTACGTTCGGCAAACTGCCTGAAGAACGACAATATCGTATATATTGGCGATCTCATTCAGAAGACAGAAGCAGAAATGCTTCGTACACCGAACTTCGGTCGTAAGTCTCTCAACGAGATCAAAGAAGTTCTGGCGCAAATGGGCCTGCATCTCGGTATGGAAGTGGCAAACTGGCCGCCTGAAAATATCGATGAGCTCGCTAAGCGCTACGAAGACCACCAATATTAAAGGAACAGGAACTGAGCGCGCTGCGTGAGGTTCCGGCGATCTGATGTACTAGATCGTAATTGACTTAACAAAGGAGAGGGCCATGCGCCACGGTAATTCCGGCCGCAAGCTCAATCGGACGTCAAGCCACCGTAAAGCGATGTTCGCTAACATGGCAGCTTCGCTCATCCAGCATGAGCAGATTGTTACGACGCTTCCGAAAGCAAAAGAGATGCGTCCAATCATCGAGAAGCTCATCACTCTGGGCAAGCGCGGCGACCTGCATGCACGTCGTCAAGCAATTTCCCAGATCCGTGACACTGCAATGGTAGCAAAGCTGTTTGATACCCTTGCAGAGCGTTATGCGGACCGTCAGGGTGGTTATTCTCGCGTGCTGAAAGCTGGTTTCCGTCATGGTGATAATGCACCAATGGCTGTTATCGAGCTGGTTGAGCGCGACGTAGAAGCTAAAGGCGCTGCAGATCGCGCACGCGCTGCTGCTGAAGAAGCTGCTGAGACAGCTGAAGCTGCTGCATAAGCTTTTCGCATAAGCGATTTGAAAAAGGGTGCCTTCGGGTGCCCTTTTTTGTTGCCTGAATGAAATTCACTCAAGAGCTCTTACTTTTTGCAGAACGAATCTGATGAAAAAGGTCGCGTTGCGTTAGTTTTGGCAGGTGGAACTGGATTGCTCGGGTCAGGTCGGTACTGCAACTTATGATAGTACAGCGTGCTTCCAGTTTTGTGAGAAAACACAGCTAAATCATATCGGTATTTCAATTTTTCTTCGATTTGAAAAGCATTTTAAATATTTGTTTTAAGCGGAGATTAACACTATAGCCCGACTATGCTCCCAACGTATTACTCGGGGGCAAATATGCGTTCTAAATCTGATGAGAGCGGCTCTGTATCCTCACCTAGAGTCAAAAATTATTTTAATCGTATTGCTGTTCGTCTTCCATTCATTATGGTTGGGCTTGCAATTATTGCGAGTGCCGTTGTGGCATTCCTTGGGTATACGCGTGCTGAGAGCGCGCTGACTGAAGCGAGCAAGACACAGCTCGTACTCGTGGCACAGGCTCGTCGGGATACTCTCGATGAAAAGCTGGAGCGTGTTGATAGCGATATCAAGCGTCTGGTCAAGAGTAGCGCCATGCGCGTCACCATGACTGACCTGCTGGCCTCTATGGATTCTCTGAGTGCAGATAAGGATGACATCCTTAGCTACTTCCAAAAGAGTGGCTCTTCTGTTGCTGATCGTCTGCAGCTGACTGGGAATGGTAACAAGACGCTTTATTCCTGGCGTCATGCTGTTGTTCATCCAGACTTTGTGGCGAGTGTAACCGGTGGAGGTTATGCGGACATCCTGATCATGGATGCAAACGGTTTGGTGATTTACTCTGCGACCAAGTCCTCTGAGTTTCTTGAGAGCGTGAAGGATGGCAAGCTATCCGGTACATTGCTCAGTCAGGAATTCAATAAGGCGGCGAAAGCTACAGAAGGCGACGTGGTCTATTCTGAGATCGCTCAATATGCGCCTGATGGAAATTCTGCATCTCTTTTGATTTCGGCTCCTGTGTTTGTTGAAGACTTCAATCAGGTCACATTTAAGGGTGTGATCGCCATTCGTCTCGGCTCTGAGTTCTTCGATAGCGTTTTGCAAAATCGTGAGAATATGGGTGAGACTGGTCAGACCTATCTGGCACGCATTGATGGCACCATCCTTTCCAATCAGGTTCTGTCTGATGTGCCGACAGCGCTGGTGAAGAAAGATGATCCAGAGGTTGTTGCCAAAGTTGTCGAAGACCTGCAGGCGAACCTGGAAAGCAATGTTGGTTTTGCGGAAGTGAAGGAACAGTTTGTTCTGGCCCTGCCACTTGGTTTTGAAAATCTCCCAACCGTTATTGTTGCAAAGACTGATGTAAGCGAAGCGCTGGCTGTGGTTCATGCCCTCGCTAAAGAGATCATCATTAGCGGATTAATCGTGTTGGCAGTTGTTGCTGCAATTGGCATCTTCATGGCACGTAGTCTGTCTACTCCGCTTAATCGACTGTCAGCCAATCTTAATAAGATTGCGAACGGCAATCTGGATGTGGAGATTATCTCTGCTCAGCGTAAGGATGAGATTGGCGATATTGGCCGAGCTGTTCAGTCTTTCCAAGTTGGTCTTGTCCGTGCAAGAGAGCTGGATGAGAAGCAGGTGCGTGAGCAACATGAACAGGAAGAGCGTGTGAAGCGCGTGGATGCTTTGAACGAGAACTTTGATGTTGGCGTTCGAGACATCCTGACCACTGTGACTGATGCAGGCGGTAATCTGGAAACCACCGCGAAGAGTATGGCAAGCATCTCTGAGCAGACCAACACTGAAGCGCAGACGGTGTCTTCTGCTTCTGAACAGTCCTTGATGAACCTTCAGGCTGTTGCGGGTGCTGCTGAAGAACTTTCTGCGACTGTTGGTGAGATTGACCGTGAGGTTCGTCGTTCTGCTGATGTTTCCAAGCAAGCGGCTGAGAAGGCTGCTGCGGCTGAGGTGTCTGTAAACGGTCTTATGGAAGCTGCACAGCGCATTGGTGAAGTTGTATCTCTCATCAATGATATTGCAGATCAGACCAACTTGTTGGCACTGAATGCGACGATTGAGGCTGCTCGTGCTGGCGAAGCTGGTAAGGGCTTTGCAGTTGTTGCATCCGAAGTTAAAGGCCTTGCGAACCAGACTGGTCAGGCAACTGGCGAGATCAGTGTTCAGATTCAGTCTGTTCAGGCTGAGACCGAGAAGGCTGTTGCGGCTATCAAGGAAATCAGCACAGTTATTGGTGACGTGAATGAAGCGGCCACTGCGATTGCAGGTGCTGTTCAGGAGCAGGCCGTAACCGCAACAGATATTTCCAGCAATATTCAGCAGGTGACTTCTGGTAGTTCCGAGGTTGCTCAGGCCATTACCCGTGTGAGCATGATCGCAAGTGACGCTGGTCATGAAGCAGAGAATGTTCTTGGCGCTGCAAACCAGCTGACACACCAGTCAGAAGAGCTGAAGAACATGGTTGAACAATACCTTGAGAACATCCGGGCAGCCTAAATTCTGTCAGGTTTTATCGAGACGAGTGAGGCGCCGGGGAGACCCGGCGTTTTGCGTTTTGAGCAGGTGTGATCTTTTTTAGTGCACTCAAACTGTTACTAGTTTGAAATCCACATGCAGTTTTCGGGGATACGAGCTCGCTGCTTAAAACCGACAGATTGGCCTTTTCATTTCCATATTGCAGACTTATCTGTAACCTGCTGCTCCCAAACTTTTTGAAAGAAAATCATTGTGAACTGGGGGCTCTTGCCGAAGGGATTTAAGAATGGGTCAAATCAGGAAGTCAGCTGCTCACCTGCTTTTTTGTGCAGTTCTTGGGACTACTGGCGTTGTTGCAACGCAAGGCACTGGTGCACTGGCCAGTGAAAAGACTGTTCCAACATCTCAAGCCGAGATTTCACTTTCCTTCGCTCCTATTGTGAAGAAGGTCGCACCAGCGGTGGTGAATGTGTACGCAAGTCGTACCGTGCAAGAGCGCCGCAGAGTTTCTCCATTCTTTGATGATCCGTTCTTCCGTCGTTTCTTTGGTGAGCAATCCGATCGGTTCGCACCTCGTTCGCGCAGCCGCGTTCAAAGCTCTTTGGGCTCTGGTGTGATCGTTTCTGCTGATGGCACGATTATTACCAACCATCACGTTATCGCGGGCGCTGATGAGGTGCGTGTGGCACTTTCTGATCGACGTGAGTTTGATGCCGATATTATCTTGATGGATGAGCGCACAGATCTTGCAGTTTTGAAGGTGCGCAACGCAGAAGGGGCGTTCCCTGTTGTGCCGTTTGCCAACTCTGATGAACTTGAAGTGGGCGATCTGGTGCTGGCGATTGGGAACCCGTTTGGTGTTGGGCAGACCGTGACGCAGGGTATTGTCTCCGCTGTTGCTCGAAATCAGGTGGGCGTCTCGGACTATCAATTCTTCATTCAGACAGATGCTGCCATTAATCCGGGTAACTCGGGTGGAGCGCTGGTTGATCTAAACGGGCATCTTGTTGGTGTGAACACCGCGATCTTCTCGCGTTCCGGTGGCTCCAACGGTATTGGTTTTGCAATCCCTGCCAATATGGTGGAAGTGGTTGCTTCAGCTGCTGATGACGGCGGTATCGTGCGCCGCCCGTGGGTTGGAACCAGTGTGCAACCAGTCAGCTCTGATATTGCTGCCAGCCTGGGGCTGGAGCGTCCTAGCGGGGTTCTGGTGACACGTATTCAGGAAGGAAGCCCAGCTGACCGTGCTGGTATTCGTGTCGGCGACCTGATCATGTCTGTTGGAGGCACTCAGGTGGATGATCCTGATGCTTATGGCTACCGTCTTGCTACAAAGAAAGTTGGTGGTGTCACGCGTTTTGAGATGTTACGCGGTGGTGAAGCCTTTGCTGTCGAGATCAGCCTTGAGCGTGCGCCGGAAACTGTGGCTAGAGATGAAAGAGAGATCAAAGGGAACTCGCCATTTACTGGTGTACGGGTTATGAATCTTTCTCCTGCTGTGGCTGAAGAGTTGCGCATGTACAACGAGTTTTCAGGCGTTGTAATTGCTGATATTAAAGCTCGTAGTACTGCTGCCTATGTCGGCTTTAAACCCGGTGATATCGTGGTTGAGATTAATGGCGCTGAAGTTCAAAGCACCAAAGACCTTTCCAAGCTGACCGGCAAGAAGCAGCGCACCTGGAACATCACTTTTAAACGTGATGGTCAGCTACGGCAGGTAAGTTTGCGATAATGCTGTTTTTGAGAGTTTTACTCTCCAGAACAGTCTAGAGGAATGTTGAGAGACCATGAGTGATCTATTTTCCGCTAATGGGATGGATCAGCTGGAAGACAGGCCGCTTGCAGACCGCATGCGGCCTCGTGTTCTGGAGGATGTTGTCGGACAAGGCCACCTTTTGGGTGATGCTGGTATTTTAAGCCGCATGCTGCGGTCCGGCTCTCTGGGGTCTCTCATCTTCTGGGGGCCTCCGGGTACCGGTAAGACCACGGTTGCCCGTTTGCTTGCAGATGCTACGGAACTGGAATTTGAGCAGATCTCTGCCATTTTCTCCGGTGTTGCTGATCTCAAAAAGTGCTTTGAGCGTGCTAGAGGACGTCAGATTTCCGGCAAACGGACTTTGCTGTTTGTTGACGAGATCCATCGCTTCAACCGCGCTCAGCTGGATAGTTTCTTGCCCGTGATGGAAGATGGCACCATCACTCTGGTAGGTGCGACGACTGAGAACCCGAGCTTTGAGCTGAATGCGGCGCTGCTGTCCCGTTCGCATGTGTTGACGTTCCAATCACTCGATGAAGATGCGCTGATTGATTTGCTCAAACGCGCGGAAGAGGTGATGGGGCGTGACTTGCCGCTGGATGAGGATGCGCGTCTATCTCTCGTGCGTATGGCAGATGGTGATGGCCGGTCTGCATTGACTTTGGCGGAAGACGTTTGGCGTACGGCTGGCGATGACGAGATTTTCGACACGGAACGCCTTGCGGAAGTGGTGCAGCGACGTGCGCCGATCTATGACAAGACCAAGGACGGGCATTACAATCTTATCTCTGCGCTTCATAAGTCCATTCGTGGGTCGGACCCGGATGCAGCGCTCTACTGGATGTGCCGGATGCTGGAGGGCGGAGAAGATCCGCTATACATCATCCGCCGTTTGACAGTGATGGCTTCTGAAGACATTGGCATGGCTGATCCCAATGCGCTGGTGCAGGTGAATGCTGCACGTCATGCGTTTCAGTTGGTTGGTTCACCAGAAGGGGAGTATGCACTGGCTCAAGCCGCAGTCTATCTGGCTACAGCTCCCAAGTCTAACGCGTCCTATCTGGCTTATAAAGCTGCTCGCATGGATGCGCGGGAACATGGATCACTTGTACCGCCAAAGCACATCCTGAATGCACCGACCACGCTCATGAAGAAAATGGGCTATGGTGAGAGTTATCGATACGATCATGATGAGCCAGATGCGTTTTCTGGTCAGGATTACTTCCCTGAGAAGATGGGCCGGCAAAAGTATTATGAGCCGAATGCCCGTGGCTTTGAGCGTGATGTTCAAAAACGGCTGAGCTATTGGGATCGCTTGAGAAAAGAGCGCGGCACTGCCTAGAGCTGTCTGTCTGGGTTCTCGTTGGGACGTTGCGACAGAATTCGTTGTTTCGCCTTTTCTGAAAACTGGCGGTCACTTTTCAAGACTACACATAAACTACACGTAACTTTGTTTGGGTTTCCCGATTGCATTCGGGCATCCTAATTCGCACACTGACATATGAGCTTGTTGCGTTCATTTATATCTGCGCATCAAACTCTGACTTCTTTATTTAAGCGAATTCTGGTGCATGCATGAGGCAACTTGAGCTGAGATTGGGACTGGTGCTGTATGGCGGGGTTTCACTCGCCATCTATATGCACGGTGTCACCCGTGAACTCCTAAATCTTCAGCGTGCCTCCCATGCGTTGCATCAGTTGCGGAGAGACCGAGAGCGCGGTGTTGAGAGCGATGTCACTCTTGAAGGCTCCGCAAAATCTTACTTCGATCTTCTCGAGAGCTTTGGGCCGCAGCTGGACCTGCGGGTTGTGATTGATGCAATCTCTGGCGCGTCTGCCGGAGGTGTGAATGCGATCATGCTGGCGCGGGCACTAGCGCATGATCTGCCGCTCAAGCACCATAGCGATTTATGGCTGTCGCTTGCTGATGTTGACAAGCTGGCCAATGAAACATCCGGGGTCAGCAAACATGCCAAGCGGGTGCTTGCGCCCATTCTGGATAAGCTGCTGGTTTTCCTCGGGACTGATGTTCCCCAAAACAAGGAAACACGCACCAAGCTGCGAGATTTTATCAGTTCCCGTTGGTTTACGCCGCCGTTCTCAGGCGAGCGCTACTCAGGATGGCTGGTGGATGCGTGCCGCGCGATGGATGAAGAGGATCGCGGGGAGACGCTGATCCCATACGGACAGCGGTTGGAGTTGTTCGTGACACTCACGGATTTTCATGGTGTGTTGCGGCGTATTGCGTTGCATGATCCCGAGTTTATTGAGGAGTTGGATCATCGACGTATTGTAAAGTTCAATGCCATTCATCGGGTGTCCAGCGGTTTGCATAGCCAGATGAGTGCGGAGTGTATTCCTGATCTGGTCTTTGCTGCGAGAGCGACCTCTAGTTTCCCTGGAGCCTTTCCGCCTATGAGTGCTGAGGAGATGGATGGCGTTCTTGAGCGTCAGGGTCTTGAGTGGAGCGGGCGTGAAGCGTTCCTAACCAACGTGCTTCATGCCAATTGCGATGCAGAAGGCGAGCGTATCTTCATTGATGGGTCGTTGGTGATGAACAAGCCCTTCGAACCGCTTATTGGTTCCATTGCACAACGACCTGCTGCTCGCGAAGTGGTGCGTCGTCTGCTTTATCTGGATCCGTTGCCCTTCTCGCACCGTGATGTGCCAGCAGAGCCAGAGCCTCCGGGCTTCTTCAAAAGCATTTTCGCATCGTTAGCTCACATTCCGCGTAATGAACCGATTGGTGATGAACTGCAGGAGATTGAGCAAATCAACATGAAGGTGCGGCGGATTCAGGAAGTGGCTGAAGCTGCATTGCCGATGGTCCGCCATGAAGTGCAGCTGTTGCTTGAAAAGCATGGCAGTCTGCCGGAGACCGAGGGTGACTTTTCAGTTGTGCGGCAAGGGTCTGAGCTGGCAGCGATGGAGCAATCTGGTTTTGCCAATGCCGGTTATCTTCAGCTTCGTTTGGGGCATCTGGCCCACCGGGTTGTCTTGTTGATTTCCGAACTTTCCGGCACGCAGCAAGAGGGGTGCGTTGAAAAGGGCGAGGAGGTTGCTCTCTGGTCCTGGGAAAGCGTGGAAGAAGTGGTGGTGAATGCGTTGACCTTCTCCAAAGAAGAGGAGGGGGAAGCGCAGCGGGATCAGGCTAAGATTCTTCGTGAGTTGAAGAGTCTTGATGTTGACTATCGCATTCGTCAGCTGCGGTTTTTGATCGAGCAAATCAACAAGTTCTATCACCATGAAGAGATTGCTGGGTCTGTTGAGTTTGCGCGCCACCTGGATGTGTTTAAGCGTGAACTTTATGGGCAGATTACCAACTTGCGGAGCCGTTGGTCCGAGGAGTTTTATGGCACAGAGACCATCTACCTTGCGACACTGCTGAAGGAAGCATCGCCGCAATTGGAGACGGTGCGCAAAGTGCTTGGGGTTCTCAGCCTTCGGATGGGGCTTGCCGACCTTGATAAATTGACAGATTCCATTGTGTTTGAGGGAGTTGGGAAACTAGGTGATCTGAAGGCGGCGCAAGGTATTCTTGAAGGCTATATCGGCTTTCCGTTCTTCGACACCAGTATGTTTCCGGTTCAGCAGGCGCTCGATGCTTTTGAACTTCGTAAGATTGAGGTGGGGCGCATCAGTCCAAAGGATGCGCAGTTGCTTTGTCCCGGTGGCGTTGATCTAAAAGGCGCGCAATTGCAGATGTTTGGTGCGTTCTTCAACCGCGGATGGCGCGAGCATGATTACTTGTGGGGGCGGCTCAACGCTGCAGAGCGGCTGGTGCGGTTACTGCGGGATGTTTATCATCAGTGCCACGGGTCGGCACAGCGGATTGCTCCTAGTGATGATATGAACCTGCGCGCGATATTCCTTGATATTCTGGATGAGGAAGAAGCGCATCTGGAAGATCATGAAGAGTTGGTGGAAGCATGCCGTGAGAAGGTTGATGAGGTCTTCTCTAAGGGATGTTAGTTACTGTGCAATTTGTGCAAGACATGCCATTCAAAATCCGATAGGGAGAATGCATGAAAAATCTCATCCTGATAGCACTTGGTGGTGGGGCAGGAGCGGTTTGTCGACATCTGGTTTCAATGGCCGGACTTCGTCTTCTAGGCCCTTCATTTCCGTGGGGCACTGTCACCGTAAACATTCTTGGTTCATTGCTGATGGGGATCTTTGTTGAGGTTCTTGCTCAGCGACTGAACGCTTCTTCTGAGCTGCGTTATCTGATCGCGACGGGTTTCCTTGGCGGTTTCACTACCTTCTCAACCTTCTCGCTGGATGTCGCTGTGCTGTGGGAACGCGGAGAACCTATTGCGACCGCTGCTTATGTGTTGGTCTCGCTTGTTCTTTCCGTTTCAGCCTTGTTTGCAGGTCTTTATCTCACACGGCAGGTTCTCGCCTAATTTGCAAGTTGCCCGCAAAAACTCATAGAAACTTGATGGTTTTTCGTTTTTAGGGGCTGAATTTGCGTGAAAGACTTGCATGTTTTGCCTTCACCTGCCAAATGAGCGCCAACGGATTTATTAGGAACGGCTGGCGCACCCTTCGTGCTGCCGCCGCGTTAGAAGTCAGGACCTTCACCCATGAGTGGCTCCCAGAACAAAGCAGCGCCGCAAAACAACGGTGGCAGCCCAGTTAAAATTGAGATGCGCCGCGTTGATGCCGACGAAGCAGGCATGCGTCTTGATCGCTGGTTTAAAGAAAACTTCCCGGAACTTGGCTTTGGCCGTTTGCAGAAACTGCTGCGCACCAAGCAGGTTCGCGTAGATGGTAAACGTGCCGAAAGCTCCACCCGATTGGAAAAGGGGCAAGAAGTCCGCATTCCACCGCTCGGTGTTGAGCTGGCTGCTGATGACCGCAAGAATGCCAGACCTCGTCCGCGCAAGTTGGTTGACAGTGACCGTGAAGCCATTGAGCAGATGATGCTCTTTGAAGATGCGCATGTGATGGTACTGAATAAGCCTGCTGGCCTTGCTGTGCAGGGTGGTTCAGGCTTGACGCGTCACGTGGATGGTATGCTTGATGCCTTCACCAACCAGAAGGGCGATAAGCCGCGTCTGGTGCACCGTCTTGACCGTGAGACCTCCGGTATTTTGCTGGTTGCGAAGACCCGCCGTGCAGCTCAGGAGCTGACAAAGGCATTCCGTCATCGCAACACGCGTAAAATCTACTGGGCGATGGTTGCTGGCGTGCCAAAACCGCGTCAGGGTCGTATCTCGACCTATCTGGCGCGTGATGAAGATGAAGAGCGCATGCGTGTTGCCCGTCATGGTGATGATGAAGCACAGCACGCAGTCAGCCTTTACAATGTGGTTGAACAGTCCGGTCAGAAGCTTTCCTGGGTATCACTGAAGCCTGTAACAGGCCGTACGCACCAGCTGCGTGCCCATGCCGCGCATATTGGTTGCCCTATCGTCGGTGATCCAAAGTACTTCAATATCAAGAACTGGGAGCTGCCCGGTGGCATCCAAAACAAGCTGCACTTGCTGGCGCGCCGGATTATGATCCCCCATCCGTCAGGCAATGGTGTGATTGATGTTTCTGCTCCGCTGCCATCGCATATGCAGCAAACCTGGAACTTGCTTGGTATGGATGTGAAGGACTATGATCCGGACATCAATGAACCAGAATAAGTAATAGCAAAGTTACGGGCTGATCTACATGTATCTCATTGTGTTTGATTGCGACGGCACGCTTGCGGATAGCCAAGACAATATCATGATTGGTTTTACTGCAGCGTATCGGTTTGTCGATCTGCCTATGCCATCGCGAGATGAAATTCTTGCAACGGTTGGCCTGACACTGGATGTGGCGTTTGAGCAATTGCTGGGGCGGAATGACCCGGACTTGATTGAGCAGATGGTCAAGGGATACCAGCAGATCGTCTGGGAAATGCGTTCCAAGGGGCGTGATTATGATCCCCTTTATGAGGGGGCGATTGATGCTTTGCAAGAGTTGGATAGCCGGGAGGATGTGCTTCTTGGTATCGCAACAGGCAAGCACTCCCGCGGTATGAAGCACCTGATCAGCTTGCATGAGCTGGAAGGGCTTTTCACCACCATGCAGACAGCAGATGTTGCGCCATCCAAGCCGAATCCAGGTATGATTTTTCAGGCGATGAGCGAAACTGGTGTTGATCTGGAAAACACGATTATGATTGGTGATACGACTTTTGATATGCACATGGCGCGCAATGCAGGTGTGAAATCTGTCGGAGTTACATGGGGTTATCACAGCGCTGAAGATGTGAAGAGCGCTGGAGCCACCTATGTTATCAATCAGTTTAAGGAACTCATTCCGGTGCTTAGTGAGCACTTCAAATGGAATAAGGAAGTTGCATAATGCGTGACATTTTTGAGCAGATTGCAGATGACATTGCAAAAGGGCCTGTTGATGCTGTTCAGGCTGCACGTGAGCACACCAAACGGAACTTGCCGAAACGCTTTTACGAGCGCGTGAGCGTTGAGCTGAAAGATGACGTCTTCGCTGTTCTGTTGGATGGACGCTCCATAAAAACACCCGGTCGCAATGCGCTGGTGTTTAAGGATGAAGTGATTGCTGAAGGCGTGGCTGCCGAATGGGAGCTGCAGGAAGAAGAGATTGATCCGGCGACGATGCCGCTGACGCGCATTGCCCATTCTGCGATTGATGCCGTTGAAGACAAGTTTGCGGAAGTTGCAGACGAGATCACACGGTATGCCGGAAATGATCATTTGTGTTACCGTGCAGCTTCCCCTGCAGAACTGGTCACACGTCAGAAAAATCAGTGGGACCCAGTCTTGGATTGGGCAGAGAAGTTGTTTGCTGGTCCCTTCAAACTCGTTGAAGGGATTATGCATGTCGCGCAAGATGAGGCAGTGACAACAGCTTATCGTGCGCAACTGGGCAAATATGATGCGCTTCAGTTAACTGCGATCCATACAGTGACGTCCATTAGCGGTTCTGCTTTGCTGGCGCTGGCACTGGCTGAAAAAGCTTTTGAGGCGGATGTTGTCTGGTCTGCAGCTCATGTTGATGAAGATTGGAATATTGAGCAGTGGGGGCAGGATGAAGAGGCTGCTCGTATTCGCCGTTTCAAAAACGACGAGTTCAACGCAGCAGTGCTTATTCTCGTTGGAGCACCAGAAGAAAGCTAAGGCTTATTCTTTGCGAAGTTGTCTTAAGGCGCGGCTTTTGGCTGCGCTTTTTTGTTGGTGTTGTGGCTTCTCCTGATATCGTAGAAAGAAATCAATAGTTTGTAGTATGTGGGCAAGTGAAATTCATTTGCCGTGTTACCATCGAATCTGTTGAACTATGCACTCTTGCTGCACATATGAGTTCAGGGCTTTCGTAATAACGAAAACATCGCCAAATACTGCCCTAATCAAGAATATTGAGGAATTCCGCCGATGAAACATAATGAGAAAGTTATTGAGCGGCTTAACGAAGCTCTGAAACTGGAGCTTGGTGCCGTCAACCAGTACTGGCTGCATTACCGCCTGCTGGATGACTGGGGTTTTGGAAAGTTGGCGCAGAAAGAGCGCGAAGAATCCGTTGAAGAGATGCAACATGCCGACAAGCTGATTGAGCGCATTCTCTTCCTTGGTGGTCATCCAAATTTGCAGACTGTTGGCGCTTTGAAGATCGGCACCAATCTTAAGGAAGTTCTGGAAGCGGATCTTGCTGGTGAACATGAAGCTCGCACCTCTTATAAGAAGAGCCGTGAGATTTGTGATGCTGAAGGTGATTACGTCACCATGAAGCTGTTTGATGATTTGCTGGCTGATGAAGAAGGTCACATTGACTTCCTTGAAACTCAGCTGGATCTCCTTGAGAAAATTGGTGAACAGCACTACGGCGCATTGAATGCGAACTCAGCTGATACTGGCGAATAAGTTCGCCTAACCGTTTGTTTTGATTAGAAAGAGCTGTCCTGTTGGGCGGCTCTTTTTTGTTGGGTTAAAGTTGTTTGTTTCAGACTAGCGCTTCATTAGGAACGATAGGGGATTTGGGTTGGCGGCGGGTTAGGCTGATCTATGTTTACTGGATCAAAGCTCGTTTTAGGGTCGGTTCAAAACGAGTTGTGTTTCACCTGCATTCCCTAAGGAGCAGTGCTTGCACTGAGAACTCATGAGAGCAAAAGACGGTGTCATTGAACGTTTGAACAAAGCCATTTCCATGGAACTTGGAGCTGTCAATCAATACTGGGTGCATTTCAGACTTCTTGAAGATTGGGGTTACACCAAACTTGCAAAGAAAGAGCGGGCTGAATCGATTGAAGAAATGCATCATGCGGATCGGTTGGTGGAAAGAGTTGTCTTTTTGGAAGGGCACCCAAACCTGCAGCATATCGCGCCCTTACGCATCGGTTCCTCAGTGAAGGAAGTGCTGGAAGCTGATCTGGCAGGGGAGCGTGAAGCAATTGTGTATTACAGCGAATCTCGTGTGTTTTGTGAGCAGCAAGGTGACTTCGTGACAATGGCTCTCTTTGACAGTTTACTGGCAGATGAAGAAGGCCATTGTGATTTCCTTGAGACACAATTGGAGCTTCTTGAGAAAATAGGCGAAGAAAAATATGGATTGCTCAATGCTGGCAGTGCTGATGAGGCAGAGTGAGTTTTAGCTGTCAAAGCATCAAATAATGCTTGGTTTCCCAAGGGTTATTGGTTGTTGGGTTGAGGTAGTAATCAGTTGCATTGCATGAGGCTTCTCAATCCAACGGCTTACTAGTTTTTGTGCGTAGGGGCGTGCTAGGAGATAACTCAGTTAGATTGGGAGCTGAGATATCTGATGAAGGAAGTTCTAGCTGAATTAGAAAAAAGACGTGATGAAGCGCGGCTTGGTGGGGGACAGCGCCGAATTGATGCGCAGCACAAACGCGGAAAACTCACCGCACGAGAGCGCATTGAAATTCTGCTAGATGAAGGTTCCTTCGAAGAATTCGATATGTTCAAGCAGCACCGCTGTACCGAGTTTGGTATGGAGGAAACGCACTTCCCGGGGGATGGTGTTGTCGCTGGTTGGGGAACCATCAACGGCCGTACCGTTTACCTCTTCTCGAAAGACTTCACTGTGTTTGGCGGATCGCTGTCTGAGACACACGCCGAGAAGATCATGAAGATCCAGGATATGGCGCTGCAGAATCGTGCACCGATCATCGGGATCTTTGATGCAGGTGGTGCTCGTATTCAGGAAGGTGTTGCTGCGCTCGGTGGATACGGTGAAGTGTTCTGGCGTAACATTCAGGCATCTGGTGTTATTCCGCAGATTTCTGTGATTATGGGTCCATGTGCTGGTGGTGATGTGTATTCACCTGCCATGACCGACTTCATCTTTATGGTGCGCGATACCTCCTACATGTTTGTCACTGGTCCTGATGTTGTGAAAACAGTGACCAATGAGACTGTGACGGCTGAGGAACTGGGCGGCGCGAGCATTCACACGACCAAATCTTCCATCGCCGATGGTGCGTTTGACAATGATGTGGAAGCGTTGCTACAGATTCGTCGTTTGGTGGATTACCTGCCGATGAACAATCAGGCTCCGCTACCTGAACTTTCCGT
Organism: Pseudovibrio sp. Ad13; assembly: GCF_001623225.1. Lineage (NCBI taxonomy): Bacteria > Pseudomonadati > Pseudomonadota > Alphaproteobacteria > Hyphomicrobiales > Stappiaceae > Pseudovibrio > Pseudovibrio sp. Ad13. The sequence goes on along the minus strand of NZ_LMCC01000017.1, from coordinate 92,131 downwards.
TTATGATGATCCATCTCGTTTGGATGAGAGCCTCAATACGCTGGTTCCGGATAATCCGAACAAACCGTATGATATGCGGGAACTGATCCTGAAGACTGTCGATGAGCAGGACTTCTTTGAGATTCAGGAAAGCTTTGCCGGAAACATTATCACTGGCTTTGGCCGAGTCGAAGGGCGCACAGTTGGTATTGTCGCCAACCAGCCAATGGTTCTTGCGGGTGTTCTGGACAGTGATGCAAGCCGGAAGGCTGCGCGTTTTGTTCGTTTCTGTGACTGCTTCAACATTCCGCTGGTAACCTTCGTGGATGTTCCGGGCTTTTTGCCAGGGACTGCGCAGGAATATGGTGGGTTGATCAAGCATGGCGCAAAGCTGCTGTTTGCTTATGGTGAAGCGACTGTTCCGAAAATCACAGTGATCACGCGTAAAGCTTATGGCGGCGCGTATGATGTGATGAGCTCCAAGCATATTCGTGGTGATATGAATTATGCATGGCCATCTGCTGAGATTGCTGTGATGGGTGCAAAGGGTGCTGTTGAGATCCTCTATCGCAACGAGCTGGGTGATTCCGAGAAGATTGCTGCGCGCACCAAGGATTATGAAGATCGGTTTGCGAACCCATTTGTTGCCGCGGAGCGTGGCTACATTGATGAGGTGATCATGCCGCAGTCTACACGGATGCGCATTTCGAGAGCACTTGCGATGTTGCGGACCAAGAACCAGCAGATGCCTTGGCGCAAACACGACAACATCCCGCTCTAAGAATTGTTGTCTGATCGAACGAAACATCAAAAAACCCGGCTTTCACACGAAGGCCGGGTTTTTTGATGGGAAGGGGACTAACTTGGGGCGAGTTAGGTCTTATCTTTCGTCGTTTTCGACCACGCAGGTGTAACCAATGAGGGAGTGGTTGGAGTCTTTTGTCACAACGTAGGCGCGCTGTGTTTCTTCGCTTGGGCTACAGTAAGAGCCATTTGCTACGTAACGGTCATAAAGGCCAGGACCTGTGGAGAGAACGATCGCACCTTTTTCTTGCACCAGAGACTTTACCTGAGACCCTGTGAGGTCAGTTGTATTGGTGCGTGGAGCGTTCATAGCCTGAGCAACAGAAGCAACAGAGACAAGGCTGAGGACGGAAAGGGTCAGAGCGATCTTTTTCATTTGTTTAGCTTTCGGTTTCTTAATTCTTATGGGAAATGGGGGAGGGAAAGACTAGGAGGCAAAGCCTTTCCCTGGGACGTGATGATGGGGGACGTGCGTCTAACTTGGGGCGAGTTAGATTTTAGTTGTTTTTGTTGTCAACCACGCAGGTGTAACCAATAAGGGAATGGTTGGAGTCTTTGGTCACGACATAGGCGCGCTCTGTTTCTTCATGTGTTGCGCAATAGGAAGCGTTTGCAACGTAGCGGTCGTAAAGACCTGGGCCGGTTGCGAGAACGATTGCACCTTTGTCCTGTACGAGTGATTTTGCCTGAGAGGCAGTCAGGTCACCGGTATTCACCAGAGCAGCCTGAGCGATGGAAGCAGCAGATACGAGGCCGAGTACGGATAGGGTCAGAGCGATCTTTTTCATTGGTCTTACTTTCAATTTTAATTTGTATCATTTGGGGAGGGAAAGGCTGGGGAGGAACAGTCTTTCCCTAAGAGGTTGATGGGGGAAGCTCTCTAACTTGAGGCGGATTAGAGGCTTAGTTATCTCTGTTTTCGACGACGCAGGTGTAACCGATGAGGGAGCTATTGGAGTCTTTGGTTACGACGTAAGCGCGCTGAGTTTCTTCGTGTGAAGCACAGTAAGAAGCGTTTGCAACGTAGCGGTCGTAAAGACCTGGGCCAGTTGCGAGAACAATTGCACCTTTGTCCTGTACAAGTGATTTTGCCTGGGAGGCAGTCAGGTCACCGGTGTTTACCAGAGCAGCCTGAGCGATAGAAGCAGCAGATACGAGGCCAAGTACGGATAGGGTCAGAGCGATCTTTTTCATTTGTTTTACTTTCAGTTCTAGTCATTTTCAGAGCGAAAGACCGGGAGGAGCAGTCTTTCTGATGGGGTTTTGCCGATGTTGGTTGTTACTTCGGCGTGTCTTTTCAATTTAGACTGATACAAGGCAACTCCGTGCCGCCTTATATCTTGTGTTTTGTAGTTATCTTGTTTTTCTTCGAGCTTATTTTTGTTGTATGCTTTGTTTTTTGATGTTTGTGGTTTGTTGTTGTTCGTTGATGATTGTATGTTTACTGGAAATTTTTGAGTAAGATGTGTTTTGGAACACAAAATTTTCTTTTCGCAACTTTGAATTTAAGCCGGTAACGAACTCGTGTCTTCGTGTTCTTGGGGATTACTTGCCTGTCTGTGATCAAGCTCACACTTTTGCTTGATGGTGGTGCAGAAAGGAGTTCTCAACCGCCTGTCGGTCATGCCGAACGGGCAAGGTGAGTTTCGCAGGATGTGGATGAAGGATTCGAATGTGGGTAACTGCAGCTGCGTTTTATGGTGCAACTGCAGTGTATTTGCGTGAAACGTGGATCTTCAAAGGGCTCAGTCGAAGATATCGGAGCCGAATGGTCCTTCGCCGCTGTTGTAACCCGGCTCACATGAATAGCCGATGAAGCAGCGCTTCTGGTCTTTTGTGGGGACCCAGCGGCTCATCAAGCGTTCGTAAGGCTGGCAGAACTGAAGGCCCGCGACGAAACGGTCGTAGGTACGAACGCCAGTGCTTAATACAATGCCGCCAGCACGCTGTACGACGGAGCGGGCTTCAAGACAGGACATTTGCCGTGTATCAGGGCGTGCGTGCGCTGTGGTGGAAACCATGAGAGCCAGAGTGCTCGAAAGAACGAGCAGTGTTGATATCCGCATAGTCTCCTCCCTTATTACTGGTTCTGCCGTGTGCGTGGTGAACAGCGATAACCGATCTGGCAGGAGTTGTTGTCTTTGGTCTGGGCCCACTCTCTGCGAAGCACTTCGTTGTGCAGGCAATATCTGATGTTGCTCACAAAGCGCTCATAGGTTCGCGGGCCTGTGGTCAGGACGACGCCTCCACGACTGTCGACCAGTTGCTTTGCCTGCTCGCATGTCAGGGCCCTTGCATCTGGACGTGCCTGAGCATTGGCTGAGGCTACCCACAACAGAGTTATGAGACTACTGGCAATAATGGTGGTGGAGGCACTACGCATGGGATCAGTTGCCTTACAATGCAGATGTTGATGCTGGCTTGAACGCCGCAGTTCCATATGTTTTGAAGGCAATAGCCCAAAAGTGCGAGTGTCAAGGTGAGCGGTGGTTAGCCGGTTCTTAAGAAGATGCCGTTGATTTAACTTTTTGCAGCAGGGCATGCACGTGTGACTTCTACGCCAAACCCGCCCGTATGAACCGGCACCGGGGCAGAGGGTTTATTCACTTTCACAGTGATCTTGGAGATTCGCTGATCCATCGCGAAAACGGCCTCACAAATAGCTCCGGCAAGACGTTCCAACAGATTGAAACGGGAGTTGGTCACAACATCCTCGACAGTTTTTGCAAGGGTGCCGTAGCAGATGGTGTCTTCGTAGTCATCTGAAACCGTTGCCTTTTCAAAATCCGCCCAACAGGTCAGATCAATGATAAAGCGTTGGCCCAATTTAGCTTCTTCATCATGGAGGCCATGGAATGCATAGAAAGACAGGCCTTCCAGAAAAATCTTGTTTTCATTCATTGTTTGGCTCCTGAGGACTTTCCGACTGTTGGAAAACTGTGTTGCCAGAGGTGAGAGAGAAACTCAACGCATTTTAAGAGATAATGCTCTGTATTTGGGTGAAACTCCGTCAAAACTTAGATGCTTTGCGCATCCATTGCCCCTACGAAAGTGCGATGGTTCTTCGCCCAATTGTGAGGTTGCGGAAGTGAGTAGAGATGCCTACAACCCTGCACTGTAAATAAAGAAGGTGTGTATGTGGGATGGGCATGTTTTCAAAGATTCTGATCGCAAACCGTGGGGAAATCGCTTGCCGTGTTATCAAAACGGCAAAAACGATGGGGATCAAAACGGTTGCTGTTTACTCCGATGCGGACCGAGATGCGCTTCATGTGGAGATGGCTGATGAGGCCGTTCACATTGGTGAACCGGCTGCAGCGAAATCATACCTTGTGATCGACAAGATTATTGAAGCATGTAAGCAGACCGGTGCTGAGGCTGTGCATCCAGGTTATGGCTTTCTTTCCGAACGCGCAGAATTCTGTGAGCGTTTGAAGCAGGAAGGCATTGTCTTTATCGGCCCTAATCCAAAAGCGATTGAGGTGATGGGAGATAAGATCACCTCCAAGCGATTTGCGGCTGAAGCTGATGTTTCCACTGTACCTGGATATATGGGGCTGATTGAAAGCCCTGAAGATGCCAAGCGGATTGCCTCTGAGGTTGGTTACCCGGTGATGATTAAAGCCTCCGCCGGTGGCGGCGGTAAAGGCATGCGTATTGCCTGGAATGATGAAGAGGCCATGGATGGCTTCGAGCGCGCAAAGTCTGAAGCTATCAGCTCCTTTGGCGATGATCGTATCTTCATCGAGAAGTTTATTGAAAACCCGCGCCACATCGAAATTCAGGTGCTGGGCGATAAACACGGCAATGCGGTTTATCTGGGTGAACGCGAGTGTTCCATTCAGCGTCGTAACCAGAAGGTGATTGAAGAAGCGCCGTCTCCTTTGCTGGACGAAGAAACTCGCCGCAAGATGGGTGAGCAGGCAGTCGCGCTTGCCAAGGCTGTTGACTATGACAGCGCGGGTACTGTTGAGTTTGTTGCTGGACAGGACAAGAGCTTCTTCTTTCTTGAGATGAACACCCGCCTTCAGGTGGAGCATCCAGTGACTGAACTGATCACTGGTGTGGATCTGGTTGAGCAGATGATCCGTGTTGCAGCTGGTGAAGAGCTTTCTTTGAAGCAGGATGAGGTCAAGCTGAATGGCTGGTCTGTTGAAAGCCGTATCTATGCTGAGGATCCGTACCGCAACTTCCTGCCGTCCATTGGCCGCCTAACGCGCTATCGTCCACCTGCAGAAGGTGATCACGGTGCTTATGTGGTGCGTAATGATACTGGCGTGGTGGAAGGCTCTGAAATCTCCATGTTCTACGATCCGATGATCGCAAAATTGGTGACCTATGCGCCGACACGAGCTGAAGCGATTGAAGGCATGAGCACTGCACTTGATGAGTTTCAGGTGGATGGCATCCAGCACAATGTGCCGTTTCTTGCATCTCTCATGAAGCATCCGCGCTGGCGGTCTGGTCAGTTGGCAACCGGCTTTATTGCTGATGAGTATCCTGATGGGTTTGAACCAGCTACACCTGATGCAGAGGCCCGTAATGTGTTGGCGTCAGTTGCGCTTTCCATGCATCTGATTGAGCGTGAGCGTCTGGATCACTTGCCGGGTCGCCTGCGTCCGCATCATGGCGGTGTACGCCGTGAGTGGGGTGTTTTGATCAATGGTGAGAAGCTGGATGCTGAGTTGATTGAAGGCATGGCGGCAACACCACTTGATATTGATGTGTGTGTTGAGGGTGGTGCTCGCGAACGCGTTGCGTCCTCCTGGGTTCCGGGCGATATGCTTTGGAAAGGTCACGTTGGTGATCGTGCTGTAAGTGCCCAAGTGCGGTCTGTTGAGAATGGCTACCAGCTGGACTGGCAAGGCTATTCTGTTGTTGCCAAGGTGATGACGCCTCGCAATGCTGAGCTTGCAGCACTGATGCCTGAGAAAGTTGCACCGGATACATCCAACCTGTTGCTTTGCCCAATGCCGGGCCTTGTTGTTTCTCTTCATGTAGAAGAGGGGCAGGAAGTGAAAGCTGGAGAGCAGCTGGCCATTGTTGAAGCCATGAAAATGGAAAATGTGCTTCGGGCCGAACGCGATTGTGTGGTAAGCGCTATCAAGGCTGCACCGGGTGACAGTCTGGCAGTGGATGCTGTTATCATGGAATTTGAATAAGGAGTTGGTGCGAAGCCAATTCCTATGTTGAGGATTTGGCTTTGCGAACTCTGCTTTTTGATCTGGATGGAACGCTGACAGACCCTTTTGTCGGCATTGTAACGAGCGTTCAATACGCGCTTAAAAAGCTTGGCCGCGACGTTCCTCCTGCTGAAGATCTTGCCTTTGTCATCGGGCCGCCCCTCACAGAAACCTATCGCCAACTTCTGAATACGGAAGATGAAGAGCTGATCCTTGAGGGGATTCGCCTTTATCGCGAGCGCTTCACCACTGTTGGGCTTTATGAAAACGTGCGTTACGATGGGATCATTGAGCTGCTGCAGGCTGCTAAGGAGCGTGGGGACCGGTTGTTCGTGTGTACGTCCAAGCCTTGGGTTTATGCGGAAAAGATTGTCGCGCATTTTGAGATGGATGGTTTTTTTGAGAAAACCTATGGCTGCGAGTTGGACATGACCCGCGGTAATAAGGTGGATCTTCTGGCTTATCTGTTGGAGCAGGAAGGTCTGGAAGCGTCTCAGTGTCTCATGATTGGCGATCGCAAACACGATATTATTGCAGCGAAAGAAAATGGTGTCCGATCCGTTGGTGTGCTCTGGGGCTACGGCTCTGAAAGTGAGCTTGCAGATTGCGGAGCTGATACCGTGGTTGCTTCGCGTGAAGAGCTTGCCGCTCACCTTGCTGACAGTCTTGTCGTCTGACCTTCTTTGTAATGAGTTGAATTGATGCCGATTTATTTCGCTTATGGCCGCTTGATGAACCCGAAGACCATGGCAAGCCGTTGCCCGCAAGCCAAAGCGCTGGGGCCAGCTTCCATGGATGGCTATCGCTTTATCGTGACGTCCGAAGGCGTTCCTTCCATGGTGAAAGCGCCGGGGAAGCGTGTTCACGGTGTTCTGTGGGATTGCCGCATCGGGGAAGTTACAATTGTGGATGGCGCAGAGGCGCTTTTCCGCAAGGGTCTGGACAAGGTCTTTCTTCCGGTTCGAAGCGGTGGGCAGAATAAGTCTGCCATTATGTATATGAGCCGCACTGTGCGGACAGGGAAACCTCACGTAAAGGCGTGGGAAGGTGTTTTAGAAGCTGCAGAACACTGGGATTTCCCCGAGACATACCGTGAGGAACTGCGCCAGTGGGATCTGCGATAGCAGCTCTCCTGGCATCAAGTTGTGAGGCAGTATTGGGGTGACAGTCCGTTCACAAACGCGTTTTCAGTTAGACTGAAAGACAACTCGCAATTTCCTGAGAATCTGTTAGAAATCAGGTCTCCCTATGATGGGAGATAATTCTCAGGGCGGGGTGTAATTCCCTACCGGTGGTGATGGGCCTTCGTGCCATAAGTCCGCGAGCGCCTTCCATATTCAGGAAGGGTCAGCAGATCCGGTGAGAACCCGGAACCGACGGTTATAGTCCGGATGAAAGAGAATGTGGGTGAGGGGTGTTTTGAAACGCACTGTTTGCTTGCGCGTCCTGATTCAATGAAACGTGGCTGTTGTTGGCCCTTTGGATCAGAAAGATTTCTTATGTTTATTCCGTTTTTATCTCGTGAATTTGAGGTGCGTGTATGAGTTCATCACGCAGTTCTACTCGTGCGTCCGCAGCTGTTGTGGGCGCAAGCTGGATGGTTTTTGCCGGTGCTGCTTTTGCTATCACCAATTCTGCCATGCAGTATCTGACGATGGTGCAGGGATTGAGTTCTACCAGTGCAACCTTCTGGCAATACCTGATCTCGCTTGTTGCTATGCTACCAGTGATCTGGCGCATTGGTGTTGACGGATTGCACACAGAACAATTGGCGCTGCATATCTTCCGCGTCTTTCTGGCAGCGCTGGGCGTTCAGTTCTGGGTGGCTGGTTTGGCGAATGGTGTGCCAATCTGGCAGGCAATTGCGCTTTTGATGACCTCTCCGTTCTTCGTGACCATTGGAGCAGCGTTGTTCTTGCGTGAGACAGCAAGCAGGCAGCGCTGGGCGGCGACAGCTGTCGGCTTTGTGGGTGGCATGATTATTCTGAGTCCTTGGGATGATGCCTTTCAGCTGGTTGCTTTCCTGCCGATTATCGCTGCTCTGCTGTGGGGTTCTTCTATTCTTTGTATGAAGAAGCTGGAAGAACGTGAGAGCCCGCAATCTGTTACGCTCTATCTTCTTCTACTGCTGACACCAGTTAATTTCGTCCTGGCTTTCTTGGCTCCAGGTGGTTTGGCAATGCCAGTTGGCATGAACATGTGGTGGTTGATTATTCTGGCGGGGCTTTTGGGGGCGATTGCGCAAGGCTCATTGGCTATGGCCTATGAGAAGGTCGATGCAGCTTATTTGCAGCCGTTTGACCATCTCAAGCTGCCGCTTAATGTGCTTTGTGGATTTCTTATTTTCGGCTGGGTACCACCGGGCAACTTGTGGCTTGGAGCTGCGCTGATCATTGGCGCATCACTCTATACTGTGCATGTGGAGCGCAAACAGAACTAATTGAAAAACCCGGTCTAATTGCCGGGCTTTTTCTTTAGGGAATAGTTAGTTGAACCAGACCGCAAATGAACCGAAGTTTCGGCCCATTGGGCGCGTTATGGTGCGCATGAAATCGCCCTCCCAAACAGGGCCTTGTTCCACATAGTCAACGGAGTTTGGTCCGGTGATGAAGAGCACAAGGTCGAAGGTCTTTGCGGTCTCGAAGAAGGTCTTCATGTTGATCCCGCCTTCAAACACCATGGATGGAATCAGAAGCTCGCCGGTCAACACCTGTTCGGAGGCTTTGACGGCTTCCAGCCAGCTGTCGATGGTCTCTTGCGTGACAGGAAGGGCTTGAAAGGGGCTGGTCTGATTGGGATTTGGCAACCATTCGTTGTCGTTATCCGTTTCTTTTTGAATGAGATCCCATGTCTCGTAGTTCAGCTGCATCACCTTCAAAAGGTTCTGGCGCGTTGCTTTGAGGCGATCAGGGTTCTGTACAGTCCAATTGATGGAATGCAGGAAGTTGATTGGGGTGGCGAAGGAGCCAAATCCGCGCTCGTTGTCTGCTTTTCCCATGTCTTCTAACTGCTGACCATAGGTGGTTGCAGATGCGCCAAAGACACTATGGAAAGTGAGGTCGTAGGTATTCTCATAGTCAAAGGTGAGTAGGAAATTGCCCATTGACATGAGTAGGTTAGAATATCCCTGTAACCATTTTGCGTCTGCCCTGTCAAAGGTTATAGGAAACGCAGTTGTATCATCCTCAAGCTGAAACGGACTTCTTCTGGAAAGGCCAGATAGGATTGCGGCAAGGTTCTCGTGAGGTTCCACGGTTCCATTGTTGTCTGCATCCAGGTTGATCTTCAAAAGGTCTACCGTGAGCTTTACTGGTTGCTCTGATATCCCGTTCAAAGTTTCATTTGCTTGTTCCAGCTGAGACACGAAGTTCTCCAGCATTTCCCTTGTCTTGTTGTAGGTAATGGGTTCTGGCGTTGGGTTTGGGGCAACCGGGATTCTGAAGACGGGGAGGATCGACCTCAGGCTTCTGTTTGGAGATGTGTTTCCGGCGCCATATTTGTATAGGTCTTGTTGAATGCCTTGGAGGGCATTGAGAAACTGCAGGGCGCCCAATGCGAGCTTTGCCTGATTGTTTTCCGGATTCTGCTTAGTGTTGCTTACAAAAGAAGCGATGCCGGTTTCATAATCAGCCATTTCTATGATCTCGTTGAACTGACTGGTGAAATTGATCTGAGCAAAGCTCTGAGCTGGTAGAAAAATCATGACTGCGGAGAATGAAAGAGCAGTCAGGCGGGATTTGAGAAAATTCATAAAGTCTCTCCTAAAGGGCTACCTATTAGATATAGGAGTTGATGTTTTTTTTATGGCTTGCAATCTAAGGCTGTGGCGAGACTGGGCTGTGTTGCCAACTTCGTCCTCTGAATCGAGAAAAGTTTTATCTGTGAAGCCTTTAAGCGCACCGGGAGATACCAATGAAAACCAAACACTTTTCCATTACGGGATTGGTGCAGGGTGTTGGATATCGTGCGTGGCTTTATAAAAAAGCCGGAATGCTCGGTGTTTCCGGCTGGTGCAAGAACAATGCTGATGGATCAGTGGAGGCAGTTGTCACCGGTGATCCGGAAAAAGTGGATGCCCTGTTGATGGCTGTTCAGCAGGGGCCCGTCGGGGCACAAGTTGAAGCGGTGACACTGCTGGCGGATGCCCCTGACGAGAAGGGGTCTTTCCGCATTGAATACTAGTTATCCACTCTCAGGCTTTTAAACGAGGCCGGACGGACCAAAGGTTTCTGTGGCTCCGAAGATCTCTTCGAATTGCTCTCGCAAGATGATATCCACCTCTGGCATTGTGAGTGGAAGACCGAGATCCACAAAGCTGGTGACACCATGTTTTTGCACGCCGCAGGGGACAATGCCGGTGAAGTGCTCCAGGTCCGGGTCTACATTCAGTGAGATACCGTGGAAGGTTACCCACTTGCGCAGGCGAATGCCGATGGCGGCAATCTTGTCTTCTACGTCTTTGCCTTTTTTAGGACGTTGAACCCAGACACCAACGCGATCTTCCCGTCTTTCTCCGCGGACGTGATGCTGCCACAGGGTGTCGATGAGCCATTTTTCCAAGGCTGCGACGAAGGCGCGGACGTCTTGCTGACGGCGCTTCAAATCGAGCATAACATAAGCAACACGTTGTCCCGGACCGTGATAAGTATACTGCCCTCCGCGACCTGTTTCATAAACCGGGAAGCGGTCTTTGGCGATCAGGTCGACTGGATCGGCGCTTGTGCCTGCTGTGTAGAGGGGCGGATGTTCCAAAAGCCAGACGCGTTCGTTGGCTTCGCCAGCTGCGATTGCGGCAACGCGGTCTTCCATTTCCTTCTGGGCAACTTCGTAAGGTACAAGATCATCGTCGATCACCCACTCAACAGGGGGAGATCCCTCTAAGGGGAAGAAGTCTGTTTTAAGGGTTTGACGATCGGCCATGTTGTTATCCCAAAATGATCTGCGGATTTCGGTTAGTTGGTTTGCCCTAATGAGATGTAAGCGTCTACACTAAAAATAACAGGGCACCAACTCACAGAGACGAGACAGGTGCATTTTATTCCCTCAGATGGAGGCAGACAGAGATGAACAGGTTTGATGATATCTCCGTCGACATATCAGTGGTGCTGGGCAAATCTGAAATGCCAGTGCACCAGTTGTTGCGCATGGGACGAGGTGCGGTGATTGAGCTGGACACCCATGAAGCTGATGATGTTACGATTTTGGCAAACAGTACACCAGTTGCTGAAGGGCAGGTGACTGTGGTTGGCGATAAAGTTGGCATTGTCATCACAAAGGTATTGCAGCGCGCTGTGGATATGCGACCTGTAAACATGGAAGATCGCATCTAAAATATCTGGTGCAGTGGATAAGTGCCCGTCTAAAAGAGGTTTTTTCGATTTTTTTCCTCTGCGCTGTGAATTTTTGAAAAAGGGTACTTGCGCAGGTTCGAGGGGTTGGCTATATCACCGCTCACCAGCTGACGGGGCGAGGCCAACGAGCCAAACAAACCGGAAGCAAGCCAAGGTTTTGCGGCCGTGGCGGAATTGGTAGACGCGCAGCGTTGAGGTCGCTGTGGGGTAACACCCGTGGAAGTTCGAGTCTTCTCGGCCGCACCAAAAGCCCCGAGCTCTTTATGAGCCGGGGTTTTTTGCTATCTAAGCCTCTGTTTTTTCTCAGCATAAAATTTGCATATGCCATTCCCTAAAAAGGGGAGTGTCGCTGGTTTGCGTTGCTTTGTGATTTTTTGCGCGAATTTGCGTTATTTACGTTTTTGATGCGTTCGTTGGTTGAGCGTGCGTTCTCAACCTGAGTGCGGTCGCTCAAACAGAATGTGTTTTGATGTAAATCGTGAATTCTTCGTAAAAGGATTGCACGGTCTGCGCAGGTCGCTATAAACACAAAACTGTGCATAGGGACGATGGTTCCACGTGCATTTCAATTTTCAGCAATCTCGAAGGACGATGCTCACGCCAAGCATTTGACTCTGGAACGCGTCGCGGTCATTTACATTCACGCACCGCATTCTAGCATCTTTGGTGGAGCGAATTCTTGTCGTTTGATTAAATCTACTCAAACGGAACGCGCTCTAACGTGTGGAGGTCACATGACCCAATCGGAAAATCCCGGTGCGCTTCATGCCGCGCCCCCTCCACCACATGTCAGAGATGCAAGCGGACACCTTGATACCGGCTTTGTTGCGCACGTTGAAGCAGCCCTTGATACACGGGATGCAGCTGTTGTGCGTGAGCTGGCGGGTAATCTGCATGATGCGGATATGGGTGACTTGCTGGAGATGCTGCGCGAGGATGATCGCGTTCTCCTGATTCAGCTGCTGGGTGAAGAATTCGACTTTGCCGCTTTGACCGAAACCGAAGAGTCTGTGCGTGCGCAGGTTCTGGAGGCATTGCCGGATGGGGATGTTGCTGAGGGGATTGGCGAGCTTGAATCCGATGATGCTGTTTATCTGCTTGAAGACATGGAGCAGGAAGAGCAGGAGAAGATCCTTGCTCAGTTGCCCAATGTGGATCAGGTCCAGATTAAACGTGCGCTGGAGTTTCCCGAGGATACTGCTGGACGTATTGTTCAGACTGATTTTATTGCCGTGCCGCCGTTCTGGACTGTAGGGCAGGTGATTGACCATCTGCGCAGCTCCAAAGATCTGCCGGACAGCTTCTATGAGCTTTACGTGGTTGACCCCGGCTTCCATCTTTTGGGTGCTGTGGCGCTGGACCGGTTGTTGCGCACGAAGCGATCAAAAAAGATCTCCAAGATCATGGAGGAAACCCGTCATTCTGTTCTGGTCACCGATGATCAGGAAGATGTGGCGCGTTTGTTTGAACGCTATAACCTTGTTTCTGTGGCGGTGACTGACGTCTCCGAGCGTCTGGTCGGTATTGTGACCGTTGATGACATTGTTGACGTCATTCAGGAAGAGGCTGAGGAAGACATGCTGGCGATGGCTGGTGTGGGGGATGAGGAGATCTCAGACAGTGTGCTTGAGATTGCCAAGTCCCGTTTCTCCTGGTTGTCGGTGAATGTGTTTACCGCAATCTTTGCCGCTTTTGTCATATCGCTCTTCACGGCCACGATTGAGCGCATGGTGGCTTTGGCTGTGTTGATGCCGATTGTGGCGTCCATGGGCGGAAACTCCGGTACGCAGACCATGGCGGTGACGGTGCGCGCAATTGCGACCCAGGAATTGAACCGGCGTAACATTCTACGCGTTTTGCGACGTGAGCTGTTGGTGGGCCTTATCAACGGTGTCGGCCTCGGATTCCTGATTGGTGCTATCGCGGGGGGATGGTTCCTCAACCCAGAACTTGGGGTGGTTATTGGCAGCGCAATTCTGATTAACTCAATCTGCGCTGGTCTGTTTGGATTGCTGGTTCCTATGGGCTTAGAGAAAATTGGAGCGGATCCTGCCATTGCTTCTTCAGTTTTTGTGACCACCATAACGGACGTTGTTGGCTTCTTTACATTTTTGTTCCTGGCTGCGTGGTGGTTCGGTCTGCCATACTAGCCAATCAGGAGGTTAGGAATGGACGCCCCAGGTATTAATGGAATTGTCGAAACTGCCGTTTACGTTGATGATTTTGCCAGTGCGCATGATTTTTATGGTGAGTTTTTGGGGTTGAGGCGGGTTGTTGAAGGCGAGCGCATGCATGGGTATGACGTTGGCCCCAATCAGATGCTTCTGGTCTTCAGGCGCGGTGTGTGCCGTGAGGATGTTGAAAGCCCTTATGGCATGGTGCCGGGGCACAGCACTGACGGACCTTCTCATTTTGCATTTGCGATCTCCAGAAGTGCGCTGATCGAGTGGCGTGAATATCTTGTAGAGAAAAAAGTCGCGCTCAGCAGTGAGGTGCGTTGGCCTCAAGGCGGTGTGAGCCTGTTTTTCCATGACCCGTTTGGCAATGTGGTGGAACTGGCAACACCGGGACTGTGGCCCAACTATCAGGATTAGAGCACGTCTCGCGTTTTGTGATGTAACCTCCTTTTGTGGTTCTAGTCTCAGGATTGGCAGATGACTCCCAGTCTTCAAGTTTGCAGAACTTTCCTCTAGCGAGACTTCTCAGTAAGCAATTGCTGCAAAGACCGAAAACCTAAGATCATCGCCGGATGAACTCCGATGTGAGCATGTGGTGGTGGGATCGCTCACATCTGTAAAGTCACGATAATGGGCCTGCTCGCGGTCTTACAAACCCGGCTAACTTGCTCTGATATATGTATAATGACAGATGTGGCGCGGTTAGCTTCAGGTAAGATTACACTCATAGATTGTAGTTCTAATTTTTGTATACTTGGAGTGCAGAGTATGGCTAATAACGCACCAGTTACTTTCCCTTATGAATTTACCAGACACGAAAACCAACCAAGTGTGTGGCGCGCGATCTTTCATGATCAGGATTGGGGTGATACGCACACGACCTCGCTCAACACGGAAGGTCTGAAAGGGACGTTGACGTTGACCGACCAAGGTTTGTTTGATGTTTTTTTATACGATCCCGGCACGGAGTTTGATTACCTCGCGGAGGGTGAAACAGCCACCACCAGCTTCACCTACACAATCACCGACCAACATGGGGCAAGCGGCACCTCTACTGTAAGTATCACTATTACCGGCAAAAATGACGGACCGGTGGCGTCCTCCGTGTATGCAGGTACCGTTGAAGATGGTGCTGTTGTCATCTCACCTCATTTTAGCGATGCTGATACCAATGACAGCCATACTATTACCGTTGAGACGGACGGTACACTTGGCACTGTGACTGTCAATGAGGATGGCAACTTTACCTATGATCCAAACGGACAGTTTGATGATCTGGATCAGGGTGAGTTTAGTTTCGATAGTTTCACCTATACGATCACCGATGAATCTGGGGCGACCTCTACAGAAACAGTTAATGTGACCGTGAATGGTAGGGGCGAAGCAGTCACCACACAGGGAGAAAGCACAGCCTCTGATGGTGCATTGCGGGATAGTTTTGACACCTCGCTTATCGCTGAGGGTGTTACCCATTCCAATCTATATGAGGACGATTTTGCCTTTGTGTAAGGCATTGATGTGAAGCTAAAACAAACTAGCCCCGACGGATCACTTCGTGGGGCTTTTTATTGTCGGAAGTTGTGCTTTCTTGTTCCCCTATATGTTCACTGGGATATGCTAGGCCTTATTGAGAGATATTTTGAGTGTTGAGAGAGGGAGCCATTGGGTATGACATCGCGCGGCGGACTGGATTTGCAAGAACTTCTCGCTTCCATGGAAGCTTCTCTTTCTGAAGAGAGCTTCGTGTTTTGCTGCTTTCCCAATGGCAGTGTTGGGGGTTTGGCTGAGCACTCACCGCTCGGGTTGTTCTGGGAGAACGAGGGCCTGACAGCCATTCTATCTATTGAAAATGCAGGCAAGGCTGGTGTTGATACTGAGCCGTGCTTTCGGCGGATTTCGCTTGCGGTTCATAGTTCGCTTGAAGCGGTGGGACTTACGGCAGCTCTTTCCAGCGCGTTGGCAGATGTGGGCATTTCTGCCAATGTTGTGGCTGCGTATTATCACGACCACATCTTTGTACCAGAAGAAAAGGCTGAGGAGGCACTGGTCGCTTTGACGGAGCTAAGTCGCTCTGCAAAAGCTGCATTAAGCTAAGGCGCCAACTGTTGGCGGGGAGGTGACGGTGTGCTGTCCTTTAAGAAGGCATTCAAAGGTGTGGGGGGAGACGGCAGGAGAATACAGGTATCCCTGATACTCATGGCACTGCAGTTTCTGGATTTGGCGAAGCTGCTCTCGTGTCTCGATGCCTTCTGCCACCAGTGTCAGGTTTAGCAGGCGGCCCATCTGCACAATCATTTGCACAATTGGCCAGCGTTTGGTGTCTGCGATGAAGGATCGGTCGATCTTGAGCGCTGTGACTGGATACCGCTGGAGATAGCCCAGGTTTGAGTAACCGGTTCCAAAATCATCAATTTCCAGCGTAAAGCCCAGATCTCGGAGTGCGTTGAGTTCTTTTAGCGTTTCATTGGCATCACTGAGAAGAGCGCTTTCGGTGATCTCAAGGCGAATTGAGCTGGCTGAGGCGCCCGTCTCAAGAAGTATGCGGTGCAGGCGCTGGGATATGCGTCCGCGCCGGAACTGAGCCGGAGACAGGTTGATTGAGATGGCGATGTTGTGACCGGCCAGCGCCCATTGCTTTTGCTGGAGCATGGCTTCGCGGGCGACCCAGTCTCCGATCTCATCAATCATGCCTGCTTCTTCAGCGATCTCAATGAAACTTGCGGCAGAGACGAGACCGCGTGTTGGATGATGCCAGCGCAGCAGGCCTTCTGCTCCAACAATGCGGTTGGTCGCAATGCAGACTCGCGGTTGGTAATGGACGGCGAGCTCGTGATTGCGCAGGGCCTGACGCAGGGCGGTTTCCAGACTGACCCGCTCTTCCGCTTCGCGGGACATGGATACATCAAAGAAGCAGATGCGGTCGCGGCCCAGATCCTTTGCCTTATACATGGCAAGGTCGGCTTTACGCATGAGCGTGTCCAGATCAACGCCGTGTTCGGGATAGGTGCACACGCCAATGGATGGGGTCACCTGCAGCATATGTCCGCGCACTTTGCAGGGCTTGGACAGGGCGGTTCTGATTTCGCGGCTGATGTCGTCGAGCAGGTCGTAATCTGCGAAGTTGGCAATGAGGACCACGAACTCATCCCCTCCGAGACGCGCTACAAAACCTATGCCTTCGACAACCTCTTTGAGGCGCTTGGCGATGACGACGAGCAGGTCGTCGCCGACCAGATGGCCGAGGGTGTCGTTGATTGTTTTAAAGCGGTCAAGATCAATGAAGATGAGTGCACCCGGATTGCCGGTGATGCGGGTTTCATCCAGATAGCGTTCTGCTTCAATCTCAAGAAAGGATCTGTTGGCCAATCCTGTCAGGGTGTCGTGGTGAGCCAGATAGCGGACTTCATGTTCTGCTTTCAGGCGTTTGGTGACATCTGTGGCGCTGAGCAGGATGGCCCGGGAGCCGGAATAAGGATCGTATCCACTGCGGGCGTTGAGGTCGAACCAGCGTTCTCCCTGAGAGGAGTGCATGAGTGCGACGAGATTCGCTCGGCCCGTTTTGCGCAGTTCATCCAGCAGCGCATCAAAATCGCGGCGATTGCACATGCGGTTGATCAGGTCTTCGCAGCCATCTGGGCGGTTGAGGCGGCTTGCGGGGTTTTCAAAGATGAGTTTGCCGTTCTCATCAAACATGCTGATCATGGACGTGGTGTAAAGCAGCACCTGTGCGCTGCGGACTTGCTCAGGCTCGTTGCCAACCTCTGAAATGACCTGCACCAAAAGCGCTGGGTTTCCTGTGATCAATGGTTGCGGGGAGATGGAGCAATACACAGAGACCGGCTGGGAGTTTGGAATTACGGTGATGCACTCTGTAATGCGGCCTTCTTCCGTGACCCGGCTCAGATAGGAATGAAGCTGGCGCTGATAGGAGAGGTCATCGAACGGCGCAGGCAGGTCCATTCGGAAGGTTCCGGAGGCGTCTATACAATCGCGCAGGCTGAGGCCCAGGAAGGACAAGCCCGCAGAATTTGCCCAGACAAGCTTGGTCTGGCTGACATCAACAATGTACATGGGAACGTCCACGCGCGCAAAAGCCCGTTGGTCTTCCGCCGGGACAGGCGAATGATATTGGACGTTGGAATCCAGCGTTTCAGTATAAACAGTCAAACCCGAAAATCCCTTTGTGCTGTGTCCAAGGACTAGACACCATCCCCTGCATGTCTATATCAGCTATAGGTAGATCGTTATTTTTACCGATTATGTGAGTTGCAAGGTTATTAAAACGTTATTCCTTTGCCTTTAAGTTGGAACAAAGGAACTGAAAATGTGCATAATGCATTGATTTTAAGTGGAGAAACGGCGGCTTTCCGAAAAGCCTATCAAAAGTGAGGGGAGAACGCCCTCTTTTTCCTAGGGAATTTCTGTTAGGCTATGACTTTGCGTGTTTGCGGTCTGCCGCAGTATCTTTTAGTTATGTTTGATCACAGTCTGCCGCGTGGGGCGGTAGCTAATATAAGGGAGCATGTCATTCGCATGACGGACATTTGTGCTTCGACGTCAGTTCGCCTCGAAGGTGATGAAGACGCGCCAAAGAATCCTGACAAGTCCATCCCGGTGGACAAGCATCTTTTTGATGCGCGTACAGTGCTGATTACAGGACCTGTGACTCAAGAGATGGCTCAGGAAGTCTGTTCCCGTCTGCTTGCGCTTTCCCAGGTTAGCAGTGACCCGATTACCGTTATTGTTTCTTCTCCGGGTGGACACGTTGAGTCCGGTGATATGATCCATGACATGATCAGGTTCATTCAACCGGAAGTTCGTATTCTTGGTATGGGTTGGGTCGCGAGCGCTGGTGCTCTGATTTATGTGTCAGTGCCTAGAGAACGTCGTTCCTGCACTAAGAACACACGTTTCCTGCTTCACCAACCATCTGGTGGTGCCGGCGGTATGGCAACTGACATCGAAATTCAGGCCAAAGAAATTTTGAAGATGCGTGATCGTTTGAACCAGATCTTTGCGGATGCAACTGGTCAGCCGATTGAGCGCATTGAAAAAGACACCGACCGTGATTACTGGATGAGCCCGGAAGAGGGCATCGAGTACGGTCTTGTTGGTAAAGTCATCAACAACGTCTCCGAGCTTGGCTAGTACCTTGCTTGCTGGAATTTGAAAAAGGCAGCCGTTTGGCTGCCTTTTTTGCTGCCCGGGTCAGGATGAGTGACGAGCAAGTTCGCTCTCCTTATATAAAGAGGCGATGCGTTATGGGATGTGCTTCTACCGCTGCCAGTTTCGGGAGGCTTGGAGCCATTGGGTGGTGCGGTGTTCCGGGTTGGGGGCGCTGATGACGTCGGAGATGGTGGCGATGGAATCGGCGCCGCTTTCGAAGACTTCGGCAGCGCGGTCCAGTGTGATGCCGCCGATGGCGACCAGATGTTTACTTGTGCGCGCCCGCCATCTTTTGAGTGTTTCGAGACCCTGAGGTTGCCAGTGCATTTCTTTTGTTGCGCTATTGTAAATTGGACCAAGGGCCACATATTCAGGATCTAGTGCCAGAGCTGTGTCCAGCTCGGCTTCATCATGGGTGGAAACACCGTAGTAGATTCCTGCGGAACGGAGTGCGCGGAAATCGGCGGTTTTCAGGTCTTCCTGTCCTAAATGCACATAGCCCACGTTTGCGTCGTAGGCGGCTTGCCAGTGATCGTTGACGATAAGCACTGCGCCGGCTTTGTCGCAAAGCTGTTTTGCTTCCCGGACCTGCGATCGGATTTCATCCTCTGATTTATCTTTGATGCGGAGCTGGAGACATTTGACGCCAAGAGGAAGGATACGTGGCAGCCACTGGGTGCCATCGATGATCAGATAAAAGCGATCTAACATTGCTGGGTTTCTCGGTTAAGGGCGCTGTGATTGGATGGACAATCACCAGATGCGTGCTGCGTTCATATTTTTGGGCAAAAATAGGAGTTGATCAGGTTGTTGGCTACAAATTTCTAAAATTTGAAGCATTTACACGTTGTGCGTGTGTTGAATTGTGGAGAAAGTCTAGCAAAAAAGGCGAGAGTTTCTTGAAGGGATTCCTGTAAATGTCTGAGTTGAAAAGTAAATGATAAGAAATATTGGAACTTTTACCGTGTTTGCTTGCGAGTGTGGTGATTTTACGTGGTCTTCTTCTCCGCTCGTCTCTGGGGTGTAAATGTCTAGTAGTGAGTCTTTTTCCCTCTGCGATTTAATGGAATGGCTGTCCAAGGACGCAAAAATGTTGGGGCGTCCCTGTCGTATCTTCGCGGCATTGGGCGAACACTTGCAGAATATTGGTGTGGAGGTGGACCGGATCTCTACGGGTATCGCTATTCTGGATCCGAACTATCATGGTGAGGGGCTTATCTGGGAGCGGGGCGTTGGTCCGCGTGTGCGATATTTCCAGCACACACCTGAGATGAGTGAATCCTACAATCAAAGCCTTTGGAAACGGTCCACTGAAGCCGGGCATATGATCCGGCATAAGTTTGGACATCATGATGAGTATGACCGGCTCAAGGTTATTCAGGAGCTTAAAGAGCAAGGGTATACGGATTACGTTGCACTCCCCATGGTGTTCTCGGATGGTGAAGTCCATGGGCTGGCTTTTGCCTCGCGGGCGGCTGATGGTTTCAAGGATGAGTTTATCAGCGTGTTTGAGCAGATCACTGCTCCTCTGGCGCTGATTTGTGAGCTGTTTAATTCCCGGCAGGCCTCTGAGAACATTCTCAATACCTATCTTGGAACACGTGCCGGACGGCGGGTGATGAATGGTGAGATCCGGCGGGGAGATGGGGAGCATATTAACGCGATTGTAGCGTTTTGCGATATTCGCAACTTCACCGGGTTTTCAAATTACCTGCCAGACAAAGCCTTGTTGCAGCTGCTTAACGAGTATTTCGGCATTGTTACGTCGCGGGTTGAGCAACATGGCGGCGAGATCCTGAAGTTTATCGGTGATGAAGTTCTGGCGGTGTTTCCCTATACGGATGATCAAAGCGCCAGAATAGCGGCGTTTGAAGCCATGTCGGCACTGCGCGAAAGCATGGCGGACCTGACGATTGCGAATGCGCGAGGGTTTCCTGATTTGCCTGCCATCCATGTTGGTATGGGCGTGCATTCAGGTCGCGTGTTCTTTGGCAATGTTGGTGGGCAGCGGCGACTGGACTTTACGGTTGTTGGACCTGTGGTGAATGAGGCCGCACGGATTGCTGACCTTTCAAAACGCCTCAATCAGGAAATGCTGATTTCGCAGTCAGTTGCAGAAGTTCTCAGCTGTTGTGAGGATACCTATGTGGGGACATACCCTCTCAAGGGCTTCCCCACACCGGTGAAGGTTTATCAAGCGCCGGAATTAACGAGGTCTTGTGTATTTGGACCCGGCAATACGGCTTTTCTCGCTTTTGAGAAGAACTGACGGCGCAGCAGCACCAATGTCACCATCAGGGTCGTTCCGATGAACACGAACGGCCCTGCATACCATCCCAGATAACCTACCGCGAAGAAGAGCGCTTGCTGGCCGCTGCTGAAATGGCGGCCCGCAAGGGTTGCCAGCCGTGCTGCGCGTAGGGATGCTTCAACAGCCTCTTCATTGTCTTCATGACAATCATCCGGGATAGAGCCCATGACGATGGTTGTGTAGTTGAACAAGCGGTAAGCCCAGCCGAATTTAAAAAACGCGTACGCCAGAATGATCATCAAACCGAAGGTCTTGGCTTCATTTTGTATTGGGTCATCCAAAAATGGCAGATCGAGCGTGCGGGCGAGGGCGGTGACCTCATCCATCGCGCTGAGCAGTGTGACTGTGCCGCCGATGGCCAGAAGGGAGGCAGAGGCGAAAAATGCGGTGCCTTGCTGCAGGCCGGACGCGATGTTGGTGTCAGCAATGCGGACCTCTCGTTTGAGCATTGCGCGCATCCAGCGGTAACGGTGTGCGTCCATGGCGTGAGAGAGCGTGTTTTTGGACCAGGGGCTTCGATAGGCCAACCAGCTGTACAAGCCCCATGAGGAGACGAAGACGAGGATGGCAATGAAGTTGGAAAACGGGATCTGAAGCATTGGTCTTTCTGTTTTTAAGCCTGAGTCCGGACATGAGCCCGTCTTGATGCAAACGGGCAGTCTTATGTTTGGCATGATTTGCGGAGAGGGGCTAGAGGGCGCGCATGATATGCGGCTGTGTGAGCCCGGCAAAATTGCGAGAAAACAGACTCAGGATGGTCAAAAAATGGAGTTTGAGTTGTCCTATAGGGTAGCCAATTCTCAATTAAGTCGAGTTTTGAACGAATTTTTGCATAAATATTTTCAGTGAATTTTTTTATGGTTATCGATAATTTTATCAATTCTAAAGAACCCTAACTCTTTGGAGCTATGAGTTTTTATGGAGTAGGTATATCTGACTGATGAATGAGTAGTGATTTGTACGTAGTGAGGTGCGGCAGTCTGCCAAGCCAAATTTTGCCGTTTTGCTGTTGCGCTTTGATCACGGAAGGGATATTCCGTGCGCCCTGTGCTGACGGGGTCTCCTCGGCGCACGTGTATCAACCATTAAACGGTGTTTTATGGATCACGAAATTCAGAAGTCCTGCTGGGGGTTCACTGTGTGGACTGTCGCAACCCTCGGCGGCGTTATGGCGCTGCTTTATGTATTTGCAGGTGCCAGCAGTTAATCCCAAGATAACTGCTTAAACGCGGATTTTGGTAGGGATGCAGATGTGACGTCTGCATCCCTTTTTCTTTGAGCTGGTTCTAGCGTATCTTCAAAATCGATAATGTGCTTTTTGTCACGCAATGGACGCTAGGGCAGATTGCGTGCGGTTTTCTCGCCAGAGCAATTGTCTGCAACTGCCAGCACAATCTTTCCCAGATACTTCTTTTGCTCAAAAACCTCTTGCGCTTTGCCAATTTCAGCAAGCGGGAAGGTTTGCGCGACCAGTGGCTGTATGTCGCCTGATTCAATGTGAGCAACAAGATTCCCGAAGACTTCAGGTTCCAACACGGTGCAGCCGAAGAAGCTCAGGTCTTTCAAGTAGAGTGTACGCACATCCAGTTCCACGATAGGGCCAGCCATCGCTCCAGCGACTGCATAGCGTCCCCCAGGCTTGAGAATGGCGAGAAGGTCTGGCCATTGCGGACCGGCGACCAGATCAACCACCACATCAATGCTGTTGGGGCCAAGGCTCTCAACCAGATCATCACTGCGATCCAGCACACGGCTTGCTCCGAGCTCCTGAAGCATCTGAGCCTTTGAGGTGGAGGAGATGGCGATGACGTTTGCGCCGCGTGCGCGTGCCAGCTGGAGGGCCGCTGAGCCAACGCCTCCTGAGGCCCCTGTCACCAGAACGGTCTCTCCGGCTTTCAGGTTGGCGCGGGTCAGCATGTTCTCAGCGGTTGAGTAGGAGCAGGGGAAGGATGCCAGCTCCAGATCACTCAGTTGGCTTTGGATCGGGTAGACGTGGCGGTGATCGATTGAAACAAATTCAGCAAAGCCGCCATCGCATTCTGAGCCCATGAACCACGGTGACGCCAATTCATTGCCATTGGCATATTGCAGGCATGGCTCTACCAGTACGCGCTTGCCCAGAAGGGCCTGATCGACCTTAGCGCCTGCCGCGACGACCCGTCCGCACACGTCTATACCCTGAATGCGGGGGAACTGGAGCGGCTGGCCGGACCATGTGGCATCTTCTGCCTGATTATCGTGGCGCGAGTACCATGCTTTTCGTGTGTTGATGTCTGTATTGTTGACGCCTGCCGCCAGAACTTCAATCAGCACATCCTCAGGGCCGATGGCAGGCAAGGGCAGGTCGGTGTGCAGCTCCAACATGTCCGGTCCACCGTGCCCGGTGAGCGTTACTGCAGTCATTGTGGTGGGGAGGTTGCTCATCATGCTGCTTTCTGAGTGAGTGATTGAATTGCGGACTTGGCCCAAGTGAAGACCGTGGATCCGTGCAGGGGATAGGTTGAGACAACGCCTTCGTGGATCATGAAGAGCTCTCCAGCGTTGTTCTCAAGGTTGAGAAGGGCTGCCAGCTGGTCTTTGGTTTGCTGCTTGTGGCGTGTGACGCATTCTCTGACGAGTGCGCTGTCGGGATAGGCCGCAAGGGCCGCCTGATCCATGCAGCCGTGCGGTGCGTTGTTTGCCATCCAATGTTCGATGGTGTGGAGAATACCCTCCAGAGGATCATCAGAGGACTGGATTGCTGCCTCACTCAGGAAGGACAGGTAACGCTGATTGCGGACTTCCAGCGCGCCGATGATCATATGTTCTTTAGAGGGGAAGTACTTGTAGAGCGTGCGCAGGCTTACATTGGCGCCGCGCTTGAGCTCTGCAACGCCCGGGGCGGTGAAGCCGCGTGCTGCGAAGACGCCTTCCAGGCCTGTGCAGATGGAGTGTTCAAGATCAGTCATGACTAATTGGTAGAGCGATCATTCTACCGAGTCAAATTGAAAAATGGAGAGCGCGGTTGTGCGATCACCGATATGTTTGTGCAATGCGTTAGCTATGGAGGCTGCTATGACTGGCAAAAGCCAAAGCTTCCTGCTATTTGAGCGCTATGACGTTACATCTGGTGAAACTCTGTGTTGGCGTGGAAAGCGTTGACCAGCTGCGGAATTACATTGAACAGCGACAGATTCTGGCGCTGTCACACGGTTTGAGTGACGAGCAGATCCATACCACTCGTATGGTGCCGACTCGCATTGACGAGCTGCTGGATGGTGGTTCGCTGTACTGGGTGATCAAAGGCAATGTTCAGGTTCGCCAGAAACTGATTGATATCCGCGTGCACAAGGATGATTCCGGCAAGAAGCGCTGTGACCTTGTGATGGAGCCTTTCCTCCACCAGACACAGCTGCAGCCGCGCCGTGCCTTTCAGGGCTGGCGGTATCTGAAAGTGTCAGATGCACCGCCGGATGTGAGCGGGCCAATGCTGGATGGGGATCAACTTGCCGAAATGCCAGAGGGTATGCGCCGCGAGTTGCAGGAGCTTTGCCTGATCTAAGCGGTCTCTTTTTTGCGGCTTGCATCTGTAAAGGCTGGATGAGATAAACACGGCATGTGGCTGTCTGTTCGGGAGAACTATGCTGTGACCGAGCTTATCGCATCGATTGCCGGGCCGTATCTTTTCGTGACAGGTCTTGGCTTCTTTATTTCCAGCAGTTTTTACCAGCGGATGATTGCTGCCCAATCAGATGCGAATCCGATCTTGCTCAATCTGTCTGGTGCTGTGCATTTTGTGGTTGGTATGGTTGTGCTTGCCAACCATCTCAACGTGTCCAGCATGGCCGGCGCTCTCGTAACATTGGTTGGAGCTGCTGCCGTGCTGAAGGGGGCAAGTCTTATTGTCATTCCGGATTACATGACAAAGTCACAGCAAATGGGGAAGAGGGGAATTCTCGCCACAGGCACTGCTTTTACCGCAATAGGTACTTATCTGAGCTATGTCGGGTATTTTTAGAGGACATATGCCGAGCAGTGTGAAATCCTGAGGCACAGCAGGGTTCCGGGCAAATGCGTTCATCTGCCCGGAGATTCGTTTTATACTTCGATATTGTCGATCAGACGGGTTTCGCCGACTTTGGCGGCGACCAGAATACGGGCGCCTTTGGCGTCGATGGGTGTGCCCAGATGCTTGCCGTGGCGCAGTTCGAAGTAGTCTGTCGCAAATCCTGAGAGCTTGAGGACAACAAGCGCTTTCTTGCGCACTTCAATCCAGTTTTCACCGTTATGGAGTGCATTGCGCGCAGTCTGCAGCGTTTCAGAAATTGTTCTGGCTGTCGTGCGTTCCTTATCATCCAGATACTCATTGCGGGAAGACATGGCGAGACCATCCTCTTCACGCACGGTTGGAGCGCCGATGACTTTGGTGGGCAGGTGCAGGTCTCTGGCCAGTTGCTTGATGACGCGCAGCTGCTGATAGTCTTTTTCGCCGAACACAGCGACATCTGGCAGAACAGCCAGCAACAGTTTCGCCACCACTGTGGCCACGCCGTTGAAGAAGTGCGGTCTGTGATCTGTTTCCAGACCAAGGGCCGGACCTTCGATCTGAATAGATGTGGCAAAGCCGTTCGGGTACATTTCCCGTGCATTTGGAGCAAAGACGCCAAACACGTCGTAGCCCGCCAGCTTTTGCAGGTCGGTCTCTTCCGTTCTTGGGTAGCTCTCGAAATCTTCGCCCGGCGCGAACTGCTTTGGATTCACAAAGATTGAAACAATCACGATGTCCGCATGTTCCCGGGCCTTTTCGACCAGAGACAGGTGGCCTGCATGCAGCGCCCCCATGGTTGGAACCAGAGCGATTGTTTTGCCTTCTCGTCTCAGAGGTAATAGTGCAGCCCGCAGGTCGTCTACACCACGGTATACGTCTGGGAGATTTCTCATAGGCGTCTCCATGTGGGACCTCATCCCTTAATTTCTTTGCTTTGCAGCGTTTTTATCTGTTGTTGGTAATGGGTTTGCCCAGAAACTGTTGAACCCAATTGCAAGCAGAAACTGATATAACTGATTTTAGCAGATTTTGTGATTATTCTCATTGCACCAATAGTGGGTATTGGTCTTTAGCGAGCGAAATAACCAATCTGTCCCAATAATTGTTAAGTTGTTGGAATAAAATGCCTTCGTAATCCTTTGTGACGTGAATACAGGTACGCCCATGTCAGACCAGCTCTCCAAAAGATCCGGATCTTTAAACAGTCCTGCAGACAGCAAGAGTGATCTTTCCAACTTTCTGGAAGCTGCCAAAGACGCGGTTGCAGCGCCTGCCGGGGATGAGCGGGGCCGTTTGATCTTTGCGCTGGATGCCACAATGAGTCGGCAGCCCACGTGGGATCAGGCTTGTCATCTACAGGAAGAGATGTTCATCGAAGCGGGCCGGGTCGGGTCGCTTGATGTGCAGCTGGTGTTCTTTCGCGGGTATGGTGAGTGTAAATCCTCGCGCTGGGTCAGCAATTCCAAAGAGCTGGGCGGAATGATGCGCAAGATTCGCGTGCAGGCCGGACGGACACAGATTCGTAAGGTGCTGGATCACGCCTTGGCCGAGACGCGGAAAAAGCGGGTGCAGGCGGTTGTCTATATTGGTGACTGTATGGAGGAGAATCCTGATCTGGTCTGCGATAAGGCAGGGGAGCTCGGATTGTTGGGCGTGCCGGTTTTTGTGTTTCAGGAAGGCAAGGACATCTTGGCAGAGCGGGCGTATCGCGAGATTGCTCGTTTGAGCAATGGGGTCTATCTGAATTTTGATGAGGGATCTGCTGCGAGCTTGCGCGGGTTGCTGGCTGCGATTGCAACATTTTCTGCAGGTGGCAGACAGGCCCTTGAGCGCCTTGAGCAATCGGGGCATAAAGGTGCTCAATTCTTGATTGAACACCTAAGCTAGAGCACGCTGCATTCACGGTTCAAGCTCGCGCTCTTTAAGTCTACGCGTATTCTGATCCGGAAACCGGAGTCACTTTTGGGGAATGCGCCTAATACATGTCAGGTACTAAATGGGCTATTTGGTCATGGGAGGATTGGTGCTTGCCATCCTCTATTTCTTCGCAAAGTGGCTGACGCAGTCAAATCCGGCAAAACTTAAAGAAGTTTTGAAAATGCTGATTGGCGGACTGCTGCTGGCATTTTGCGCTTTTCTTGCCGTCACTGGCAGATACGTTATTGCGCTGCCACTTGCGGCCTTTGCGCTGTCCCTTTTGGGTTGGGGGTCTGCGCAGAGTTTCAAGTTTCCCGGTGGATTCCCCTTCGGAGGACTGGGTGGTGCCTCCAAGAGTGCTGGTCAGACTTCCAACATCTCCTCCAGATTTCTCCATATGGAGCTGGATCATGATAGCAAGAAGCTGGAGGGCAAAGTGCTTGCCGGTTCCTTTGCTGGCCGCGCGCTGAGTTCTTTGCAGGTTGCAGAGCTCAAACAGCTTTGGCGCGACGTGCAGCCGGACGGCGACAGCGTTGCCCTACTCGAAGCTTACCTCGATAGCAGGCTCTCCAACTGGCGTGTAGACTTCCACGCGGATTCCACAGCGGGGCAGAGAGACACGTCTAGCTCGAGCGCTCTGACTGAGAAGGAGGCCTACGAGGTTCTTGGACTTGCGCCGGGAGCCTCCGTGGAAGACATCCGTGCTGCTCACCGCAGACTGATTAAACGATTGCACCCCGATAGTGGGGGTTCTGCTTTCCTGGCTTCCAAACTCAACGAGGCGAAGGATCGGCTTCTCAACAGACATTAGACTCACCGTGACTGATACGAGTTACTGATAGACGGCATAGCAGGAGTACTTGGCCTTCTTGAGTTTGGCACAAGCATCCCAGGCTGCTGTTTTGGTTTCAAACCCGATGAACCGCGCGCGGTACAGGGTTTGTTTCTTAGATTTGACCGGCTCTGTGTAAATGCGTTTGTTACGTAGGGTGGCCCCTGTCGCAGCGCGCGCATTTTCCAGGATCTTGATTGCTTTATCCTGGCTGTCGGTCGCAGAAATCTGAATGTGCCAGCCGGAGGTGTCGATGTCCTCTGGCTTCAAGCTTGCAATCTTCTGCTGAATTGGAGCGGAAGATGGTGCAGCTGTTTTCGCTGGCTGCTGCAGTTTTGCCGAGGCAGAAACAGCGGGGGCAGCCAGTGAATTGGCAACAAGGTCCTTACGCGGTGCCGGAGCAGGGGCTGTGGCCTGATGTTCCAGCATTTTTGCGATTGGATCAGATGGTTTTGAATTCGGTTTTGTGCCGGTCGCGTTGGCATAAGCCAGCAGTGTCGACTGCTTTGCAGCTGGTGTGCCTGCTTTGGCAACTGGAACAGCCGGAGCAACTTTTGGGAACTGATAGCGTTTTGTGGTTCCTGCGTAGAGCATTGGCGTGGTGCGACGACCACGGGATGCTTTTGGCAGGTACTGGCTGATCAGCTTGACCATCTGTGCATCACGGCTTTTGCCTGTACGGCCACCCAGAACCACAGCAACAATCTGGCGATTGTCACGTTTAACGTTGGTCACAAGGTTGAAGCCGGAGGCGTTGGTGTAACCGGTTTTGATTCCATCAACACCACGGACACGGCCGAGCAACTTGTTGTGGTTGCCCATGCGGCGGCCAGCATATGTGTAAGAGCGGGTGTTGAAGTACTTATAATACTTCGGGAACCGATCCTGAATCGCGCGGCCCAACAGAGCAAGGTCTGCTGCGGTGGTCACCTGCTTGGAATTTGGCAAGCCATGCGGGTTTCTGAATGTGGTGTTGCGCATGCCAATTGCACGGGCGGTCTGCGTCATGCGGCGCGCAAAGGCTGTTTCAGAACCGGAGATATGCTCTGCAATCACAGTCGACGCATCGTTTGCGGACTTGGTGACGAGTGCATAGATGGCATCCTTAACGCGCAAAGAGCTGCCAACCTTCAAGCCAAGCTTTGTCGGTGGGCGACCTGCTGCGTAGCGGGAGACCTTCATTTTGGTGTTTAGTGTCGCGCGGCCAGCTTCCAGTTCCTCAAAGAGCACATAAAGTGTCATGATCTTTGTGGTGGACGCAGGGTAGCGTCGTGCATTGGCGTTGTTGGCGTACAAAACCTTTCCGGTTTTTGCATCAACGACAATACCAGCATATTTGGAATTTGCCTGGGCACCAGACGGAGCTGTAGCGATTGCTAAGGATACGGCAAGAATGCCGACAGCTTGTCCCAATGCCTTTTTTAGGCGCCCAAATGGCCCAAAATTACGCAGACCCATGTTCTTTTCGCCCCGTGAGCAATAATGGCGGTTTACGCGCTCTGTACTAAATAAATTCTCTCATTGCTAGCGGAGGTGTGTTCAGAAAGCCTCAGCCGCTAAAAATGCGGCGCAGGTGACACCCCCCGTTCGCGTCATACCCAGAATGATGCGATTACGGTTACAATTCTGTAAATACGATAAGGCAGATTGCAAAAATATTGTTTTTATCCGTTTTTTGTTTGTGGCTACGCCCCTGTCTTTTCATGATATTGCAGCGCAAAATAAAAGTTGACAAAATTTGTGCAGCGCATAATATCGTTGCGTAAGTTTAGAAATGTGGCGTTTGCTCCCCAAGAGACAAAAACCTAATCATCGAAATACCGGCGCCGCCCAATTGATGAGGTAATTTTCATGGTCACAGGATTTGAGAATATGCAGAAGCTTGGAAAAGATAACATGGACGTCGCTATGCAAAGCTTCGGCGCGTTTTCCAAGGGCATGCAGGCGATCTCTGCTGAGGTTGCGGACTACTCTAAGAAGTCTATGGAAGAGAGCAGCGCAGCAATGGAGAAAGTTGTTGGCGCGAAGTCTCTTGATAAGGCTATGGAAGCTCAGGCAGATTTTGCCAAAGTGAGCTACGAAAGCATGGTCGGTCAGGCAACTAAAATCGGCGAAATGTACGCTGAGATCGCTAAGGACGCTTACAAGCCCTATGAGGGTATGCTGTCTAAAGCTGCCAAGTAATCTACTGGCATAATTGAGATTGAAAGCCCGAGGTGCGTTAGCGCTTCGGGCTTTTTGGTTTTGCGTGTTTTAAATAGATTGCCCTGGTTGTTTCCATTTTCAGACAACCTATCTCTCTTCTTCAAGGCCCTCTCAAAACATTGTGATTCAGTATCCTGAATTCTGACGGGCGTGTTTGGGTCCGCAGAATGGCCCGAATATGCTCATCTTACGTTGGGAGCAGGGTTTAACCCTTCGGATAGTCTGAGTGTTTTCTCTTCTTATTGGTTTGCATTTTCCAGTTTGCTTGGGGAATAATCAGTACTAACAATGAAGGAGAAGGCTTCGCGTGTCCTGAATGTCTGCAATTGATTGATCTGGCAGGTACATTCGGGAGGCTGCTGATGCCACCGGGTGCGGGGCGTTGGCGCCAGCAAGTCTGTAAACCAGAGCGAAAAGACAGCGCAGATGCTGTAGCGAGAGTGTGAATGAGAGACCAGCGACAGGCAATGAGTGTTCTCAGGGGAGATAATCTTATGCTTACGGTGTATAATGAAACAGAAAATGAAACGCTGTTTGATTTTTCTGGAGTTGTTGGTGTGCCCTATGAAAATGCATATCCCTTGAATTCGCAGGGGGTACGTTTAAATACTATAAAGTCCTCTGCGTTATACATGGAGGGACAAAGAGAACAAATGAGCAGCGATTTCGACCTGGATAATGACGATGATGGCGGGACGATAACCGTTACCAAACCTAAGCCAAAAACAAAAAGGCCCAGTTTGTATCGCGTGTTGTTGCTCAATGATGATTTTACGCCGATGGAGTTCGTGATCCACGTTGTGGAGCGGTTCTTTCATAAGGATCGTGAAGATGCGACGCAGATTATGCTCCATGTCCATCATCATGGCGTAGGGGAGTGTGGAGTCTTCACCTATGAAGTGGCCGAGACAAAGGTCACACAAGTTATGGATTTCGCCCGAAAACACCAACATCCATTGCAATGTGTAATGGAGAAAAAGTAATAGGGGGCGCCTGTGCCGTCATTTTCTCGCAGTCTGGAGAAAGCTCTCCATCAAGCTTTGGCGTTTGCTAATGAACGCCATCAGGAATATGCGACCCTGGA
This sequence comes from Pseudovibrio sp. Ad13, assembly GCF_001623225.1. Classification (NCBI taxonomy): domain Bacteria; kingdom Pseudomonadati; phylum Pseudomonadota; class Alphaproteobacteria; order Hyphomicrobiales; family Stappiaceae; genus Pseudovibrio; species Pseudovibrio sp. Ad13. Next base: position 61,095 of record NZ_LMCC01000017.1, on the reverse strand, counting down.
GCATCTGCTGCTTTCATTGATTGATGATCAGGATGCTGCTGCGGTGATGCGTGCATGCAATGTGGACCTCGATCAACTGCGAAAAAGCATTGTCGAATATATTGATACTGAACTAGAGAACCTCGTTGTTGACGGGGATGATGATTCAAAACCAACCGCCGGTTTCCAGCGTGTCATTCAACGTGCTGTCATTCATGTTCAATCATCCGGGCGTGAAGAAGTGACTGGTGCCAACGTTCTTGTCGCCATTTTTGCTGAGCGTGAAAGCCATGCTGCTTACTTCCTGCAAGAGCAGGAAATGACACGGTACGACGCTGTCAATTATATCTCCCATGGTATTGCAAAACGGGCTGGCTTGTCTGAACCACGTCGGGTACGTGGTGCTGAAGAAGAATCCGATAGTGGCGCTGATCCTAATGTGAGCATGCCGCAACCTCCATCTGGTGGTTCTTCTGACCAAACAAAGCGGAAAACAGAAGCTCTTGAGGCTTATTGTCAGAATCTCAATGACAAAGCGTTTTCCGGTAAAATTGATCCGCTTATCGGGCGTGAGAAGGAAATTTCGCGCACTATTCAGATCCTGTGTCGCCGTGCCAAGAACAATCCACTTTATGTGGGTGATCCGGGCGTTGGTAAAACAGCAATCGCTGAAGGGCTTGCGCGCCGCATCATTGTTGGTGATGTGCCTGAGGTACTGAAAAACGCGACGATTTTTGCGCTGGATATGGGGTCTCTGCTTGCAGGTACTCGATATCGCGGTGATTTTGAGGAACGTCTGAAGCAGGTCGTCAAGGAAATCGAAGATTATCCGGGTGCGATCATGTTTATTGACGAGATCCACACCGTGATTGGTGCGGGTGCGACGTCAGGTGGTGCGATGGATGCATCTAATCTGCTGAAGCCTGCGCTGGCATCCGGTACGATCCGTTGTATCGGTTCCACCACATATAAAGAGTATCGCCAGTTCTTTGAAAAGGACCGTGCGCTGGTGCGTCGCTTCCAGAAAGTGGATGTGAACGAGCCAACCATTCCAGATGCGATCGAAATCCTGAAAGGGCTGAAGCCTTACTTTGAGGACTTCCATAACATCAAGTACACCAATGATGCGATCAAGGCAGCAGTTGAGTTGTCCTCTCGCTACCTTGCTGACCGGAAGCTTCCGGATAAAGCGATTGATGTGATTGATGAGTCTGGTGCGTCGCAAATGTTGTTGCCAGAGGGCAAACGTCGCAAGACAATCGGCCTGAAGGAAATTGAAGCAACCATCGCGACTATGGCGCGGATTCCTCCGAAGTCTGTTTCCAAGGACGATGCAGCGGTTCTGTCCAACCTTAAGGATAGTCTGAAGCGTGTTGTTTATGGTCAGGACCCGGCGATTGAGGCGTTGTCTGCGTCCATCAAACTGGCCCGTGCCGGTCTGCGTGAACCGGATAAGCCAATTGGCTCTTATCTGTTCTCTGGTCCGACTGGTGTTGGTAAGACGGAAGTTGCGCGCCAGCTGGCATCGACACTGGGTGTTGAGCTGACCCGATTTGATATGTCCGAGTACATGGAGCGCCATACGGTTTCCCGCCTGATTGGTGCACCTCCAGGTTACGTGGGCTTTGATCAGGGTGGCTTGCTGACGGACGCTGTTGATCAGCATCCGCATTGTGTGCTGCTTCTGGATGAAATCGAGAAGGCTCATCCTGATCTGTTCAACATTTTGTTGCAGGTTATGGATCACGGTAAGCTGACGGACCACAATGGTAAGTCTGTCGATTTCCGCAATGTGATCCTGATCATGACCACCAACGCTGGTGCGGCTGATCTGGCGAAAGCTCCTATGGGCTTCAATCGCATCGACCGTGATGGCGATGATATGGATGCGATCAACAAGATGTTCACTCCGGAGTTCCGGAACCGTCTTGATGCGATCATTCCGTTCGCAAATCTGGATAGTGACGTTATTCATCGTGTGGTTGAGAAGTTCGTTATGCAGCTGGAAGCTCAGCTTGCGGAGCGTAACGTGACCTTTGAACTGACACCTGAAGCTGTGGCCTGGCTTTCTGAGAAAGGCTACGACCGTCTGATGGGGGCCCGTCCGCTGGGCCGTGTTATTCAGGAGCACATCAAGAAGCCGCTGGCTGATGAGGTTCTGTTCGGCAAGCTTCAGAAGGGTGGGACTGTTAAGGTCTCCGTTTCTGAGGATCTTGAAGGTCTGCTTCTTGAAAGCGTTGAGGAACGTCCGACACCTAAGGCGAAGGCTGCCAAGAAAAAGCCGGTTGCCAAAGGCAAGGGCAAGTCCGTTGTTCCGAAAACGGGTCGGGGCGCTGATGCCACCAAGCGTGGTGATGTTCCCGGTATTCCGATTGCGGATTAAAGCACTGATAGTTGAGAAAAAGCCGGAGCATCTGCTCCGGCTTTTTTGTATGGTGGAGCTACGTAGTCTTGTGTAGGCTTCTTTATGCAGCTTCAATAGATTGCGTTTCTTCTTCCCCAAAGGCTCTTTTATCTCGCGAGCCTCCGAGTTCTTAAATGACCAGTTCAGACATGGATATTGACGAAGGAGAGGATCCTTCGGAATTTGAGGGAGGTGCCTATTGGTTCCGCCAAGGAGCTAAAGGCGCGTTTTGCCTCCCGACACTTATTTTGATGATGGCCTTTGTGGGGTTTACCTCGCTGGCCCGCGAAGTCGGGCTCACGCTCACTGAAGTGCTCTTGATGAGCCTGTTTATGTGGGCGTTGCCGAGCATTGTTGTTTTGACGGGCGCTATGAGTGCCGGAGCCGGATTGATCCCCGCTGCGATTGCTGTGGCTCTTTCCGCTGTGCGCTTGATGCCGATGACCGTGGCGTTGATGCCTGTTCTGCGCGATGGGAAGCGAACTAAGACGTGGCACATGCTGATTGTGTCCCACTTTGTGGCTGTGACGGCGTGGGTGTTTGCCATGCGCAACCTGCCAAGCATGCCAAGGGCGGCGCGTTTGCCCTTCTTTGCCGGGTTTGGGTCCACAGTGCATTTTGTGGTGCTGTGTTCGACCGCGTTGTCTTACATGGTACTTCCAGCGGTAGAAGGTCCGATTGCAGCTGGTCTGGTTCTGCTGACTCCGATCTACTTCATGTTTTCCATGTATCAGGCTTCTCGTACGAGTGGTGATAAGGCCGCGCTCATTTTGGGTCTCATTCTTGGGCCTGTCTTCTATCACTTCTTTCCGGGGGCTGATTTGCTGCTGACCGGATTTGTGGGTGGCACAGTTGCCTTTGTGGGCTGGTTGTTTGCAACACGGAGGGCCGAGCTGTGAGTGAAGTTTATGGCAGCTGGTGGTGGCCTTATGTGATGATCCTTGTTGCTGGCTTTCTGGCGACAGAGTGCTGGCGCTGGATTGGTGTGTTTGCCTCCGGCAAGCTGCGAGAGGACAGTCTTTTGTTCGCATGGGTGCGGGCTGTTGCGACGGCGTTGATTGCTGGCATCATCGCGCGATTGGTTTTGTTTCCCGAAGGTGTGCTGGGCGACGTGCCTGTATGGCTGCGTCTTGCTGCGGTGGCTAGTGGCGTTGTTGGATACAAGCTTCTTAACGACCGGCTGATGGCCGGGATTATCTCAGCTGAGTTTGTGCTGATTGGTGGCTGGGCCTTTTTGATTTAACGGATCTTGCTAAGCTTGATCGCACGCATTGCTGATCATTGTTTCTCGCTCTAACGTAAGTTAGCGACTGGGGAGCTGACGATGACTTATATTGCATTGAGTGAGCAGACGATTTGTGACGAGCATATCTGCTGTGCAATCTCGGACAAAAAATGTGCGCAGGGTTACCAGTTGAAGAAGGACTGGCTGAGCCAACAGTTCTCTTCAGGCTATCAGTTTATTCGGTTGGATGAGCGCGCAAAGGTGTTCATTGAACTTGGTCCGGCGGAGGCTGGCTGGGCACCTGTGGTTGCTCCCGGACATCTGCTCATCAACTGCTTCTGGGTTTCTGGCAAGTACAAAGGGCAGGGCCATGGCAAGGCGTTGTTGGCCAGGGCCATGGAGGTGGCGCGTCAGGCTGGTGCAACGGGTCTGGTGACGATTGCTGGCGCTAAGAAGATGCCTTTTCTCTCAGATGGTAAATGGTTCAAGCGGCAAGGCTTTGAGGTCTGCGATACCTCGCCGGATGGTATTGAGCTGTTGCGGCTTGGCGTTGATGGACAGGCTGGTTCCGTGAGCTTCTCTGAGGCGGTTCAAAAAGGAGCTGAGCCAAAGGGGGAGGGGCTGGTTGCGTACTACTCCAATCGCTGTCCGTTCACGGATCATCATGTGATGCAGAACCTGAAAGAGACTGCTCAAAAGCGTGGGTTGCCGCTCAAGATCGTTCATCTTGATACGCTGGAAAAAGCACAGTCAGCGCCGACGGCTGCTACGATTTTCTCGCTGTATTGGAGCGGGAAGTTTGTGACGACAGATCTGAGTGTCTGCATGGATTCACGCTTCGATAAAATCATGCAAAAGGCATTGAATGAGAAAGTGTCTATCGAGCTGGTTTGATCATTTCAGATGAATCGAAATTTTGAACCCTTGAGGATCTGATTCAAGTGTGCGGGCTAGTGCGTTGATTTCAGAATTAAAATTGCAGGCCGGTGTGGTGGTCGTTTCAAGTGAATCGAATTTTCCTCGCGCAATCTGGTGTGAGTGCGCGAGGTTATTTCATTTGAAATGATCAAGAGTGAGCTGCAACAGCTGCGCGGATTTTCTCTGCGTTTGCTTTGAGCTTGTCGCCGTCTTCCATCTCGCCTGTGTGCGGGCGCAGGGAAACACCTTCAGTGCGCGGAATGACGTGAAAATGGGTATGGAACACCATCTGTCCGCCAGCGCCTTCGTTGAACTGGTGGATGGTGATACCGTCCGCTGCAAATGCCTGCTTGAGGATACGAGCCATCTTCTGGGCCGTCTTTGCGACAGCGGCAAGGTCAGCTTCTTCAATGTCGAGGATGTTTCGGGAGCCGTTTTTAGGCAGAACCAGCACATGACCATCTGCGCGTGGCATGATGTCCATGATTACAATGGTATTTTCGTCCTCAAAGACCTTCTCGGAAGGCAGTTCGCCGCGTAAAATTTTGGCGAAGATGTTGTGTTCATCATATGCGGAGCTGGTCATTGTGGGGTCCTCAATGGTCTCAATAATGTTTGGCCCCATTCATATCGCGATTCACTGCGGAAATCCCAATAAGAAATATGTGTTGTGATCTGGTAGGTGTTGAGAACCTGAGTGGACTTAAGAAACTGATTCAAGTTTGGCGAGATTCGTGAGTCTCTTCAGAATCTTGTGGGGGTGTCTCAATGTAGGTTCTAGGTATCCTGTTGGCGAAACGGTCCATGTTCCGACAGGATTTTCTGTTCATGCAGAACGGCTTGGCGCTCCTGATCCAGATAGTGTGCGACTGCATTCCTTAACGAAGGGTGTGCAATCCAGTGGGCGGAGTAGGTGAGGTTGGGCATGTAGCCACGGGCCAGTTTGTGGCTTCCCTGTGCGCCAGCCTCAACGCGTTGCAGACCACGCGACAAAGCAAACTCAATGGCTTGGTAATAACAAATCTCGAAATGCAGGCAGGGATGGTTCTCAATGCAGCCCCAGTTGCGGCCATACAACGTGTTGCCGCCGATCATGTTGAGGGCTCCGGCAATGTAGCGGCCATTGCGCTTTGCCATGATGAGCAAGGTGTGGTCAGCCAGTCTTTCGCTGAGGAGTGAGAAGAATTCCCGGTTGAGGTAAGGCGAACCCCATTTGCGATTGCCAGTGTCTACATAAAACTCATAGAACGCGTCCCAGTGGCTTTCTTGTAAATCCGGGCCAGTGATCCATTCCACCTCAATATCGTGGTCCAGTGCGGTCTTACGCTCCTTGCGGATGCTTTTGCGTTTGCGGGAGGATAAGACCTCCAAAAACTCGGTGAAGTCGTTGTAGCCGTTGTTCTCCCAATGGAACTGCTGGTCTGTTCGTAACAGAAAGCCTTCGTCGCCCAGTTCCTTCCATTCCTGCTCAGTGAGGAAGGTGAGATGAGCTGATGAGCCTTCGATGCGTGTTGCCAGCTCTTTCAGGCCTGTGGTGAGGATCTTGATCGTTTCTGGTCGGTTGGCCTGCGGTGAGATCAGCAGGCGGCGTCCCGGTACTGGTGTGAAGGGAATGGAGCATTGCAGTTTGGGGTAATAGTTTCCGCCAGCACGCTGAAATGCTTCAGCCCATGGATAGTCGAAAACGTACTCGCCCTGACTGTGGCTTTTGGCATAGGTTGGGATAGCAGCGATTGGCTTGCCATTTTCTTCCCACCAGATGTGTTGCGGGATCCAGCCCGCGTCCCATCCGACACATCCGCTTTCTTCTAGCGCCTGTAAAAAAGCGTGTGAAAGCATTGGGTTAAACTCGCAAACTTGAGAAGTTGATTCAGTTTGCGAGTTTGGTGCGGATTGGGTCGTTTCAGGTGAATCGATCCAATCCTGTTGATCGTAAAGGATCGACGGCGTGCCGGGATTTGCCAGTGCGTCCCAGTCGGTGCTGGGTATCTCATCCAATGATGAGAGAACTTTCAGAACGGGTGATGGTGGTACTGGCAAATCAATTGGTCCTAAAGTGGATCTTCGTCTGGGTTGAAGCCCTCGAAGACAATCTGGTCAGCGTGTTTGGCCGCGTTGAGACGATCTTCTTTGGTTCTGACAGTCCATGTCATGGTTGGCAGGCCGTAGAACTCACGCAGGAAACTCGGACCATCTGCTGGCAGATCTTTCACGAAGAATGAGACGAAGTGTGGGTCTGTTCCTGCCATGTGCACCATCCAGGAGATTTTCTCGATCTCGTGTTCTGTCAGGTGCAGATGATCGTTCTCGCTCAGCGTGGTCATGGAGATGCAGCCACGCGGGATTTGCGGTGCGACGTCCTTCATGGTCCGAAGCATCTTCGGGTCGAAGGATTTTATTGCTGCCGGACCTTTATAATCGCTGAGGATTTTGGCGATGGTTTTAATGAACTCATCCTGACCTTCTGCAAGGTTCAGGGTTTTGATTTCAATAACCAGCGGCACCTTGCCATCGACCAGGTCGAGCAGTTCTTGCAGGGTCCACATTGGATCAGTGGAGCCGCGCATGGAGAGCTTGCGCAGGTCAGCCAGATCGAAGTCGATGACTTTGCCTTCGCCGTGTGTCAGGCGCTCAAGGTTCGGGTCGTGAAATACGATGACCTGACCGTCTTTGGTTTCCTGAAGGTCGACTTCAATGGCGAAGTTGTTTTCAACGGCAGCTTTGATAGCAGACGGGGTGTTTTCAAGAATGCCTGCTTCTTTGTTATGGAAGCCGCGGTGAGCGATCGGGCGGGCGGTGAGCCAGGAGAGATCTTGCATGGATTATTCGAACTTGCTTCTTCAATAAATGGGAGGTGTTTTGTGTGAACAGAACACAATTAGTCAGCAACTTCGAAAATTGCTTCGATCTCAACTGCTGCGTTGAACGGGAGTGAACCAGCGCTGACAGCAGAGCGTGCGTGACGGCCAGCATCACCCATTGCGGCAACCATGAAGTCAGATGCGCCATTGATGACTTTTGGCTGGTCGCCGAAGTCGCCATTGGAGTTGACGAAGCCAACGATCTTGACGAGGCGTACGATTTTGGAGAGGTCACCGGTGGCAGCTTTTGCCTGTGCCAGCAGATTGATTGCGCAAAGACGTGCTGCTTCCACACCATCTTCGATGCTCAGGTCAGCGCCAACCTTGCCGGTTTTTGCGATCTTGCCGTCCTGCATTGGCAGCTGGCCGGAGATGAAAAGCTGGTTTCCGGTTTTTACGAAAGGCACGTAATTGGCAGCAGGAGCAGCAGCTTCCGGCAGTGTGACACCAAGCTTTGCGAGGTTTTGCTGGATTGTATCAGACATTCGTTTTCCCTCCGGTCGGAATGTTGTTTTGCAATAAGTGATGCAAATCCACGAAAACTCAAGAGTTTATCTCTTCACGAAGCCGTGGTCTGCAAGGTGAGGCGCAGACTCACATTAGAATCACTATGGTTGCAAGAGTGCAGGGGGCGTTGTCTACGTGGGAAACGTGTATCTAATTTGAAAGATTTACCCTAGCACCGATTTCCTTGGTGGAATGTTTGCGTTGGCGGTGGCGTTTATGCACTCTTTGAGGCTGGAAGAGAGGCATGCCCACGTGTCTTTTGTTCCGACATGATCGGAGGTTTTATGCTGAAACTACGCTTGAGACATGGTCTTCGCGGGATTGCAGGTTCTTCCCTCTCTATGAGTTTTCTGCTGTTTCCCTCGTTAGGCAGTGCTGCCGATCTTCAGCCTCACAAAGCCGTTTATGACATGCGATTGTCGAGCGCCCAAAATGGTGCGGACATTTCTGATGTGAACGGGCGCATGGTCTATGAGCTTTCCGGTTCTGCCTGTGATGGATTTACTGTGGACCTGCGTTTTGTGGTGATGAGTGTTGATGACGAGGGGCAGGAGACTATCACTGATCTGCGTAGCACCTACTTTGAAGCACCAGATAATTCTCAGCTTTCGTTTGCCTACAAAACCTTCATTGATGATTTTTTAGCCGAGCAAGCACAAGGTACAGCGGAGCATCAAAGCTCCAAAGTAGATGTGGATTTGAGCGGACCAGATGAGAAGACGCTGAGCTTTGATGGTTCCATCATGTTTCCGCTGCAGCATCTGCACAGCGTGATTGATGGTGCCGCTGGTGGGCAGCACTTTATGGTTTCCAAGCTGTATGATGGCAGTGTTACTGGCGAGCAGTTGTTTGAGGCCACCACTGTTGTTGGCCGCAAGCTGGCTGATCCTTTGGCGCAGCGTTCTGATCAGCTTTCCCTGCCGAATGCTCTGGGACATGCAGATGCCTGGCCGGTTTCTATCGCTTATTTCAACTTAAGTGATGGTGCACGTGGTGAGCGGACGCCGGACTACCAGTTACGGACGGTGCTTCATGAAAACGGTGTCACAAGAAGCATGAACCTGAATTATGGGGTGTTTGAGCTGGAAGGTGCTTTGGTTGAGTTGGATCTGAAGCCTATTGTGCATGTCAGTACATGTGGAAGCTCAGTGGCGCTGGAAGAAGAAGTGAGCGCACCGTTTGCTGGGGCGATCAAGAAAGAGCAGCTGCGGTAGCTCAGCGTTTGCTCGGTGATTTTATGGAGCGGCCAAGAGAGACGACTGAGCTGTCTTTGAATTTTCCGCGCAAGGCATCCATTGCCCGTTCTGCTTTGGCGCGTTTTTCTGCTTGTTCGTCCAGTAAGTCTTCCGGGTCGGCCTGATCTGCCGGGCCTAGATCCCCAATCCCTACGCCGATGAGGCGGAACCGCATTTTACCGTCGGCCACGTTGTGCAGCAGATCATCTGCTGTGCGGAAGATCTTGTCGGCCAGTTGGGTTGGATCATGCAGCATGCGCGAACGGGTGATGGTTTTGAAGTCGGCTGTTTTGAGTTTCAGCGTGACAGACCTGCCAGATTTTTCTGCCTTCTTGGTGCGGTAGGAGACTTTTTCAGTCAGTGCCCAAAGGCTTTTTGAAAGCTGAGTGACGTCAGAGACATCCGTGTTGAATGTGGTTTCGCCGCTGATGCTTTTTGCGCCTCTGTTTGAGGAGACGTGCCGGTCATCTTCCCCCTGACACAGTTTTGCAAGGCGCAAGCCCATGGCGCCGTATTTGCGCGCAAGGTCTGTCGGGTCTTTGAGCTGCAACTGGCCGATGGTTTTGATGCCGTCCCGTTCCAGCTTGCCCTGAAACACCTTGCCAACGCCCCAGATGACGCTGGTTGGCTGTTTGGCAAGGAACTCTTTCTTTTCTGCACCCCCAATGACTGAAAAACCGCGGGGTTTGTCCAGGTCTGAGGCGATTTTGGCGAGGAACTTGTTGGGCGCGAGGCCGACGGAGACTGAGAGCCTGAGCTCTGTCTGGATCTTGTTCACGAACTGGACGAGTAGTTCTGCTGGTGTCGCGCCATGAAGTTTCTGCGTGCCGGAGAGGTCGAGGAAGGCTTCGTCAATGGACAAGGGTTCGACAAGCGGGGTGAGTTTTTCCATCTCTTCGCGAATTTGGCGGCCAACCTGAGAGTACAGTTCCATACGCGGTTTGATCACGACTGCGTCCGGGCAGGCATCGAGTGCCTTGAACATGGGCATGGCAGAGCGCACGCCGTAAATGCGGGCGATGTAACACGCTGCGGAGACAACGCCGCGCTGGCCACCGCCGACAATGACAGGACGATCTGCCAGCTCTGGGTTCTCACGCTTTTCGACGGAGGCATAAAATGCATCGCAGTCGATGTGAGCGATTTCGAGTGTATCCAGTTCTGCGTGGGCAAGGATGCGCGGGCTGCCGCATTTGGGGCATCGCGTCAGGTCTGCCCGAAACCTGTGTGTACAGTCCCTGCAGAGTGCTTTGAGGGGAGTGGTGGCCTCAGGTGCCATGGAAGCCAGACCTTAGATTATTTTTGGAGTTCAGGTGCAGGGTCTGTAGCATGACCTAGTCCTCAATCTCCCAGGAAATTCGTGCGCCGCCCACATAAAACACGGAATTGCGCATCTGGTCTTTGTCCCATTCCTCAATCGTCCAGTCTTTTGAGTTGACGGGATCAAAGTTCAGGAAAAACTTGTCTTGTAAAAACGTGCCGACAATAGGGTGTTTGATCGTGGTGTAAGCGCCGCCGCCCGGTTCGTGGAGTTTGAACTCAAGACTCTCTTCGACCCTGATCTTCAGCGTGCTGATGGCCCCTTGTGGCGATGTTGCCGGGCGCTGACAGTCATGTGCGGCAAACTCCAGAAGTATGGAGCCGGGGCCGCCGGATACACCGGAGGTGAACAGGGCGTTTTGCAATATCGCCCCGTTTAAATGTCCAAAACGCTCCAGAAAATACTGAAGGGTCGTGCTTGAAAGTTGTTCCACGCTTGGATTCTCTGGTTTTGTGAAAGGTTCACTTGCAGCTGTGAGATTACCTTACCGCAGCGACCAGCAGATTTTCAATAAAATCGCCTGTTTCTTTCCAACAATTGCTCTTCAGGGCAACGTTGGGCAGATCTCCGGCAGTTGCGAAGAAGCGTGAATCGGCAATGAAATGTACGAGCTGTACGTGAGGTGTGCTTTTGCCGACGGAGATAATGTTGGTTGGGCTGTCGTCAATGAAAATAACCGGGTGATGGCCCCGTTTAGCGCACAGAGCCGCAACGGCTCCGCCTTTCGGGCCTTCGTTGGTGACGAGCGGGTAGTCCATGCCAAGACGTGCGAGCAGGTTCTCACGGGCGGATTTGTTGTGGCTGCCGGGCAAGTTGGTCAGGATGACGATGTCACAGAGCTTCGACAGGCGCTCAAGCTGTTCAGCAGCATGTGGAACAGCTTCCTGCTTGCCGACCTCGCTTTCGAAGAAGTCATGAATGACTGCCATACAAGCATCGTCTGTCAGGTTCTCGCCAGTCTGCGTGTAGACCATGTTTGCCTTGAGGCGGTATGCGGTTTCCTTGAAGGCGACGCCATGATCTTTCATGAAACGCTCAAGGTGCGGGATGAATTGCAACAGAACTTCATCCACGTCGCAGATGAGGAGCGGATGGGCGCGTTTTTCGATCTCTTTGATTTGCTGCAATGCGCTGGCGTTTGCGGTCTCAATGTTGGGCAAGGAAATCTAAGCCTCCAGCAAGTTTAAGATGAGCTGCGGCAATCATGGTCGGGCGAACACCGGCACTTTCTGTGTAGGCGAGCAGTAGTTGCTCGTCCTGCATCAGGAATTCAAGGACGCCTGCCAGGAAGCCTGGCTCGGCTGCCGCATCGCGAATCTCTTGAGGCCCAATCCCGGCTAAAGACAGGAAGCGACCGAGCTGTTCGGGCTCGCTGCCAAGAAATGTAAGGGCACCAATTGCAATTTCCTGTGCAGTATCTTCGGTCAAACTGCCGGTTTTGCCTAAATTCATTGGTGTTTGCCTTTCTGAAACGAATCCGAATTAACTATGTAGCAGGAAATTTAGTGTGGGACTTGTCCCAATGCCAGTCGCAACGCGGCTGCATCACACCTTTATTTATGGCTAAACCATTTTTGGGGCGGCATTCTGTGCAGGACTGAACTGATGCAAAAGACCGTGCTGATTGTTGAAGACAACGAACTCAACATGAAGCTGTTTAACGATCTGCTTGAAGCTCATGGATACGCGACCTTGCAATCTCGCAATGGCATGGAAGCGCTTGAGCTTGCTCGTGCACATAAGCCGGATCTGATCCTGATGGATATCCAGCTGCCTGAAGTTTCAGGGCTTGAAGTGACCAAATGGATCAAAGAGGATGATGACTTAAAGATCATTCCTGTGATTGCGGTGACTGCTTTTGCCATGAAGGGGGACGAGGAGCGCATTCGCCAGGGCGGATGTGAGGCCTATATTTCCAAGCCAATCTCTGTTGGCAACTTCCTGGAGACAGTCTCAGGGTTCCTGAAGGACACATAATACAACCGTGATTAGTTGTGATTGTGGTTAATTGGTAAATTGTGCTCAGCTAGAAGTTGTGGGTTTACCAATCCTCAGAAAGCAAAGCTTTAGTAACCTGTTTGATCTTGCCAGTTTTCATTGAGTGAAAGACTCTCATCAAAAGTCGTAGGTCTTTGAAACTAGATGAAATCACCGAGTGAGTCTTGCGGGGACTGTTGGGTTTCTGTGCGTATGCCTCTTGATAATCGGCGGTTTCTTTCCTTTTGTTGTGTATAGGTGAAGAATCCCCTCCATTTTCAGGAGCGCAATTACCTTAAAGCTTTACTAAAGTCGTAAATGTTGCGATGGTGATATACGAAATCATCAGCTTCATGAAATTATTGACTGCAAAATTGCAGTATTGGCCTTTGGTTGATTGAATAAGTCCCGGCAATACTGCTTCATAGTTTCCCTACGGAGCGCTCAGGTCCGCCGCATCTCCTGGGTCCGTGGGGTTGGCCGGCGAGTAACAGGGTTCTGAGTGGCCTCCTCGTGTCATCCGGTTCTCGCCGGCCACCACTTCTTTCCAATAGTAGAGGATTGACGCTCACAGGCATGGGCCTGTGCATCTGGTGCTGTTTGCGCTGGCTTCTGCGCGTCTATGCCAGAGTTGGTGCGTGGAAGGCTTGCAGGAGGCGTGAGGCTGGTGTGATCGGTCATTCAGTCAGGGCGATTTTCTTATGTGTCAAAGTGATCGTGGTGGCCAATTCTCATTGAATTTGAAGCGGAATTGACCGTATTGACCGGACTATACTCAGTCCAATTCCTCTTGTGTGAGGAAATGTTGTCCACCCCTGACAATTGAGTGGTTCGAGCGTGCAAGCGTGTTGGTTGAGGAGTGCTCAGTTAGCGATTCTTGCTTGCGCTTGAGTGCTGGAGGGGCTGTCGTGAGAACGCGCTCTTGAGAGCGCATACAAAAAAGGCGCTTGCAGACTGCAAACGCCTTTTTTGAAAATTCAGATGAATCCAAGACTTACTTGATCTTGGTTTCCTTGAACTCAACGTGCTTCTTTACGACTGGGTCGTATTTACGCTTCACCATTTTTTCGGTCATGGTGCGGGAGTTCTTTTTGGTCACGTAGAAGTAGCCGGTGTCCGCAGTGGACTGCAGCTTGATCTTAATGGTGGTCGCCTTGGCCATCGCTAAGGATCCTGTCTGTTTTCGGCCTTTTTAAAGAAGTGGCCGGTTGTTTTGTTTGTCCCGGTGGCACCCTCACACCTTCGCTTCGGGTAGGGTGCGCTTCCGGGGAAACTTTGGGAATTCAGCGCGCACATTACTAATCACAGGGCTAAAGTCAAGATGCATTAGGGCGCTGAGCCGAGTCTTGTCCCCCTTATCAGGCATATAATTACATATGCGCCCAAGAATCCTGCAAATACCAGTGGTAGTCCGTCCGCACCCCACGCGGAAAGAGCAAGTCCGGTGCTGGCAGGGCCCACCAACTGGCCAATAGAATACATGAGAACGAAGGCTGCGTTGGCGGAGGCCAGGTTAGCCCCATCAAAGCGTGCACCAAGGTGTGTGAGGCCAACTGTGTAGAGCCCGGCCACGACGCCGCCCCAGACAAAGAGAAGAGCGCAAATGCCATAAAAACTGCCGGAGAGCGGGATCATAAGCAGTGCGCCGATCGCACCAAAAGCTCCGCAATAGATCAGCAGGTGACGGCGGTTCATGCGATCAGAGAGCATTCCCAGCGGGATCTGGAGTACCATGTTGCCGGCAGCCATTGCAGAGACAAGCAGGGTCGCAGTTTGCGCTGTCAGGCCAATCTTGAGGCCGAACAAAGGAAGCAATGATATGCCTGATTGTTCCACAGCTCCGAAGACAAATCCGGCGAATGTGGCAGCTGGAGCTATCCACAAAAATGCATAGAGCTTTGAGGTCGCTTCACTTTCGATTCTCGGTGCAGCGTTGAAGCCGATCAACACAGGTAAGGCTGCAATAATGATGCCTGCGCTTGCCAGCAAGAATGGGAGTGCGCCTGTTGTGCCCGCAAATGCAAGTACCAGAGGCCCTGAGGCAAAGCCAAGGGCCAGCACAGTGGCGTAAACGCCCATGAGGAAGCCTCTGTGCTTTGAAGGTGCCAGTGCGTTGATCCAGAACTCGGAGAGGATGAAGGCAGAGGTTGTTGCACCGTGGAATAGCAGACGGAGTGGAAACCATGCCCAGAAGTTTTCAAACACAAAAAAGAAGGGCAGGGAGAAGCCAGCGACCAACAGGCTGATCAGGAGCGCCTGAGGTGTGCCCAGTTTACGTGCAAGGTAAGGGCCTACCGGAGTGGCAGCAATGGAGGCAACACCGGAGAATGCGGTGTTGATGCCGATCCATGTGTCGCTGACACCGCGATACTCAAGCGTGAGTGCAAGCAGAGGCAGGCTTGCGGACAGGGAAAGGCCAACAGCTGTGATCGCTGCGATGGCTGCAATGATGCCGCGAACCTGTTTCGGTGAGAGGGAATTGGCTAAAGTGCCCGATGTCTGAAGCATTTACACAACTGCGTTTCAAGCTCGTTACGAGCAGGTGCTTTCGTCCATATTGCGCTCATATACATTCACGCGTCATGTTCTAAAGCCGTGTTTCATGCGTGTTCTTGTCCGAAAAACAGATTTGCTTTCGGGAATACGCTCTAAATGCTTCTATCAGGAAAAGTGCAAGGCGCAACACATAGTATCGTGGCGATATATGTTTGTTGCGCCTTGGATAATCAGAACTAAATTTCTTCGCGCGCGAAGCCGTCGTTCTTCCAGTAGTAATATGGCACGGGGCCATCTGGAGAAAGATCCGGGTCTTTGGCAAGGCGATTTTCAAGATCTGTCAGGACAGCCAGAGTGATGCGTGGCAAGTCCAGCTCTTTGCACTGCTCAATTGGTAGCCACTGGAGCTCTTCCAGCTCTTCTGTTGGTCCAATGCCGGTTTCCAGCTTGTGCGCAATCTGGTCCGCCCATACAGCGAAGAAACGCGCATCAAAGCGACGGGTCCTGCCTGGAGGGGTGATTGCACGGGCAACGTAGCGAAGTGGCTCAAGATCCGGTAGGATGCCCAGTTCGTCAAAAGCTTCAAAGCCTGGGCCAGCTGGTTCGCTCGGGCCTTCGGTTTTGCGGCCAACAAACAAGCCTGCCTCCTCGTAGGTTTCTCGAATGGCAGCAATTGCCAGTGCACGCAGGCGGCTTTCAGTCTTGATCTGCTTTTTGTCGTAGTTGAGCTTGGCGAGAACATCTGGATGATAGTCGCGTACATATCTGACGCGGCTGTCTTCAGAATCGACACGGCCACCCGGGAACACGAATTTGCCAGGCATGAATTTGTGCGCCATATGGCGCTTGCCCATCAGCAGATGCAGGGAGCCATCGTCCTTGCGGTCCAGAATGAGCAGTGTGGAGGCGTCTTTTGGCCTCAAAGGCTGAGCGGCCGGGTTGTTGTTTTCTTCCGCTCGCTCAACTTTGACTTCTTTCGTCAGGTCTTCCGTGGACATTCCTTACCTCTGATTGGCGCGTGTTGGGCTAAAACTAGGTGCTTTGCCGGCAGTTGCAAAGCCATCCATACGTAGTGCCCATTGCAAACCAACCAAGGCGCCCTTGATTGGGCGCAGGAGAGACAGAGACATGATGATGGTTAAAGGCAGCCAGACAGCCATGTGGAGCCACATAGGCGGCACGTAGGCCATCTCTACCCACATGGCCAGCGCAACGACGACGTGACCAACGATAAAGATTGTGAAATAGGGCGGAGCATCATCTGCGCGGTGGTGGTGAAGTTCTTCACCACAGTTGTCGCAGGACTGTTTCACGCTCAAGTAACCGTCGAAGACAGAGCCAATGCCACAGGAAGGGCATTTGCAGCGCATGCCACGCAGCACCGCTTCTCCGGTATTCCGATCTTGATGGGTATTCATTTATACCTGCCTTTTCCGTCCCGTAAATGCAGGGGAGCGCACGTTCTTTTTATGTGCGCTTCCGCTTATTTCCGTTTTTTGACCGGCGTAAACCTTTTGGCTTGCTGTTGTTTCTTGCTTGCCAACCCTTGTGCTTAGCAACCCGTCCCGCTGCTTCGCCCTTGGATTTGCCTTTTGTGAGCATTTCAAACCGTAAAGAGCCCGCAAATGGGGCGGCTTCCACCAGTTTGACCTGCACTGCGTCACCAAGTTGGTAGGTTTCACCAGTTGCTCTGCCCACGAGGGCATGAGCCGATTCTACATATTCGTAGTAATCCATACCAATGGTAGATGCAGGAATGAAGCCGTCTGCGCCATTTTGTAGCAGTTTGACAAACAGGCCAGATTTGGTCACTCCGGCAATTCGTCCCGAAAATTCAACCCCAATTCTCTCGCAAAGGTACAGGGCAATCAGTCGGTCAATGGTTTCGCGTTCAGCCAGCATTGCCCGTCGTTCTGCCGCAGAAATCTCTGCTGCAATGGCAGGTAGCTTCTCTTCGATGCCGTATGGCAGGCCATCATCCCCGAGGCCGAGTGCACGAATGAGTGCGCGGTGCACTATCAAATCTGCATAGCGGCGAATAGGGGATGTGAAGTGTGCATAACGTCGGAGGTTCAAGCCGAAGTGTCCGATGTTCTCGGCATTGTACTCCGCTTGTGCCTGCGAACGCAGCACGACCTCTGACACCATGGTTGCGCTTGCGGTGTCTTTGAACTTGTCGAGAATGTTGTTGAACACGGAAGGGCGCAGGCCGCCAATGTGAGGCAGTTTGACGTCCAGCGTGGAGAGGAAATCTCTCAGGTTCTCCAGCTTTTCCGGTGTCGACGCATCGTGCACACGATAGAGCAGGGCAGAGTTGCGTTTCTCAAGCTCTTCTGCGGCTGCGACGTTCGCCTGGATCATGCACTCTTCGATGAGTTTGTGCGCATCCAATCGGTCAGGAACGACGATCTGGTCAACGGTGCCGTCTTCTTTCAGCAGAATACGGCGTTCCGGGATGTCGAGTTCCAGTGGCTGCCGTTTGTCTCGGCCACGCTTCAGGATCTCATAGGCAGCCCACAATGGCTCAAGAACCGGTTCCAGCAGTGGGCCGGTTTTGTCGTCTGTCACGCCTTCAATGGCTTTTTGGGCCTGTTGATAGGAGAGCTTAGCCGCGCTGCGCATGATGACGCGATGGAACGAGTGGGATGTTTTCTTGCCGTTCTTGTCAAATACCATCCGTGTTGCGATGGACGGGCGGTCTTCGTTCTCGCGCAAGGAGCACAAATTGTTAGAGATGCGCTCAGGTAGCATTGGGATTACGCGGTCAGGGAAATAGACCGAGTTGCCGCGCAGCAGTGCTTCCTTATCCATCGGTGAGCCCGGTGTGACATAGGCTGCGACGTCTGCAATTGCGACGTAAACGATGCAGCCGCCTTCGTTCTCCGGGCTGTTGTCCAACTGAGCATAGACCGCGTCATCGTGATCTTTTGCTGTCGCAGGGTCGATGGTGAGGAGCGGGATGTCACGCCAATCTTCACGGCCCTTGTGGCCAACAGGCTTGATGTTTTCCGATTCAGCAGTCACAGCTCCTGGGAACTCATTGCGAATACCCTGTGTGTGCAACGCGATTTCGGAGACAGCCATTTCTGAGGTTGTGGAGCCAAAGCGTTTGACGATGCGGCCACGCGGTGTGCCGTATCGTCCGACTTTGTGGACTTCGATCTTTACGAGGTCACCGTCTTCAGATTCCATCAGCTCACGCGGATCCAGATCGACAGCGCGCTGCTTGCGGTCAACTGGTTCCAGAGTTGCTGCTTTGGTTGCTTTGTTGATGCGCAGGATGCCGAGGACGTCGGTGTCCTGGTTCTCCAGGCGCTTCATCACGCGCACGACGTGTTTGGCTTCGGGGGATCCATCCTGATCGTCCAGCAGTTTCACAAGGGCGCGGTCGCCGATGCCTGGGACGGGGTTGAATTTGTTTTTGTTCTTTTGCGACAAGACGAGAACGTTCGGTGGCTCTCCATGCTCTTCATCCCAGTTCATCGGGATGCCGAGGAGCTCACCGTCAGCAGTTCTGCTTGTGATTTTTACAACAAAGACAGGAGGAAGATCGCCTGGGCGCAACATGCGTTTCCGGCGTTTTTCGAGATGACCGGCCTCGGTCAAATCTCTCAGCATTCGTTTGAGGGGGATGCGCGCTGCGCCGACGATACCAAAATGGCGGGCGATTTCGCGTTTACCAGCTTTGCCGGGATTGTCGGCAATAAACTTCAGAATGTCTTCGCGGGATGGCATTTCTGCCGGTCCCTTGTGTCTTTTTTCAGTGGCCTTTTTTCGGCTCAATGTATCTCATCCAGTGCGGCTTTTATGCCGCGAAAAGGGGCTCCCGATGAACGGAAGCCCTTATGTTTCGTTGTCCGGAGAGTAACGGGGATCTTAATCCTTCTTCGCGTTGATCAGCTCGATTGCCTGTTCGCGGGTTACCGTCTCCGGGTCTGTTCCTTTTGGCAGGGAGGTGAACTCCTTGCCCCATTTGATCCGAACGCCGAGGCGGCCGCTGTCGCGCAGCTCCATCGCTCCACCATCCGGATGATCGCCAAGTTCTTTCAGTGCCCCTTTGGGCGCTGCTTTCTTGGCCGTTGTTTTCTTTGCAGCTGCCTTTTTGGCAGGCGCTTTCTTCTTACCTTTTGTTGCTGCCTTGGCATTTACAAGCTCTGTTGCCTGTTCCAGCGTGACAGCTTCTGGTGCAACGTCCTTTGGAAGGGTTGCGTTGATCTTTTCCCATTTCACGTAGGGGCCATAACGGCCGCTGTATACGTTGATGGCGCCGCCATCGGGGTGGTCACCAAGTTCTTTGAGTGGTTTTGCGGCAGCTCCGCGGCCTCCGCCCTTGGCACGCTTTTCAGCAAGCAGGGTTACGGCGCGGTTGATGCCGACAGAGAAGACTTCGTCCGGGCTGTCCAGATTGGCATAGGTGCCATCATGCAGCACGAACGGTCCAAAACGGCCCAGGCCTGCGGAAATGGTCTTGCCATCTTCTGGATGGGTGCCAACTTCGCGTGGCAAGGAAAGCAACTGAAGGGCTTTCTCCAGATCCAGATCGGCAGTGCTCCAGCCACGTGGCAGGGACGAGCGCTTTGGTTTGGCTTCTTCACCTAGCTGTACATATGGGCCGAAACGGCCTGTGCGCAAGGAGACTTCCAAGCCGGTTTCCGGATCAATGCCCAAAACCTGAGGTCCGTCTGCTGCTGCACCCGCATCAGATGTACCACCTGAGGTGAGCTGACGTGTATAATCACAATGTGGCGGATTTTCGTTTGGTTCTTTGCCGTCTTTCTTGTTTTTGTTGTAGTTGGAACAACCAACAAACGCGCCGAATTTGGAGACTTTCAGTGACAAGCGACCGGTTTCACATTTCGGGCACTTGCGTGGATCAGAGCCATCTTCCTTGTCTGGGAAAACGTGTGCTTTGAGGGTTTCGTTCAGGGCATCCAACACTTCCGTGTTGGAGCGCTTAATCACCTCATCACAAATTTCGTGGAACGGGTTCCAGAAGTCACGCAAGACGGCCTTCCATTCCAGATCTCCAGCTGAGATCTTGTCGAGCTGGTCTTCAAGGCTTGCAGTGAAGTCATACTCCACGTAGCGATTGAAGAAGTCTTCAAGGAATGCAATTACCAGACGACCTTTGTCCTGTGGAATCAGACGTTTCTTGTCCAAATCTACGTATTCGCGATCGCGTAGAGTTTGCAGCGTTGCGGCGTAGGTGGACGGGCGACCAATCCCCAGTTCTTCCATCTTCTTCACCAGTGTTGCTTCGGTGAAGCGTGGTGGAGGTTCAGTGAAGTGCTGGTTGGCTTCAATGCCTTTACGGCCGAGGCTGTCGCCCTTCGTCATTGGTGGCAAGCGTTTGCTTTCCTCGTCTTCCTCATCATCTTTACCTTCCTGATAAAGAGTGAGGAAACCATCGAAACGGACAACAGAGCCAGATGCGCGCAGGGCAGCTTTCTTGGCGCCGTTTGCAGCTTCGATGTCAACAGTGGTGCGCTCCAGTACAGCAGATTCCATCTGAGAGGCGATGGTACGCTTCCAGACCAGCTCGTAAAGGCGTGCGCCGTCTTCGTCGAGGAACTTTGCCATGTCCCGTGGGTGACGGGACAAGTCAGTCGGGCGGATCGCTTCGTGTGCTTCCTGAGCGTTTTTGGCTTTGGATGTATACACCCGTGGCTTTTCAGGAACGTACTCATCCCCATAACGGGAGCCGATGACGGCGCGCGCGCTTTGAATTGCTTCTGGAGCGATCTGCACACCATCGGTACGCATATAGGTGATCAAACCAGTGGTTTCACCACCGATATTCGCGCCTTCATAAAGCTTTTGCGCAACCTGCATGGTGCGTGCTGCTGCAAAGCCGAGCTTACGGGAAGCTTCCTGCTGAAGGGTCGAGGTGGTGAATGGTGCATATGGATTACGTCGTTGTGGCTTGCTCTCAACATTGCTGACAGAGAAGCTCGCGCCTTCAAGCATCTGCTTGATCGCTGTGGCTTCCTGCTCGTTCTTAATGTCGAGGCGCGTAATCTTCTGGCCGTCAAAATTGGTGATGCGTGCCTGAACCGGCGCGTTTTCCGGTGTGTTCAGGTTTGCCAGAATGGACCAGTATTCCTGAGAGAGGAATGTCTCGATCTCGTTCTCGCGCTGACACACAAGGCGCAGCGCAACGGATTGCACGCGGCCTGCTGAGCGGGCACCTGGCAGCTTGCGCCATAGAACCGGTGAGAGCGTAAAGCCCACGAGGTAGTCGAGTGCGCGACGAGCCAGATAGGCGTCGACAAGTGGCACATCCAGTTCGCGCGGATTTTTCATTGCTTCCAGAATGGAATTCTTGGTGATCGCGTTGAATACCACGCGCTCGACCTTCTTATCCTTCAGGACGCGTTTCTTTTTCAAAACTTCCAAGACGTGCCAAGAAATGGCCTCTCCTTCGCGGTCGGGGTCAGTTGCGAGAATAAGGCGGTCAGCCTCCTTCACAGCGTTGGCGATATCCGACAGGCGCTTTTGAGATTTGGAATCGACAGACCAAGACATGGCAAAGTCGTCGTCCGGCAGCACGGAGCCGTCCTTTGGAGGCAGATCGCGCACATGGCCGTAGGACGCCAGAACTATATAGTCCTTGCCCAGATATTTATTGATGGTCTTGGCTTTCGCCGGTGATTCCACAATGACTACGTTCATTGATTTCCTGGCTTTCGCGTAAATCTCGTCTTGGAATTGATAAATCAAAAACCGTTTTATGAGTCGAACCGACACAATCTCGGATGACTTCGCGGCTGTCAAATGGCCTTTTCAGATCAATTGGTCAAGAGCGGAAAAGCCACTCCCTTAATTTTCCTTGGGTCATATTTTGGTTGCGCTTGCTAATTTACGCAACCTAAGGTAATGGCTTTACTTGCTGTAACCCTCAGATTGCAAAGCGCTTTTTACCATCTGAGGGTTGTGTCATGGTTGCATAAGAAGGTTAAAAAGCTTGCGTAATTACCCGTTGCCGAAAAATGACAGAACAATCGAAACACGTGACGTAGCAGAGTACTGCGCCAAAATGTGTCGTGAATTGAGTGACATGGCGCGATCGCAGAGGCTCGACCTGCTGAGGTACTTATTGCTTCTGGCTCAAAAAGAAGCGGAAGCTCAATCCGGTGGATTACCGGACCCTGTTGAGGTTGAGGACTTGGATCTGGAAAACAACGAAACCGACTAAGACGCAAAATTGTCACGCTCTGTCAGAATGTATCAAAGAAAGCTTGTTGGGTTTGTGCCGCTCCAAGCGTCCGGCCAGTTCGATCTCCAGCAGGATGAGTTGAAGCGTCTGTAAGGTGACACCGGTAAATCGCAGGAGTTCATCCTGATCTATGGGTGTCTCACTCAGTGCATTGATGATGGCTTGTCTGTCCTGTTCTTTGGCATTGAGCGGGTTTGTGGTCTCGTCTGCATCTGCCTGCTCCAAGGCTGGCCAACCCATGGCAGGTTCGTCAATCCCCTGATGAAGTGGCAAGGACATAGAGATTTTGGGTTCCATGATCTCCAGAATATCGTCAGTCGATTGAATGAGCGCGGCGCCTTGCTGGATAAGTTTGTTGGCGCCGACTGATCGAGGATCTAATGGAGACCCCGGGACTGCCAATATCTCTCGGTTCTGTTCCAGTGCGTATCGGGCGGTGTGCAGAGATCCCGATTTTTCTGCGGCTTCAATTAAGATAACACCTAATGACATTCCCGAGATCAGGCGGTTGCGGCGGGGGAAATCCCGAGCTCTCGGGTTCCAGCCCATGGGCATTTCGCTGATGGCTGCTCCGTTGGCTGCGATCATCTTTGCAAAAAGCTCCATATTTTCTTTTGGGTAGATGGTGTCGATGCCTCCGGCAAAGGCTGCGATGGTTCCAGACGTGAGAGCGGCCTGATGCGCTGCGCTATCGATGCCCCGTGCCAGACCTGAGATGATGGTGAAGCCTTCTGCTGAAAGGTCTCCAGCCAGTTTTGTTGCAAACTTTGCTCCGGCGACCGAGCAATTGCGGGCGCCGATGATGGCCAGCGTCTTTTGCGTGCCGGTGAGTTCCTGTTGCAATGGCTCTCTGGCTCGGACCGCGAGCAGGGGTGGGGGTGCATCAATGTGTCTGAGAAGGGGAGGATAGGCGGGCTCGCCCATGGCGACGAGGCGTGCGCCCATTTTATAGAGGGAAGCCAGTTCAGCTTCAGCTTTGTCCATAGAAAAAAGGCGATAAGTTTTCTTACCGCCTCTTCGGGATAACTCTGGCAGGGCATCAAGTGCCGCTTGTGCTGAGCCAAAATGATTGAAGAGCTCCCGGAATGTTCTTGGGCCGACATTCTCAGAGCGGATAAGGCGAAGCCACGCAAGCCGTTGGGTGTCACTTAGGTGTGGTGCCCGGCTTTTGGTGGCTGTCTCCATTTACATCATCCCTTGGAACCGATCTTGCTTTCCTTGCCTTTCAGCAGGCGGGCAATGTTCTCGTGATGTTTTGCCCATAGCAATATGCTGAGTAATCCCATCATTTGCGCAATTTGCCACTGATCGAAAGCCAGCAGAATAAAGGGAGTGACAAGACTTGCTACCAGTGCTGACAGGGATGAGAACTTAGTGATGTAGGCGGTCGCAATCCAGATGGCGATGAAGATGATGCCTACTGGCCAGAAGATGCCGAGCAGGATGCCGATGTAAGTAGCAACGCCTTTGCCGCCTTTGAACTTGAGCCAGACCGGGAAAAGGTGGCCTAGAAATGCGCCGAGACCTGCGATTAATGCTGCTTCACCGCCCATGTAAAGAGCTACAAGTACGACCGCAGCAGTGCCTTTGAACGCATCACACAGCAGAGTGAGGGCCGCGAGTTTTTTACTGCCGGTGCGCAGGACGTTGGTGGTGCCAATGTTGCCGGATCCGATGTTTCGGATATCTCCGTGACCTGCCATTTTTGTAAAGAGCAGGCCAAACGGAATGGAGCCTAATAGGTAGCCAAAGGCCAACGCAGCCAGATAGTAGGGTAAATCAAGGGACCAGCTGATTGGATCAGGCACGGGTGTTCTCCAGTAGTTGAATATTAAAGCAGTATGCCTGTCCTTGCGGATGAGCATACTGCTTTAAAACTTTATCGTATCGCGTGCATTGTGCCAAAGCCTCGTGGGCTGGTTCAGAGCTACACGTTAAATTGCGTCGTGATCTAGGATGCCGCCTGCAACGATGGTTGTCAAAACCCGACCTGTTAAAGTTTCGTCCTCAAAAGGGGTATTCTTTGAGCGCGAACGGATTTTATCTTTTTCTACGATCCATGGTTTTTGCGGGTCGAACACGATCAGGTCTGCTGGAGCACCTTTTGAGAGGCGGCCAGCAGGAAGACCAAGACGGTCCGCTGGATTGCAGGTCATTGTTGCAAGCAGTTTGGAAAGTGAGATGTCCTCATTCAGAACGAGGCGCATTCCAGCTCCAAGCATTGTTTCAAGCCCTAAAGCACCATATTCGGCTTCTGCAAAGGGGTGACGCTTAGTTTCCACATCTTGTGGGTTGTGATCGGACATAATGATGTCGATTGTGCCATCTGCCAGTGCTTTTACCATGGCCTGACGATCATCTTCCGTGCGCAGCGGTGGCGACATCTTATGGAAGGTCCGGTAGGGGCCGATGTCGTTTTCGTTGAGCGTGAGATGATTGATGGAGATGCCTGCAGTGACGTTGAGGCCGTCGTTCTTTGCTTTCTGGATGGCTTCAGCGCTTTGCGGACAGGAGATCAGGCGTGCGTGATACTTGCCTTTTGCCATGGCAACGAGGCGCATATCGCGTTCGATTGCGACGAACTCAGCCTCGCGTGGGATGCCGCCCAGACCCAGCCATGAGGCCCTCAGACCTGCGTTCATGACGCCGGAGCCTGCCAGATCCTTATCCTGAGCCTGATGAACCACCAGCGCGTCGAAGTCACGAGCGTAGGTCAGCAGACGGACCAGAACGGAGGAGTTGGTGATTGGCAGTCTGTCATTGGAAAAGGCGATGGCGCCTGCTTCCTTAAGCAAACCGATCTCGCTCATGTCCTTGCCAGCCAGGCCCTTGGTGAGGGCAGCCATCGGGTGCACGTTGACGATAGCTGTGTCGCGAGCGCGGCGGAGCATGAAGTCCACCAATGCAGGATCATCAATCACCGGGTCCGTGTTGGGGCTGGTGAGGATGGTGGTTACACCGCCAACGGCTGCTGCGCGGCTGGCGCTCTCCAGCGTTTCGCGGTGTTCTGCGCCGGGTTCGCCTACGCTGACGCCCATGTCTATGAGACCGGGTGCGACGACAGCACCGTGGCAGTCAACGGTTTTTGCTCCATCTGGAGCACCTTGATTGAGAGCCTCTGCACCAGCGGCGAGAATGGTGCCGTCCTGCACAATCACTGCACCTGCTTCATCAACATTGTTTGCTGGGTCGATGATGCGGGCGTTTGTCAGGACCAGCGGGTTTACATTCTTGTACATGCGCGTGTCCTCTAGTTGTTGTCAGGAAGGTTTTGAGCAAGAGCTTCAAGCACTGCCATACGTATGGCGACGCCCATTTCCACTTGCTCGCGGATCAGACTTTGCGGACCATCTGCGACTTCTGCCGAGATCTCGACACCACGGTTCATAGGGCCGGGGTGCATGACCAGAGCATCAGGTTTGGCGTAGGAGAGTTTTTCGGAGTCCAGACCGTGATAACGGAAATACTCACGAACAGATGGTACAAAGGCACCGCTCATACGTTCGCGTTGCAAACGCAGCATCATGACGATGTCGCAGCCTTTTAGTCCTTCGCGCATGTCTGTGAATACTTCGACGCCCATACTATGAATACCAGAGGGCAGTAGTGTAGAGGGAGCTATGACACGCACGCGGGCTCCCATATTAGAGAGAAGGATGATGTTGGACCGGGCGACGCGGGAGTGGCGGATGTCGCCGCAGATGGCTACTGTCAGGCCGCCGAGGGTTCCTTTGTGGCGGCGGATGGTCAAGGCATCCAGCAGAGCCTGAGTTGGGTGCTCGTGAGGGCCGTCGCCGGCGTTGACGACCGCGCAGCCGACTTTGCGGGCCAGCAGGTGGACCGCTCCAGCGGCGTGGTGGCGAACAACCAGCAAATCAGGGCGCATGGCGTTCAGGGTTGCTGCGGTGTCGATCAGGGTTTCACCCTTTTTCACCGAAGAGGTGGAGACCGACATGTTCATAACATCCGCGCCCAGGCGCTTGCCTGCAAGCTCAAAGGAAGATTGGGTGCGGGTGGAAGCCTCAAAGAAGAGGTTGATTTGCGTTCGCCCACGCAGAACAGCTTTCTGCTTTTCTACCTGTCTGGAGACTTCGACGGCTTCGTCGGCAAGGTCCAAAAGGTAATTAATGTGGGGAGGCTGCAATCCCTCGATACCGAGGAGATGGCGATGCGGGAACGCTGAGGATCGATGTGTGGTTTTCTTGCTCATCGAAGACCCTTCTATAGGCAGAAACACCGAGTTCGTAAAGAGCTCAACAGATGTATAGTTTTTATTGTGCAAATCGCAGTTGCAACGTGCGCGCTAACCTATCAAAATCGCTGGGGCAACTCGCGGGAGGAAAAATGGATAAAGTTTCACAAGCCACTATGACGACAGGGGTAATTAATCAGGCCCCGCCATATTGTGGGTATAACCTTGCCGAGAGTGATCCAATTCTCCTTGCTGATCTGGGTGGCACGGGCTCCAACGATTCTGCACGGGAGGAGCTTATCAAGTTTGGTGAGCAGTGTGGAGCCGCAGATGCACTGGATCTGGGGAGACTGGCAAATGTTAACGAACCGGTGCTGAAAACACACGATCCGTATGGTCGCCGTCTGGATGTTGTCGAATTTCACCCGTCCTATCATGCGCTGATGCGCCGCTCGTTTGAAGCTGGCCTGCACAGTGCGTCTGTTGAGTCCATGGAGCCGGGTGGTGAGCGTGCGTTTTATAATCGTGCGCGCAAGTATTTCGTGATGAGCCAGGTGGAAGGTGGGCACCTTTGCCCGGTGACCATGACCAACGCGTCTGCCATGGCCCTTACTCAGGCCCCTGAACTTGCCAAGGTGTGGAATGAGCGCATCCTGAGCCGCAAATATGATCAACGTTTCCGCCCTGCCAGCCAGAAGATGGGTGCGAGCCTTGGCATGGGCATGACGGAGAAGCAGGGTGGGTCCGACTTGCGTCAGATCATCACTCGCGCTGAAAAGGTTTCTGACGACACTTATGTGATCAATGGTCATAAGTGGTTCTTCTCTGCACCAATGTGTGATGCGTTCCTCGTGCTGGCCAAGTTGGAAGAGGGGCCGACCTGTTTCCTTGTACCGCGTATTTTGGAATCTGGCGAAGTGAATGGTCTGGACTTCCAGCGCCTGAAAAACAAGCTGGGTAACAAGTCCAACGCTTCTTCCGAGGTTGAGTTTAACAACGCCGTTGGCTTCCTTGTCGGGGAAGTGGGTAAGGGCATCAAGACCATTTTGAAAATGGTGACACCTACCCGTGTGGACTGTTGTATTGGGTCTTCTGCCCTGATGCGGGCTGCGATTTCCAGAGCGGTTCATCACACCTCCAACCGCAGTGCATTTGGGGCTCGTCTTATTGAAAAGCCACTGATGCAGCGGGTTCTTGCGGATATGTCTCTGGATATGGCTGCAAGTGAGGCACTGGCGCTGAAACTTTCGCATTGCATGGATTTGGAAGGTGAAGACAGTCAGGCTGCTGACTTCCTGCGGATCATCACGCCTGCTGCAAAATACTGGATCTGCAAGAGTGCAGAGAACGTTGCAGCTGAGGCGATGGAGTGTCTGGGTGGTAACGGGTATGTGGAAGATCACGACATGGCTCGTATCTACCGTGAAGCCCCAGTCAACAGCATCTGGGAAGGCTCAGGCAATATCATGGCGCTGGACCTGCTGCGGGCTATGCACCGCACTCCAGACAGCTTCATGAATGTGCTTGGCATGCTGGAAGCTGATCTTGGCCCTGCCGGCAAGGTGTCTGTTGAAGTGTTGCAGGCTGCAGCGCGGACGTGTCTGGAAGATGAAGGTGGTGCCCGGTTGCTGACTGAACAACTGGCGATCACAGCTGCAGCTGCAGCGCTGAAAGAAGTTGCTCCTCCAGCGATTGCCAATGCGTTTATTGAGACCCGTATGGCAGGTCAGTGGCGTTCAAGCTATGGCATGCTGGATGCTCGCTATGACGCCAAGGGGATCCTTGAGTGGCTTTACCCGATCAAGTAGGCCACGACCAATAACCACGTCGGAATAGTGATTGCGGCGGCGACTGTCTGAAGGGTCAGAATTTCGGCCATCAACTTGGCGTCGCCGCCCATTTTCCTCGCCAGAACAAAACTTGCCCCTGCTGCCGGAACAGAAAACACCAGTGTGACAATGGTTGCCGAGATTTCGTCAAGTCCAAGCGCGAGCGCAAAACTCAAGGCAATGCCCGGTGCAAGTACGTTGCGCAAAAGCAGAGCTGATGTAAGCGCTGGGCCCGGGCGACGCAGTGCCCCCAAATCCAAAGCTGCACCGACGCACAGAACTGCAATTGGTAGGGCTGCACTTCCCAAAAATGTCAGATAGTTTGCAATAACTTCCGGAATATAACCACCGGAGGCGTTGATGAGACCTCCTGCTGCAACGCTGATGATGAAAGGGTTCTTGATCAGTTCTTTTGCAAGCGTCTTTGGCGAGGGGACGGATCCTCCTGCATAGATCGACAGAACAATCACGCAGAGCAGGTTTGCTGCCGGGATCATGATTGCCATGATGACCGCCACCAGCGCCACACCTTCCTCTCCAAAACTATTGGCTGCGATTGCCATGGCGACAAAACCATTCCAGCGCACGACACCTTGAAAAATGGAAGTGAAGCGCGGACCTTCGATTGCAAATTTCTGTTTTAGAAAGGGTTGCAGGACGAGGCAGAGAATGGCCAGAAGCGAGAAGGTTCCCAGTACGGAAATGGTGATTTCCATGACCGGCATTGCAGAGAAATCTGAGGTGCCTACGTTGATCAGGATGATCGCAGGGAACAATACCCAATAGGCCAGATCTTCCATACCGCTCCAGCGCTCTCTTGGGATGAGATTGCGATGACGGAGGAACCATCCTGTGGCTGTGAGGAGCAAGACAGAGATGATGGCTGACAGGGCAGAGAACATGCTTGTGCTTTTCAGGCTGTTGCACAGACAGGAAAGTGTCTTTGCAAGTGGATGGACAAACAGCGCATTGAGGCGCGTATCCGTTTATTCACGTAGCCTGAAAAAAGCAGAGTGGTAAAGCGCAGGGCGCCTTAAATTTTCTCAAGTGTTGTTGCTTGAGAGCTGGACCTACTCGTCCTCAAAGAGAGAGGTGCCGCCATAGTTGATGCGGTCCAGGAAGCCCTGCAGGATGTAGGAGGCAGCCATCTTGTCGACCAGCTCGGCTCGGCGGGCGCGGGAACGGTCTGCTTCGATAAGTGTGCGTGTGACCGCAGCGGTGGAGAGACGCTCGTCCCAGTAGGTGATCGGGATTTCCGTTTTCTGGGCAAGATTGCGCACAAATGCGCGGGTCGCCTGACAGCGCGGGCCCTCGGTGCCATCCATGTTGAGCGGCAGGCCAATCACGAGGCCAAAGACGCTGTGTTCCTTACAAAGATCCAGCAGACGTTCGACATCCTGCGTGAACTTCTTGCGCTTGATGGTCTCCAATGGAGATGCAATCTGCCGGCCTGAATCAGTCAGTGCCAAACCAATGGTCTTGCTGCCAAGATCGATACCGATCAGGCGGTCATCATCATAAAGCGCGTCGCAGAAATCTTCGAGAGAAAGTGAGGGATCATTTGCCATGGCGGCGGGTTAGCACGGCTTGAGAGCAACGCCAAGCAGGTAATCTATATTTTTCTCGGGGACATGCTGTTTCCTGCTGAACTGTGTGATGGCTGTTCTGATAAAGGTAAGGGTGCAAGATGATTGAGCAGGTGGATATAGGCGTGACGCAAGTGCAGTTTGAAGAGGGATGGCAGGGCATTCTGGCTCCTGAAATGGATAAACCTTACTTTCAGAAACTCCAGGCCTTTCTGGATGCTGAGGAAGCGGAAGGTAAGACCATTTATCCTCCCACAGCTGACTGCTACGCTGCCTTTAATGCAGCTGCTCTGAGTGATGTACGTGTTGTCATCCTTGGGCAGGACCCCTACCACGGGGAAGGGCAGGCACATGGACTTTCCTTCTCAGTTCGCAAAGGCGTGAAACTGCCGCCGTCGCTTCGCAATATCTACAAGGAGTTGGAGAGCGACCTTGGTTTAGCGCCTGCAGCTCATGGGTGTTTGACACATTGGGCGGAGCAGGGTGTTTTGCTGCTCAACACGTCTTTGAGTGTGGAGGAAGCCAAGGCCGGGTCTCATGCCAAGAAAGGGTGGGCGCCGTTTACGGATGCGGCGATCAAGGGCTTGTCCGAGGCACGAGAGCATCTGGTGTTTATCCTGTGGGGCGCGCATGCACAGAAGAAGCTGGATCTGATTGATGAGAGTAAGCATCTGGTTTTGATGAGTGCCCATCCATCGCCGTTGTCGGCACGGCGCGGTTTTATCGGGTCGGCTCCATTTTCCAAAACCAATGCCTACCTGAAAGCACATGGTATTGCAGAGATTGACTGGAAGATCTCCTAGGGCATTACCGGAGTTTTGCCAGTGTCCGGTTACATTTAAGGGTTGTGTAACCAAATTCCTACTAGTTTAGATAATATTTTAGATATCACGGATGTGCCGCGTTTCGGCACTCCGCATTGGGGGATTGGTAGTATGGATTTACAGTTTCTGGGCCATTCTGCTTTTAAGGTTTACATTCCCGGGGCAACGCTTCTGATTGACCCGTTCTTGTCTGGCAATCCGAGCTTTCCGGCAGAGATGAGTGTGGAGCAGGTGAGTGAAGGTGTTGATCATGTTCTGCTGACCCACGGCCACGACGATCATGTGGGCGATACCATCGATATTTTGAAAGCGACTGGTGTAACGCTTACGGCGAACTGGGAAATCTGCATGTGGGCGCAGGACAAAGGTATTGAGAAGATCAATCCTATGAACCATGGCGGCTGCGTGAACATGGGGGCGTTTGGTGTGGCGCTGACCAATGCAGTGCACAGTTCTGCTTGTTCGTTTGATAGTGAAGGCAGCGTTGCGGACGTGTATCTGGGTAACCCAGCTGGCGTTGTGGTGATGGCTGAGGATGAGCCAACACTGTTACATATGGGTGATACGGATATCTTCTCTGATATGGAGCTGATCAACGAGATTTACCGGCCCCAGATTGGGATTGTGCCGATCGGGGATCGGTTCACCATGGGCGCTCGCACCGCATCAATGGCGTGTCAGAGGTTCTTCGAGTTTCAGACCATCATTCCGTGTCACTACGGTACCTTCCCAATTTTAGACCAGAGCGCAGATCAGTTTACCGAATGCATGGAGGATGATGCATTTCGTGTGGCAAAGCTGAAGCCGGGGGAGATGGTGACAGTCAATAACAGTGTTGCAGCTTCATAGCTGCATTGATTTTTGTCACTGAAACAAGAAAAGGCCTCAGCGTGAACTGAGGCATTTAAAGTTTGAAAGGGACACATTCCGCGTTTTTTTGCTTTCACCGCGGGAGCTACGCTTAGTTGGGGGCACGCGTAGCTTGAGTGGCCTTCAAGGGAGCTTGGGTGGGGTTCGCTTAAAGGTCTGCTTCTGGCGTGTGTATGATTGTTGGCCAGTTTTCATTTGCCCGGGCGATGGAAGCGTTCGGGTCTTTTAGGAAGTGACGCTGGGCTCCTGCATGGGCATTCAGGTAAAGTTTGCCGTCAACGATCTTCCATTGTTCTGGCTGGATCGGAATTTTTACTCCGAAGCTCACACCAGTTGCACACCAACCGCCATACTGAGGCGCGTACTTGGTTGGATCCTTTTTGAACTTGTCGAGATTTTCAGCGGAAGAGAACAGCCACGTCACATCCTGATACTGCGTGGAATACTCTTTTTTGCCTGGAACTGGCTTGCCTTGTGTGAAGTAAGCGACCGGATCAGTTCCTTTGATTGCGTAGCCTTCTTCAACGAAGTTGGTTACGTCATCGGCCATTGCCGTCATCGGAACAGTTACAAGTGCTGACAGTGCTAGTCCAACTGCAAGAACTGAAGATTTGATCGGCATGGGCAACTCCTTCGGACTGATCTTTGAAGCCAAGTCTGGCTTGTTTCGTTTACCAGTTGATTATGGGGAACCACTGGTTTTTATCTATGTTCTGAAAACACTATGCGTGAATACCTATCTTAAGGCCAATAACGCTTCATCACCGTTTTGAGAACTGGTTGTGAGGGGACGGTTTACTCGCTGCAAAGTGCATTTGAAGATGTGCAACTTGTTGTAGATGCAGCGTTAGTTTCGTTTATGTGTGCTTTGAACGAATGGGTGCCATAAACGAAAGAAAGCCGCAGAAATCTGCGGCTTTCTCTAGGGCTCAATGCATATGCCACCATGAGATTTGGGGAGATGTCGGAATAGGCGCTAGGCATCGCCTATTGCAGCATATGCACTGAAGGAAACTTAGAGTTTGTCTGCTGGTACGTCGCGGATCTCAACCCAGTTTGTGTCTGCGTTGGTGATCGTTTCGATTGTGCGGGACTGCATGCGCTTTACTGCACCATCGTGGGCATTGAGGTAGAGCTTGCCGTCGACGATGTCCCAAAGCTCAGGCTTGGTTTCCAGCTTGCTGCCGAAGGATGCACCAACTGCACACCAGCCGCCGTACTGCGGAGCGAACTTTGCTGGTTCTGCAACGAACTTGTCACGGTTTTCAGCGCTGGAGAATTTCCAGGTTACGCCGTCATACTGAGCGGTAAATTCAGCTTTACCCTGAACAGGCTTGTTTTGTGTGAAGTATGCAACAGGATCGGTACCACCAATCGCATAACCACCAGAGGTGTAGGTCGAGATCTCATCAGCGAAAGCGCCGAATGTGCTTGCGGACAGGGCAGCACCTGCAATGGCTGCTGCAACAGCGATAGATTTGATTTTCATTATATTACCCTCAATGAAACAATGAACTTCGCCAGACAAACAAAGCCAGGTCAGGAAGAATGCTTTGTTTGTTCGACAACCTCGGCCCGCGGAAATTGCCCGTTCTTGCGAGGCCCAATCTTCTTGCCCCAAGAGGGTGTACAAGTGCCAATCAAGTGTCTTCACCAAGAGGAGAGCGGCTTTGATTTTTTATGATCGACTTGTAATGCTCTGAATTAACTCGGTAATTTCCCGTAGCGCCGGTTTTCTCCTGCGAACGAGGCTGGTGAAAAACACAAAACCGAGAAGTTGGTCGATGCTTGTCTCCATGGTTGCAGTGGTATTCCAGTAAACGAAAACCTGTCTGAAGTGCGTGCGCTGTTCACCTTCAATGAGGGAAAGTTCCTCCGTTAACGAAGGCTCTGAGAGCAGGGCAAGCCATGCGGTGCCCAACGGAGTGTCGTAAAGGGCGTTGAGGATGCCTGAGGTGGCGTCCTGCAAGTCATTGTGAAAAGAAGACATGCCGGGGTAGATGGGGGGAACCTGGCGGAACCCGTAGCGCAGGGCTTCGAGAGTCAGACCTGCTTTGTTTGGCCAGCGGCGATACAGCGCTTGTTTGGACGTGCTTGCTGTCTGCGCAATTTGCTGGGTTGAGGTGCCGTGATAGCCATCCGTTGCCAGTGCTTTGAGCGTTGTAGTCAGGATCAGACGGGTGAGTTCGTTGTTTTGTGGGCGGCCTCTTGGTGTGGTCGGCTCAGGCATCAGGAAAACCTCTCCGCATACTCAGAGGGTGTGATGCCAAAGTTTCGCTGGAAGGCACGGCGCAAGTTTTGGATATGCCCGAAACCGGACAAATGAGCTGCCTGTTTGATGGAGCTGCGTTTGAGAAGGGCTGTTCTGGCAAGATCCAACCGAAGACGCTCTACGAACTGAGCTGGGGTCGCGCCAATGTCTTCTTTCAGGCGGCGGTGCAGAGTGCGCGTGGAGACACCTGCTGATTTTGCCATGTTCTCGATGGTCCAGTCTGCCTCTGGCTCTGACAGAATGATCTCTGAGAGTTTTGCGATGTTGGATTGACCGGCGGCTTGCAGGGAAAGGGCGGAGGAGAACTGGGCTTGTCCCCCATTGCGGCGCAGGTAGACCACCAGCTCCTGCGCGGTCTTCAGTGAGATCGCAGCTCCCAGATCTTGCTCGATGAGGTGCAAGGTCAGGTCGATGCCTGCAGTGACACCTGCAGAGCTGTAGACATTGCCTGCATTGACGAAGAGTTGGTTGAGCTGCCAGTTCACATTTGGGAACTCTGTTTGTGCTGTGGAAGCGCGGCTCCAATGGGTGCTGGCTTGCTTGCCATCTAAAATGCCAGCGTCGGCCAGAATAAGTGCGCCGGAGCAGATGGAGATGATGCGCTCTCCGTTTGCCCTTGCTGCAGCTTTTTGAAGAAGCGAGCGAAGGGTACTGCTGCCCAGCTCTTTATCGACACGCCCTCCGGGGATGAGAAGATCAGCGGCTGGGTTCCAGTCGGATATCTTGCCATCAACGGCGATTTTGATCCCTGGCTGGGTTTCTACCGGCTGACCATCAACAGAGAGAATTCTGAGCTTATACTTGGGATGATAACTGTCTGCCGTCCAGAAAGCCTGCATCGGGCCTGCCAGATCCAGAAGGTTGATCCCGTGATACACGAGTGCATCTATATGACGGTAATGCTCGATTTGTGTGTTTGGCATGATTTGAAGCTTGAATGTCCTAACTGCCAATTGTTGTAGGCGGTAATCTCAAGGAGGTCAAAGTTTCTACGAGGAATAATTATGGGATTTTCAAAGGTAGCGGAGCCGGGGACTGCCTATAGGGCGCGCAATTTTCCGCTCATTTTGATTGCAACAGCAATCCTTTCCATGCAGATGCCAATCCTGATTGCGATCAGCGCTCTGGCAGGGTCTTATCTTGCACCCCACCCCACCATGGCAACTGTGCCGCTTGCCTTGCAGATGTTTGGTAACTTTCTGTTTGCTACACCAATCTCGCTGTTTATGGGGCGGTATGGGCGTCGGAACGGGATATTGCTGGGTGTAGTCCTGAGCATTATCGGTTCGTTGCTCTGCGTTTATGCGCTTTATTCCAATCAGTTTGTCGTGTTGCTTGTTGGGCATGTGCTTTTAGGCATTGCCACGGCGGCCTACACCTTTATGCGGTTTGCTGCATCTGACAGCGCCAGCGAAAAGTGGAAGCCCATGGCGATCTCGCTGAGCATGTCTATGGGGTTGCTCTCTGCGCTGCTTGGCCCAAGCCTTGTTGGTGTGGTGAAAGATTTTGGCGGGGTCATTCCATTTGTGGGCAGTTATCTGGCGTTGGCAGGTGTTGCTGTTGTGGG
This sequence comes from Pseudovibrio sp. Ad13, assembly GCF_001623225.1. NCBI lineage: Bacteria > Pseudomonadati > Pseudomonadota > Alphaproteobacteria > Hyphomicrobiales > Stappiaceae > Pseudovibrio > Pseudovibrio sp. Ad13. Next base: position 25,816 of record NZ_LMCC01000017.1, on the reverse strand, counting down.
CGCGTTGCCTGTGCTTGGTTTGAGCCTGCCGCCTGCTTTGACGAAAGACCAGACTAACAAAGGGTTTGTTGCGTCCTTGAAGGTGCTGCGCCGACCAGCTGTCTGGAGTGCGACGGCGTGTGCGGGGCTCTCTTTTGGTTTCATGACTATGCAGATGTCTCCGACACCGCTTGCGATGGACTATTGTGGGTTTTCTGTTGGTCAATCCAGCGATGTAATCCGCTGGCATTTGGTCGCCATGTTTGGTCCGAGCTTTGTTACAGGCTTTATCATCCGCCGGATTGGAACAACCTCGGTCATGGTGCTGGGTTTGTTGATGCTTGCTGGGGCTGGTGTGATTGGTGCGCTGAGTGTTGAGATTTGGGCCTTCTATGTGGCTTTGCTCCTGCTGGGTGTTGGCTGGAACTTTGGTTTTATCGGCGCGACGTCTCGTTTGGTTGAGGTTGTTGCACCTGAAGATGCGCCGCTTGCTCAAGGAGCCAATGATTCAGTCGTAGCGTTGGTTTCTGCGATCTGTGCGCTTTCAACGGGCATTTTGTTCAGCACTGTTGGTTGGGCAGGGCTTTCACTCTCGGCACTTCCTTTGTTGCTGGGTCTGGCGTTGTGGTTGGTGGTGTCGGGTGTGCGTGGGAGATCTCTGGAATATGCTTCTTATTAATCGGTACTGATTGGTTCCGTAATATCGAGAATATGAGGGATGAACAGCAGGGCAGTGATTGTTCTGCTGTTTTTTTGTGTTTATAGCTCTTTGCCATGAATTCGAGGCGGGCAGTCTTTTGCCCCCGTAATTTCGGAGTGAAACATGTCGGTTGATCTAAACACCGTAAAACGTGTTGCCGGTCTGGCGCGCATCAAGGTTGATGACGCGCAGGCGGAGAAAATGACTGGTGAGCTGAACACGATCCTTGGTTTTGTTGAGCAGCTGGATGAGGTGAATGTTGACGGCGTTGAGCCAATGACCTCTGTGGTTGAAACCACCATGAAGAAGCGGGCTGACGGCCAGAGCGATGGCGGTTATGCGGACAAGATCGTTTCTAACGCGCCAGTGCATGAAGACAACTTCTTCACCGTGCCTAAAGTTGTTGAATAAGCGCCCGATTTCACAAGGATAATGACTGTGTCTGATCTTACCAAACTGACGATCGCAGAGGCGCGCGATAAGCTTGCTGCCCGCGATTTTACTGCAACTGAACTGACTGAGAGCTACCTCGGTGCCATCGAGTCCGGCAATGAGGCGCTGAACGCTTATATTGCTGTAACTGGCGATATTGCCCGTGAGCAGGCCAAAGCGTCTGACGCAAAAATCGCTGCTGGCGAGGCGCGTCCGCTGGAAGGTATTCCTCTCGGCATCAAAGACCTTTACGCGACGAAGGGTGTTCACACTCAGGCGTGTTCTCACATCCTCGATGGCTTTAAGCCAGAGTATGAGTCCACCGTCACGCAAAACCTGTTTGATGACGGTGCTGTGATGCTGGGTAAGCTGAACATGGACGAGTTCGCGATGGGCTCTTCCAACGAGACTTCCTTCTATGGTGACGTTGTGAACCCTTGGCGCCGCAATGGCACTGAGACTGCACTGGTGCCTGGTGGGTCTTCTGGTGGTTCCGCTTCTGCCGTTGCTGCTCATCTTTGTGCTGCGGCGACAGCGTCTGATACCGGTGGTTCCATCCGCCAGCCTGCAGCGCTGACCGGTACTGTTGGCATCAAGCCAACTTATGGCCGTTGTTCTCGTTGGGGTATGGTTGCGTTTGCGTCCTCATTGGATCAGGCTGGCCCGATTGGCCGTACAGTGCGTGACAACGCGATCCTGCTGAAGTCCATGGCTTCTGTTGATGCGAAAGACACCACTTCTGTTGATGCGCCTGTGCCGAACTACGAAGATTTCATCGGCAAGTCCATCAAGGGCATGAAGATCGGTATTCCTAAAGAGTACCACATGGACGGTATTCCAGAGGAGATTGAGGCGCTCTGGCAGCAGGGTATTGCATGGCTGAAGGAAGCTGGCGCTGAGATCGTCGAGATTTCTCTGCCGCACACCAAATACGCTTTGCCTGCTTATTACATTGTGGCTCCAGCGGAAGCGTCTTCCAACCTGGCGCGTTATGATGGTGTTCGTTACGGTCTGCGTGTGCCGGGCAATGACATTGTAGAGATGTATGAGAACACTCGCGCAGCTGGCTTCGGTGACGAAGTGAAGCGCCGCGTGATGATCGGCACCTACGTTCTGTCTGCAGGTTATTACGATGCGTATTACCTGAAAGCGCAGAAGGTTCGTACCCTGATCAAGCAGGACTTTGACAATGCATGGGCTGACGGTGTGGATGCAATCCTGACACCGACCACTCCTGATGCAGCGTTTGCTCCAGGCGAGATCACTGATCCAGTGACCATGTACATGAATGACGTGTTTACTGTGACAGCCAACATGGCTGGCGTTCCGGGCATGTCCATCCCAGCTGGCCTCAACAAAGACGGCCTGCCACTGGGCCTGCAGCTGATCGGCAAGCCATTTGACGAAGGCACTCTGTTCCAGGTTGGTGAAGTGATTGAGCAAGCCGCTGGCCGCTTCGAGCCTTCCGCCAACTGGTGGAGCAAGTAAGCCTCAGCGCTGCTGCTATGAAATGAGAGAGGCCTCGGAGAGATCCGGGGCCTTTTTTGTTGGGCGTTGGTTTCTGGTGATGCTTTGCGGAAATGGAACTTTGTGTTTAAAAGTTTTCTATGGATGAGAATTACATGAAAAAAATTTTAGCCTCTGGAAGGCGGGGGATCGATAATTTGTGTTCGCTCTTGCGCAGAATGTTGGATCTCTTTAAAAATGGTGGCCGGTTTGATAGAAGTTTGGTTTTAAACGGCTTTTCGATTGCTATCGCTGTTGTTTCATTAGTTGTTGCAGTTGTCGCAATTTATGCTGGAGCTACTGGTCCTAGGTTGCGTGTAACACTGTTACAGCCCGAGTTTTCTGTACAAAAGAAGATGGGGGCATGTGAAGGCATCTTTGCGATCCCTGTAGTGATAAGCAATGATGGAGATCGCCAAGGTGTTCTTCAACGGTTTTGGCGAGTCGCGTCTAGTCCTATTGGCTTTCAATTTATTTCAAATGAAGGCAAGCTGCCTGAGGCTAACTTAGACCTTTGGTTTGATGATAGAAGTTTTGGAGACAATATTTCATCAGGAATTGAGTTTAGAAATCTCGAAAGTCCAGGTTATGTTGACATGCAAAAATTATATGCGAAGCAATTTGATGGTGTTGTTGTTGATGCTGGAGCTGTAGAAGTGCGTTACGTGTTGGGAGAATTCTCCCTGCAAAATTTAAAGCAAAAAGACGAAATTTTCCTAGGGTACGGCATTGGTGTTAGCTTTTCCAATGGAGCTTTTTACACACAGGATAATGAGGTGCTGCCCGTGACTGGCAAACTGCTTGATTGTGTTTAGTCGATTCAATGTTTTTTAACCAACCTCCGGCCTCACAATCATCAACCAAACAATCCCAAGTATCGCAACGAAAGCCGGAAAGCCGCAGGCGAACCAGATGCGGTAGAGGGTGTGGTAGCGGGGTGGCAAGGGTGTGCATGTTTGGGCGGCTGATGTGGCGAGGTTTCTGAGTTGGATTTGTATCCAGACCACTGGGAGCCAGAATGCGCCAATAAGCATGTAAAGTGCGAGTGAGAGCACGATCCAACCTTCGGTCAAAGACCAGCCAACTTCTCTTGCCAGCAGATATCCGGTGATTGGCTGAATGATCACCGCAGTGGCTGTGAAAAGGGTGTCAGCAATGACGACGGTTCCGGCTGTATGAGCGATGGCCGCAGCGTTTAACGTTCTGGCGGCTATCACCATGAAGAACGCAATGCCTGCCCCAGTTCCGATGAGGACACAGGCGCCGATGATGTGCAGGAACTTGAGGAACTCGTAGGTCATCTTTCCTCCAGCAGCAGAAAGGGAAAGAGGGCAAGGATCACGGCGGGGATTGTTTTGACATATGGGCCAAGAGGATCTGCCCAGAGATCCGTCGCCCACAATGTGCCGGCACCTAAGTAGCCAAGTGTCACCGCGATTATGCCAAGGCAAGCGAGGCGGGTGTGTCTTCTAAAGAGGATGAGGCTGCCAAGCGTGACGTCGGCGATGCTGCCTGCAAAGACAAAGAGCAGACTGAGTGTTTGATCCATGCCGCGCTCGGTCAGAACTCTCTGTGCGTCGCTAAACTGGATTGCTCCGATAATGCCAGAGGCAAGCCAGAAGAGAGAAAGGCAGGCGATGGTGAGGGGCAACAGAAGATAAAGTCTGGCAAACCAACGCTCCTGCGTTGAGCATGGCAAACACCTCAGTGTTTCATCAAGTGATTTGCAGGGAAAACCACCCGCCTTTTGCCAAGTGGACGTATCCGCGCTGATGCCGTTTTGCAGGGTTTCGATGGATGTGGAGCGCAGGGGAGAGCGCCAACCAAGCGTTCCAAGAGCATCCGCCAGTTTGCTTGTCGCCGTTAGGAGCCCGTTTGGGGCGCTGATAGCATAGCGCCATTGCGGGAAGCCTTGCCATGCTCTCACTGAATTTGTGATTTGCCAGAGTGTTTGCGGTGTTTCTTCTGCAAGGTCTGCCGTTGTCCCTGTCGGTATTTTGCCAAGCGCGCAGTGTGTGACTGCTTGTGCCAGGTCGTCCAAGGCTATGGTTTGAATTTGGCTTTTGGGGAATACCTTAAAGCCGATGAGCGGCATCGCGCTGGCTGCCCGTAGAAGTGCTGTTCCGCCATAGGCTTGTGGTCCAATAACAAGGGCAGGGCGCAGAATGATTGCATGCTCAAGCTGTTGCTTAATGATTGCATCGCCTTTTGCTTTGGTGCGGAAGAAATTGGTGGTTGCGTCAAGCGCGACGCCTGCGGCTGAGATCTGGATGAACAGCTTATCTGTGTTGATCAATGCCTCGCACATATGTTCGACGGCTTGCACATGGATTGCTTCCAGATTGTCTTTGGCAGAGTCTTGCAGGGCGCCGGATGCGTTTATGACTACATCTGCTGTTTCAAAGATTTTGCTCCAATCCTCAGTGGTTGTGGTGGCGATATCCAGAAAGCGCCACTGTAATTCAGGAAAGCATTGCCGGGCGGCTGATTGGGACCGCCCAACCCCCGTGACATGAAATCCTGAATGTTGGAGATGTTTGACGCAGGCGGCACCGATGAAGCCATAAGCGCCGAGGACAATTGCTGATTTGCGGTTACTCATAAATTGAACTTTAAAAACGAAGACCAGACTCACTTTAATGCCTCAATCTAGCATGAGGGCGTTCAGTTGAGTGTATCTTATTTGTCAACTTAGTTGACAAATTTTTCCTGCAGTGGTTTTGTGCGGGTATGGAAGAGCGGGACGTGCAGAGAGATCCTGAACTGGCGGTTTCGCTTTGTGAGAGGATACAGATCACTCAGCCTTTGGCTAAGCACTGTCTATTCTTGAAGGGCTTTTGCAGTGCCTGCGTGCAAATGAGGTGCGGACGCACCTGAAAGTGCCGCGGGCGTTGCTTGGTTGTTTTTCCTCACTGGGACAGTCGTAACTTGGAGGCATTGATGAGTATGTGGAGTGTTGTTGGTCTTGTGGTTCTGGTGCTTCTGATTGGTGCTGGATACACCGCGCAGCGCTTGATGCGGTTGCAGGGGCCGACGCAGGGAGACGTGATTGATAAGGCAAGCCGCGGTCAGTCTGCGTTGCTGGTGCTGGATGTGCAGGAAGACTTTACAAAGGATACCAAGGCACGACAGTGGCCTGCTGCTTTTGTGGAAGAGCGGATTGCGCGAATTAATGCGTTGGCGGCAGATGCACAGGCGCGCGGGGAACCGGTGATTACCACACGGTTGATCTATGAAGGAGGCTATACGAACTTTCTGATTGGATTGCTTGGCGAAGGGCTTGGGACAATGGGCTCTGATGGGCTTGAGTTGGATAAGCGGCTCGGGTTTCAGCCGGATATGGATCTTGTGAAGAGTGTGGGAGATGCATTTGCCAGTGAAGAGCTGGAAGCTTTCCTGAAGACACACGGTGTCGGACGGCTCAGGATTGCCGGGCTTGATGGATGTTACTGTGTGAAGAGCACGGCGCTTGGTGCGCTTGGGCGTGGATATGCGGTGGAGCTGGCAGAGGATGCTGTGCTTTCCATTGATCCGAAAGGCTGGACGGACTGTCGGGCAGAGTTGGTGGGCAAGGGCGTGCAGCTGGTGAAATCGGCAGAGCTGGCTGTGGCTCAGTAGGTTCTGATCTCACCTGCATTGTGCCGGTTGCACATTATCAACATGCACCCTACATGGGCATGGGAAAAGTCTGCGTCTGACGCAGGCTTTTTGCTTGTGTATCTGCGCGATGCATCTGGCTGTGGATCAATTTGAATGAGCTGAACCCTGGTATATTAAGCTGCCTACTAGATGTTGGGTGTTTTGCCGTTTCAAGACATACTGCCTCAAAATCTACACATTTGCCTTGGGGATTAATGCGGGAAAGGCTGTGGGTATATTGTTTAGATTGCTGCGTAATGTGCTATGGGTCTGTCTCCCAACAATAAAAGAGCAAACAGGAATAGCATGGCAGACGTTGAGTGCATCGTAATCGGTGCAGGAGTTGTGGGCTTGAGCGCGGCTTATGAACTGGCGCGCAGGGGACGTGAAGTTATTGTGCTTGAACAGCACGAAATCATCGGCTCCGAAATCAGTGCTCGTAATTCTGAAGTTGTCCATGCCGGAATTTACTACGCAAAAGATTCTTTGAAATCAAAAGCTTGCGTGCAAGGTAAGGAGATGCTGTATTCCTTTTGTGAGGAATTTAGCGTGCCGTACAAGCGCGTTGGTAAGCTGATTGTAGCGACCGATGAAAGCCAGGTTTCCATGCTGGATGGCATTCGCGCACGTGCTGCTGCCAATGGTGTTGATGATCTTTTGATGCTCAATGAAGCACAGGCGCGGGGCTTTGAACCGCATCTGGCGTGTAAGGGAGCTCTGTTTTCTCCTTCCACAGGCATTGTGGATAGTCATGCGTATATGATGGCGCTGCAAGGTGGATTAGAGGCGCATGGCGGGCTTGTTGTTGTTGGGACAGAAGTCACCGAGATCGAAACCGGTATGCGCCCAAGTGAGTTGATGGGCGCTGACATTCTGGTGGAAGAGGATCTGGAAGCGGCTGATCATCACTTTGATGATGACGAGCATGAAGAGTTTGCTGCCAAGAACTTCAAAGGCGACGGCTTTACCGTTGTCATGAAGGATGGCTACGCGATCACCTGTCATGAGCTTGTGATCGCTGCGGGTCTTCACTCCAATAAGATGCTCTCCAAGTTGGCCGGGCACATGTCATGTAAAGTGCCGAAGCTTTACTATGCGAAAGGCAACTATTTCAGCCTTGCCGGAGATGCTCCGTTCTCGCATCTGATTTATCCTGTGCCAGAGCCGGGTGGGCTTGGTGTTCACCTCACGCTGGATATGGGTAATCAGGCACGCTTTGGTCCTGATGTGGAGTGGATCGACGAGATCGACTACGAAGTGAATGAAGCGCACGGCGAACGGTTTTATTCGCAGATCCGTAAATACTACCCTGATTTGGCTGATGGCAGCTTACAGGCGGACTATTCTGGTATTCGTCCTAAGCTGGTTCCTGCGGGTGCTGAAGCGGCCGATTTTGCAATTTGGGGTGAGGAAACGCACGGCATTCCGGGGCTGTTGACTTATATGGGTATTGAAAGCCCAGGCCTGACCAGCTCTCTTGCACTGGGCTCCATGGGCGCTGATCGTTTGATCGGCGCGTAACCTATTCCTTATAATCCTCTCGATAATGCTAGGGAAATGTAGGGTTTCCCTGCCTAAGCTGCTCTTTTCGTCTGGAAGAGCAGGTGCGCTTATGAAGCTGAGCCGTCGAGACTTTGTGAAAACCAGCGCAAGCGGCGGGCTTGCCGCAGGTGCAGCTACATTCATTTCCGGCAGTGCTGGCGCACAGCAATCTCAACCTGTTTTGCCTCCTGCTTCTGTCCCACAGGAAACAGCTTGCGCACAATCACTCCTTGGTGCAGGTGTTGCTAAGCCGGATTTTACGCTGGACGTGGATGAGAAACCTTACTCTCAGTATGGTGTCGATCTCAAAGGCATGCTTGTTGGTGGCACATGGCCGGGTACTCCTATCCGATATACGGAAGGGGATATGTTCCGGGTACTCATCAATAACCGGATGAAACAGCCCACCTGCATTCACTGGCATGGAATCCTGTTGCCGTCTTTACAGGACGGTGTCCCCGAAATTGCGCAGTTGCCCATTGAAGCGGGAACCTCTCAATATTACGAGTTTCCGCTGGTTCAACAGGGGAGCTATTATTACCACTCCCATCTTGGATTGCAGGAGCAGTATGGTCTTCTGGGAGCTCTCATTATTGATCCTAAAGACAATCCATATTCCTATGATCATGATGAAGTGCTGATGTTTAGCGACATTCCACCAGCCGAAGGTGGAGAAATCATCAAAGGCTTACGAAGTGGCAGGCATCGGCCCGAGATCAAAGACGCTTATGAGCCTCCCAACTCCAAAGACTTTGATATTGATGTTGTGAATGCTGGTTACACTCTGAATGGACAACCCAACTCCAAACCGTGGACGTTGACCGTCAAAAAAGGAGCGCGTTTGCGGCTGCGGTTGATCAACTCGTCCGGCAGCACCTTCTTCAGAATTTCTATTGATGGACTGAAGTTCTCAGTCATTGAAGTTGATGGCAACCGTATGCAGCCTGTTGAAGGGCAGAATGTGATTGTCCCGACATCAGCCCGTTATGATGTGCTGGTAGATGTGCCGGACAGTGGTAGTTACACAATCCATGCTGCTGCGCTTGGTGATAATAAGCAGTGTCTTGGGGTTATTCATACTGATGATGTGAAGGCCAGCGTGAATGACAAGCGTCCTTCCTTTGACGGGGTTACTGTTGATTTCAGAAGCCTGAAGTCGCTTGAGGCATCAGGGTTTGGCCGAAAAGTTGATCGTGTTTATGATGTGCTGCTTTCGGGAGATATGAAGGCCTATGAGTGGATGATGAACAATCACTACTGGCCTGAGCCCTATGCGGGGCCTGATCCGCAAAAGACGTATCTGGATGTGAAACAGGGTGAGGTGGTTCAGTTGCGGATGATCAATCGGTCTCCCATGTCTCATCCTATGCACCTTCACGGCCATACATTTCGCGTACTTGGTGGTCCTGATGACGACTATGCGCCAGTGATGGATACGGTTTGGGTGCCTAAGAAGCAGACGGTGACCATCGAATTTCTGGCCAACAACCCCGGCATGTGGGCCTATCACTGTCACAATATCTGGCACTTGGCTGTCGGGATGATGCAGCCCGTGCGCTACGTTGTTGGTGAACGTGAGATGCTGCGGTAGCTCCGTAATTTCTGTTGGGGGGCTGCTCTTGATGTGTTTACGCTGTTGCCGGATTTAGCTGCTTAAAAAGGGGGCTGCTGCGTCTTCCTTTTGCCCGAAGTTTCGGGGAAAGGAAGAATAAATGAAAATTGGAAAGTTTATAGTTGTCTGTGCGCTGGCGTTGAGTGTTGGTCTGCCGAGTGCTCAGGCTGACGTTTATTGGGCAGATGAGCCTGATACCCTTGTAGGTAATAGAACTTTGGACTCGCGCTCAAGTTTTACAGGGCCAACTGTTCGGCAGGTGCTGAGTGAATCATCTGATCGCGATATCCAGCGTGCTTACCAGAATCCGGCAGGGACTGATGGTCTGTACTTGCTCCTGCGTGATGAGAGTGGTGTTTGGCATCGTGGCGGACGCCCTCCGGCTACCCATGTGACTGTCGAATTATGGGATCGAGGGCGATATCAAACGACCTGTCATGTCTATTCATATCGCGAGGACCGGGATCGAAGGTTCTTTTACACGACCTGTAACTAATGCTCGTGCTAATTGACCTCGCAGAACGCTGCTGCGAGGTCTCGTGATGCTGTGCGTTTTTTCCCAGTATTGAATAAATGTGAGATTTGAGCATCAGATGATTTAGTTTGGCGAGATTTCCATGTTGAGCCAATGCAAAAACTCTTTGATTTCAGGTTCGTTGCGTTTGCAGTAGGACCATTTCAAATGCTTCTGTGCAGTTATAAAGCCAGCTTGTTTTAAAATATCCAGATGCCTGCTGGCAGTGGGTTGGGCAACGCCAAGCGCCTCTGCAATCAAAGTCATGCAAACTCCAAACTCAGAAGGATCAGCTGATTGCTGATGGCTGAAGTGTTTTTGTGGGTCTCTCAGAAGGCGCAGGACCATTAAACGAGGCTCACTGGAGATGGCTTTAATTTGTATTGCTCTATCCATGTAAATATTCATATAGTCATTTAGCTAAATGTCAATGTGAGTCATGCTATGCTGGAACTTCCAAACACTTCGGTCATTAACGGAAACGCTGTTCGCTGGGGAATGATGGGGGATGGACCGCCACTGGTTGCCATCCACGGCACACCTTTTTCTTCGCAGGTCTGGCGCAGGATTGTGCCGCATCTCTTTGATCACAGGAGGGTCTATTACTTTGACCTGGTGGGCTACGGTTACTCCGAGAAACGCGAAGGGCAGGATGTTTCCCTCGGAGTGCAAAATGAGGTGTTGGCTGCCCTGTTTCAGGAATGGGAGTTAGATCGCCCTGATGTTCTGGCTCATGACTTTGGAGGTGCGACAGCTCTGCGGGCCTATTATCTGAATGGTCTGCGTTACGGTTCTCTGACGATATTTGATGCGGTTGCTTTGGCTCCATGGGGATCGCCGTTGGTGCAACATGTGCGCGAACATGCTGAGGCCTTTGCTGGGATGCCGGAGTATATGCATAAAGCGATGTTACGGGCTTATTTGCAGACGGCTGCTCATAACGAGCTTTCCGAGGAGGCTTTGGAGATTTATGCCGATCCTTGGATTGGACCCGTTGGGCAACCAGCATTTTATCGTCAGATTGCGCAGATGGACCAAAAATACACTGATGAAGTACAGGGGAGTTATGGGGCTCTGGATTGCCCGGTCTCGGTACTTTGGGGGGCGTGTGATGAGTGGATCCCCTATGAGAAGGGGGAGGTTTTGGCTGGTCTGATTTCCGGGGAAGATTGTATTCCAGTTCCTCAAGCAGGTCATTTGGTTCAGGAAGATTGCCCCGAGGCTATTGTAGCTGCGGTTTTGAAGCAGATTTTGGGTAGATGACACCCAAGCTTTGCATGATTGAAAACCACCCCGCAGCATGGTGCTGCAGGGTGGTGTTGGTCAGCGATTGTCGAGCTGGCTGCGGACGCGGGTCAAGCCCAGTTTGGTGATGCGATAGGGGCGGCCTCCTTTTGAAGAGATCAGGCGTCTGTACTTCAGTTTTCTGAAGATGTGCTCGGAAAGACCGGCATAATACCAGCCGTCCCGGGTGACGCAGTTCATTTCTTCCAGAGTGCCATCGTCGTCACGGCGCAATTCAATGCAGCCGCCTTGTGCCAGCACATGCAAAATGCGCTGTTCAGCTTTCGAAATATCCATGGATGTCTTTGAGTTTTAAAGATGCACTTGTCTCGTCTGCCCGCTCATGCGCTCAGTGAGATTGTTTGGATTGTGCATGCCCTGTCTATCTTCGACAGGGCTTTACCGGGACTCTTGTCGAGCTCGCATCAAAACTCCATTGATTGATGGCTGCCTTATAGGCAACCTATCTGAGTGTCGCAAGCGTGTCATTTCTTGCTGGACTGCGAAAACAAGCAGGTGTTGCAGATTTGCTGGAAGTGTTGGATGTGTTGGATGTCTCTCCCTATTATTCTCTGCAACGTACTTTTCGGGGATGTGCTCCAAGTCTGTTTCGCAGTCACTCCAATAATGTGCTAGGGGAACTACGTAGCGCTGTGCAGGTGCTTTCCTAATTGATCTGAATGAGACTTTAATGACCGACGATATCTCTGTAATCCTGCTGTGGCCGGGGCTTTTGAATCCGTTTGCCATATTGATCGCCGCCTATATGGGCTACTACGCCAATCAGCGGGGGAAGATCTTTATTGCAGGATTTGCTGCAGCTGCGCTCAGCCTGTTTCTTGAAGGGCTTATCAAGCTTGTTGGGGTACCTTTGCCGTGGAACCCTGAAGTAGGGCCGCTGGCGTTGTTCCCGTTCCGCTTTGCGACGGGGCTGATTGTAAGTGCTATTGCTATGAAAATCGGGGCAAGTCGTCGCCGCGCAAAGTGAGTGCTGAGGGATTGTTGTTCAGCGTGGGTCAAGCTCCAGATGCTTCTGCGCGACTTTCTACAAGCTTCTCCCCGAAATTTAGGCACTCTGGTTCAAAAACCCCCGAAGATTCACTTGCCATTGCGGGGTTGATGGCCTACCCAACACCATTGAGAAATTAGGTGGTCTTCGTGGCTGTGCATCGCGTGGCCGGACTTCCGTGAAGACTTATACGAACACAGGATATTGATCGCATGACGCTGCTTGTCGATACGCGCACTCCGGATCCGAAGAAATTCATCAAGGGCGCAACTGGCGACTGGGAAATCGTAATCGGCATGGAGGTTCACGCTCAGGTGACCTCTGAAGCCAAGCTATTCTCGGGCGCTTCTACCAGCTTTGGCAGCGATCCCAATAATAATGTGAGCTTGGTTGATGCGGCGATGCCGGGCATGCTGCCAGTGATCAACGAAGAATGTGTTCGCCAGGCTATTAAGACCGGTTTGGGTCTGAAGGCCGAGATCAACCTGAAGTCCGTTTTTGACCGCAAAAACTACTTCTACCCTGATCTGCCGCAGGGCTATCAGATCTCCCAGTTTAAACAGCCGATCGTTGGTGAAGGTATCATTCACCTTGATATGAAGAGCGGTGAGCAGGTTGAAGTGGGCGTTGAGCGTCTGCATTTGGAGCAGGATGCGGGTAAGTCCCTGCATGACCAGCACCCGACTATGTCATTTGTTGACCTGAACCGTTCTGGCGTGGCGCTGATGGAAATCGTTTCCAAGCCAGACATTCGCTGTGCTGATGAAGCCAAGGCTTACCTGACCAAGCTGCGCGCCATTTTACGTTACCTGGGTACCTGTGACGGCAACATGGACCAGGGTTCCATGCGTGCTGACGTGAACGTTTCTGTTCGCAAGCCGGGTGGTGAGTTTGGTACGCGTTGTGAGATCAAGAACGTGAACTCCATCCGTTTTGTTGGTCAGGCGATTGAATACGAAGCCCGTCGTCAGATCGGCATCTTGGAAGATGGCGGCGAGATCGATCAGGAAACACGCCTGTTTGACAGCGTGAAGGGTGAGACCCGTTCCATGCGTTCTAAAGAAGAAGCGCATGATTACCGTTACTTCCCGGACCCAGATCTGCTGCCGCTTGAGTTCACTCAGGCGCTGGTTGATGAGATGGCTGCGGATCTTCCGGAACTGCCGGATGAGAAGAAGGCGCGTTACATTAAAGACTTCGGTCTGACCCCATATGACGCTGATATTCTGGTTGCTGAGCGTGTCTCCTGTGACTTCTTTGAGGAAGTTGCCAAGGGCCGTGATGCAAAGCTGGCTGCGAACTGGGTGATCAACGACACCTTTGGCCGTTTGAACAAAGAAGGTCTGGATGTGACCTCCAGCCCGATCTCTTCTGAGCAGCTGGGCAAGATCATTGACCTGATCAAAGCAGGCACCATTTCTGGTAAGATCGCGAAAGACCTCTTCGAGATCGTCTGGACTGAGGGTGGTGATCCAGCTCAGATCGTAGAAGATCGTGGCATGAAGCAGGTGACTGACCTTGGTGCGATTGAAGGCATCGTGGACGAGATCCTTGCAAACAACACTGACAAAGCAGAGCAGGCGAAAGAAAAGCCAGGCATGCTTGGCTGGTTTGTTGGTCAGGTGATGAAAGCCTCCAAGGGTAAAGCAAACCCACAGGCTGTGTCTGACATGCTGAAAGCGAAGATCGGCCTCGAGTAAGTCGTTCATACAGCTTTATAGAATTCGAAGGCCCGCCAGTTTGGTGGGCCTTTTTTCTTGGTGAGGCTAGGTCACCTCAATCCACCCTCCTGATTTGTGAGAGCGGCGGGCAGCATCGACAACTTTTGCAACTTCGAGGCCGTCTTTGAATACTGGCCAATCCGTGGTTCCTGTCGCAATGGCCTCCAGAAAGTCACGAGCCTCGATGATTAGCTGATCCTGATAGCCGGTTCCGTGACCGGGACCGAGACAGAAGGCGGCATAATCCGGATGGTGAGGATTGGTGAGGATCTTTCTGAAGCCGGATTGCTCCGGTTCATCCTCTATTTTGTAAAGCCAGAGGGCGTTCTGGTCTTCCTGATCAAACCGCAGCGCGCCTTTGGTGCCGGTGATCTCATAGATAATGCCCATCTTCTTGCCCAGTGCGACACGGCTGAAGAGGAGGTGACCCGTCGCTCTGTTTTCAAAAGTGCACATAAACTGAGCCACATCATCGTTGGTGACTTGCTCGACGATGTTTGGTGCGCATTCTGACGGGCGTGTTTTGAAAACGGTCTCAATCTGTGCACTGACTTTCCTGATTGGGCCAACCAGTACATGGGCGCAGTTGATCATGTGAGGGGCGAGGTCTCCCATGGTGCCGTTGGAGTCTCCGCTGGAGCGCCATGTGGCTGGGGCATTGGGGTTTGCGAAAAAATCCTCGGTATGTTCTCCGCGAAAGAAAGTGATGTCTCCGATTACACCTTCTTTGAAGAGCTGATGGGCAAGTTGTGTCGCAGGGGTGCGGATGTAGTTGAAGCCCACCAGATTGACTTGCTCTGAGGCTTGCGCTGCCTGTGCCATTTCGGTTGCGTCTGCAAGGCTCGCGCCCAATGGTTTTTCGCAGAGCACGGGCTTTCCCAGTTTGAAAGCTTCCAGAGCGATTTCTCTATGAGTGGCTTGTGGGCTGGCAATGACTATGGCTTCAACCCGCGGATCGTTGACCAATGTGCTCCAGTCACTGGTGGATCTGGCAAAGCCGAATTGTTCGGCCTTCTCCTGAGCGCCGTTTTCTGTGGTGGTGCAGATCATTTCAAGTCGGGCACGGAGTTTGGTGTTGAACACTGCGGGGGCTGCGTTGAGTGCGACGGCGTGCAGTTTTCCCATATACCCTGCACCGATCAGGCCAATGCCAATTTCCATAGGGCGTCCTTTTATAGATGAGGGAGGGTATGTCGGGGGGGCTTAAAAACTAATCAGGGAAACCGATAAGAATTGGAAATGTTCGGTTGCTTGATCCCTTCAAAGGGACTAGGGAGAGGCATCGACCCCAAGAAAAGTTGACTGGATATCATCTCATTTTGAGTGCGCGTCCCCAGCTGGGTTCAGATTGGTTCTGCGGGTGCGTGTAAAGAAGTTGACGAACAGAGGCGATTGCTTTTGGTGGGTTTGGGGTTAGAGCGTGGTGAAAACGTGTCTCTTGAATGAGTGACCCCTAATATCTCAGTAATCTTAATAGCTTAGAGATGTTTCACAGGGTTAATTTTCGCTGTGAATCATCATCGCTCTGCCTAGCCACGACCATATCTCCGCCTTATTACGCTACGATAAACTTCAGGTGATCGGGCGTTATGGAGACTTGTCTGGTCTGGGGTCTAAGCTCTGCTAGAACTTATAGTTGCGCAGTGTATGCGAACACTGCACTTTGTTGTATTTGAAACCTTGGGGGCGTCTCGTTGCTTAATCAACGAAGTAGTTTTCTTTCCAATATCGCTGTATTAGGCGTCATTTGCTCCAGTGTTGGACTTGGGGCTTTTGCTTCTTCTTCAGTGGCTGCTGCAAGCGAAAGCTCTCAATCTCAGGTGCCATTCACCTTTGGCGCACTCGTGGCAAAGATGAAGGCACAGGCGCAAGACGCCTATGTTGAACCAACCAGCGAACTGCCGGAAGCACTGGCGGCCTTGAAGTACGATGGCTATCGGAAAATTGGCTATAAACGTGACCGTAGCAAGTGGAAGGACACCGAGAACTTTCGGGTTCATGCCTTCCATCCGGGCTGGTTGTTTAAAAATCCTCTTAAAATTCATGAGGTAAGCGAGGGCGCTGCTCAACCATTCGTGTTTGAAGCTGCTGACTTTGACTATCAGGATGCGGAGCTGACCGCATCGCTGAGCGATGTTTCTTTTCCCGGTGTTGCCGGATTCCGCTTGCTAAATCCACTCAATGTGGAAGGGCGGATGGATGAATTGGTGGCGTTTCTGGGCGCCAGCTACTTCCGTGCTTTGGGCGCGGGCAATGTTTATGGCCTGTCCGCACGTGCGCTTGCCATTGATACAGCCAGCGGTAAGCCGGAGGAGTTTCCGAACTTCACTGCGTTTTATCTTGGCAAGCCAGTAGATGGCTCTGATAAGGTGACGGTTTGGGCTGAGCTTGATAGCCCGAGTGTGACCGGAGCCTATCAGTTTGTTTTTAAGCCAGGTCAGCAAACAGAAGTTGATGTGACTGCACATCTGTTCTTCCGCAGTGATGTGGAGCGGCTTGGTATTGCTCCACTGACTTCCATGTATCTTTACGGTGAGAATGACCGTGTCGGGTTTGATGATTTCAGACCAGAAGTGCATGACAGTGATGGGCTGAAGCTGCGCTTTGCCAATGGCAAGACCGCGTGGCGGCCACTTTCCAACCCGGATAATCTGCAGCTTTCCTTTATTGGTGCCAGAAGCCCAGTTGGGTTTGGCCTGATGCAGCGTGACAAAGATCTTGAGAATTATCAGGACCTTGAAGCTCGCTACGACAAGCGTCCAAGCCTTTGGATTGAGCCTCTTGGTGATTGGGGTTCTGGTGCTGTTATGCTGGCAGAAATTCCAACGGATCAGGAAATCAACGACAATGTTGTTGCCTTTTGGTCTCCGAATGAAGCGGTGAAAGCGGGTGATGAACTCTCATTCCACTACAAGATGTATTGGGGTGATGAGGTTGGCCGTAGTGAGCAGATGCTGATGCCTGTGGTCCAGACCCGTTCTGGCAAAGCCGGACATTCGGCTTCTGAGGAAAGCTCGCTGACCCGTAAGTTTGTGGTGGACTTTGATGCTGAGTTGTTTGCTGAGAGCGGATTGGATGGGGAGCAGCTTGTACGCGCAAAACCATTTATTGAAAACGCTGCTTTAAACGGCACAGTAAACTTTGCTGACGTTCGCTACATTGAAGAACTGGGTGTTTATCGTGTGTTTCTGGATGTTTCCCGCGATGACCTTGAAGTCCCGGTTGAGTTGCGCCTTCAGCTGACTGATGGCGAAAAAGCAGTTTCCGAAGAATGGCTTTACCAGTGGGGGTGGAGCTCATGAGGCCTATGACATCTAATCTATTTTCGACACAAGTTGACTTGAGCAGCGGTCCAGTTGCACCGCTTGCCATGCCAGTGCAGGATCTTTCTGCAGATGATAGCTGGCTTGTTCTGATCTGGCGTCGCATGCGGTTTGGGCGCAGCTACTCTGCGCTTCCTTCCAAACGGACGCGCTTGCAAAAAGCCATCTCTACCTTTTCGGAGCGGTAATCCATGGATAAGCCGTTTCGCGACGGGGTAGGGCACCGCCGGGCTGCGGCTTTTGTCTTCTGCCTGGCGTTGTCCCTCAGCTTTACAGGGCTGTTTTATGCAGCCTTGAGTGCTGACTATCTTAATATCTATGAGGTTGTTCGGATTGTGCTGCTGTTTGTCAGCACCCTCTGGCTTTCCTGGGGCGGGGCAACCGTTCTGCTGGGTTTGCTTTATGGTCGCTCTGTTCAACCTCTTGAAACTGATCCGCGATCTCTGCCTGCTGCTGGCACTGCAATCCTCATGCCAATCTACCATGAAGATGCACCGGAAGTTGCCGCTCGTCTCGCTGCGATGATGGATGATCTGCGCGCTAACAATGCAACGCACTTGTTTCACTGGCATGTGCTTTCTGACAGCCGTGATGAAGAGATTGCGGCAGTGGAAGAGCAAGTGGTGCGCCAGTTGGTTGCCCGCTATCCGGAACAGAAGATCTTTTATCGTCGCCGGGCTGACAACCATGGCCGCAAAGCGGGCAATGTTGCTGAGTTTGTGCAGCGGTGTGGTGGTGCCTACCGTTACATGGTGGTGCTGGATGCTGACAGCCTGATGCGTGCCGACACACTGGTGCACATGGTTGGACGCATGGAAGCCGAGCCCAATCTTGGGCTGTTGCAGACCGTGCCGATGCTTGTTGGCCTGAAAAGTTATTTTGGCCGCAGCATCATGTTTGCCTCTGGCATGTTTGGCCGGTCCTTTGCTTTTGGCCTTGCAGCGATGCAGGGCGAATGCGGACCATTTTGGGGGCACAACGCGATTATTCGCACACGTGCGTTTGCTTCTAGTTGTGGTTTGCCGGAGTTGGATGACACCGCGGCATTTGGCGGGCACATATTGAGCCACGACAGTGTTGAATCTGTGCTGTTGGCGCGTGCGGGCTGGCAGGTGGAGTGTGATCCACGGATTACTGGCTCCTATGAAGCCGCACCTGAGAATATTCTGGGCTATGCCGCGCGTGACCGGCGTTGGTGTCAGGGTAACTTGCAGCATTCCCGTGTGGTTGGGGCTCGTGCTCTGAAGCCCTGGGGCCGGTTCTCTCTGATACTTGGCATTATGTCTTACCTGAGTTCCCCGGTCTGGGCTGCGTTTCTTCTGGCAAGTTTGTTTGCGCCTTTGGACCTTCCTGTGCTGCAGGCCTATACCTTCCAGAACCACCTTCCGGTTCTTGGCCACATTCCGATGAGTGCGGCTTATGAAGGGGCAGCTTTGCTCTTTGGCGTAGTTGCCTTGCTGGTGCTGCCGAAAACACTCGTTGTTTTGAAAGAAGTATTTCTGGGCGTAGAGAACACCTCTCGCAAAGGCATACTGGGCGGTTTTGTGGAGCTGATTAGCTCTGCGGTGTTCGCACCGGTTTTGATGGTGTTTCAGTGCCGTTCTGTCTTTGAGGTTCTGATGGGCCGGGACAGCGGCTGGACCAATGCGCACCGCGATGCGGGCCGCTTGCCTTTGCTGGACTGCCTCAAATCTGTCTGGTGGGTGAGTGTGATTGGTGCGATGGCCATAGGGCTGAGCTGGATTGGTGAAGCCTCACTCTGGCTTTGGGTGATGCCGGTTGCTCTGCCGATGCTGCTCGCGCCGTTCATCATCTGGGCAAGCTCTTACAATGTGGGCAGTCGGGCTGCTGAACGTTTGGGTTTTGTGCTTTCCTCTGACCAGGAGGGGGCTGCGCAATTGCTCGCTCATGTGGAAAAATACTCCGCAGATCTCAGGGTATAGACGGCTAATTTGTGCTTTGAGGGCCACATCCACCAGCTGAACCGCTGGGATGTGGCCCTTCTTATATCTGCTGGTGTCTCTCCGATTTAAGCTTTTGGTCCAAGCCTCTGATGGGGATGCAGTGATGCCGGAAGAGACAGTTTCAACCCGATTTTGGTGGCGTCCCGCTGGCGTCTTTGTTCTGATTGCAGGGTATTTGCTGCTGCATCTGGTTCTACGTGGCTATTTCTCCCCCACACTCAGCACGGATGACATGTTTGAGAACGTGTTTGTGCAGGAGTTGAAGCTTGGCTACCAAGTGCGTCAGCCTCCGCTTTATGAGTGGATGCTTTATGGGGTTCAGAAGGTCTTTGGGCCGACGATCTGGAGCTTTCTGGTTCTCAAGTATGCGCTGGTGCTGTGTTTTGCGCTGTTTCTTTATGGCGTTGCGCGGCAGGCCATTCCCAATGCAAAGCTGGCGGCGCTTGCCGTGTTTTCTTACGTGGCGCTCTATCAGATTGGCTTCAACCTGCATGAGGGCGTGACACATACTGCTGTGCTGATGGCGGCTTCTGCGGCAACGGTTTACTGCTTCCTCTGGCTTTTGAGGGAGAAGACGGTGACTGCGGCTGTGTGTTTGGGGCTCGCAGTTGGGTTTGGAATGCTTTCCAAGCACTCTTACGTGCTGGTGCCGGCTGCTGTTTTTCTGGCAGCACTCAGTGATCGGCATTGGCGCAAGCAGGTGCGGCTTCCGATGTTGGTCGTTGCTGGTGTGATCGCGGCCGCAGTGTACTCGCCCTATCTTTACTGGGTCATGACCGGTGAACAGGCCCTTGTCGGTTCCGCGTTGACTGTGATGCGTGAGGGAGAGCAGGGGGCTGGGCTTGCCCGAGTTGTGACAGGTGAGCTGCGATTGCTGGTGAGCGTGCTCGGGTTCTCCGTCCCGTTTTTACCGCTGGTGCTGCTGCTGTTTTTCCCGGCGCTGTTTCGCGGTGCTAAAGCAGTGGGGGCCGATCCTGATGTGCTGCAGGTTGGCAGACTGCTTCAACGGGCATTACTTGTTTCTCTGGCTCTGGCGTTTATGGGCGTGTTGGTCAGCGGGGCGCAATACATCAAGGAACGGCACATGCATCCAGTGCTGCTCTTGTTGCCCATCGTGATGTTCACCCTGATTTCCCAGAGGCGCTATTCGCCAAGGTCGGTGAAGATCTACAGCAGTGTGCTGGCCCTGCTGGTTCTTGTCGTGCTTGGCATCCGCATCTCCGGCTTCCTCGCTCCAGACAAGAAAATGTGCGGTGGTTACTGCCGGCATATGAAGCCCTACGAGGAGCTAGGGGAGCAACTCAAGGCGCAATTCCCGGAAGCTGCTCAAGCAACGATTGTCTCACTGGATGAATACACCGGCGGAAACCTGCGCGTTACCCTGCCAGATGCCCGGCACATCATCCAAAATTTCCAACCGAGCACCCGGCAACGGCAAGACTGCTTCGTTGTCTGGGATATGGGAGACAACGGCGCACAACGCAGCATGCAAGCAGCCTTGACCAGCGGCGGTTTCGCACCCGGCAAAGCACCCGCAAGCCGAAATACTTTACATTCAAATCAGATAGATGTGAGTTGGCCTCATTTGTGGAAGAAGGATAACTTCCGTAAAACCACATTCGGCGTCGCGAAGATTGATCGCGATTCTGAAATTTGCCGCTAACTCATATTGGGTGTTTTGATGCTGAAGATACGTGTTGCCAAAGACGAAGACATTGAGGCTGTAGTGCAGATGATGAACGGAGGAGCTTCTTCCCAGCGGGTTCATCTGGAAAACGGGGAGACCGACACATATAAGCCAGCGTTTCACGCGATCCAGCAATGCCCTAATACCGATATTTATGTGGGTGAGACAGAAACGGGCGAGGCGGTCGCAACTTTTCAGCTGACTTACGTGAAGGGTCTTGCCTTCAACGGCAAACCGCGTGGTCAAATTGAGAGTATGCACACTCGTGCTGATATGCGCGGCCAGGGAATTGGGCAGGAAATGCTTGCTCAAGCGGTCAAGTTGGCACGTGATAAAGGCTGCTGTATGGTGCAGTTGACCTCAAACAAAGAACGCAGTGGTGCACATCGCTTTTATACCAGCAACGGATTCTTGCCTACGCATGAAGGCTTCAAGCTTATTTTCTAAGCGTTAACTGGCATGAAAGTCGGATGGTTTCGCCGCAAGCTTCTCGAAATATCTGCATCCGCGAACCGAAGGGATGAAACTTTCCTTTATCCCCCCATTTCAAGTGTTTTCTTACAGGTGACCAAATGGCTGTATCGCAGACCAAACCCATTGAGCTTTATTATTGGCCAACACCGAATGGTTGGAAGATTTCCATCATGCTTGAGGAGCTTGATGTTCCCTACGACTTGAAGCTGGTGAACATTGGGCGTGGTGAGCAGTTTGAGCCAGACTTTCTCAAAATAGCGCCAAACAATCGGATGCCTGCGATTGTTGATCCTGAAGGACCGGGTGGTGAGCCGATTTCGATTTTTGAGTCAGGTGCTATCATGCAATATCTGGGGCGGAAGTTTGAGCGGTTTTATCCATCTGAAGAACGTGCTCGTGTTGAAACTGAAGAATGGCTGATGTGGCAAATGGGCGGGTTTGGCCCCATGCTTGGGCAAAACCATCATTTCCGCGTCTATGCACCTGAAAAAATTGAGTATGCGATGACCCGTTATTTCAACGAGACACATCGGCTGTATGGTGTGCTTAATAAACGGCTTGCTGATCGGGCTTATGCTGCTGCCGGGGAATATACGATCGCGGATATGGCAATATTTGGCTGGTCTCATCGCTGGGAACGGCAGGGAATGGATTTGGAAGAGTTTCCGCATGTAATGGCTTGGCGCGAACGTTTGTTGGCTCGCTCTGCAGTTGTCAGAGGGTTAAATGTGGGTGACACAGAAGCTAAAACCTCAAATATTGCAGAGGACAAGCAGGCACAATCAGTGCTGTTTAATCAACGTGGATCATAACCTGACGACATAGCAGTCTCTTCCAGAGCTGTTCGACGTATATGCCTTGGGGGTATCTGCAGAGGAGACTTCCGCCTTCGATCCCTTTTTAGGCTATTTATTCATCACGTCACCGGCACTTTAAGTTGATTTGAACCGGTGGCCTCTCATACCTAGGCTCACGCAGAATGATAAATTGAAATCACTTGCGAATGGACCTTGGAACTATGCGGGCTCATAAATTCTTCCTGACCTCTCTTATTCTGGCTGTTTGGGCGTTTGCCTCGCCTGTCTCAGCCGCTTCTTTTGAAGACCCTAAGTACAGTCTTGAAGTGAAAGACGAGGCAGGTACTAAAACACTGCGCGATGCTTTCACCAAAGGACCTGCTATTTTGCATTTCTGGGCAACATGGTGCCCGAACTGCCGTGTTGAACTGCCAGCAATGGAACGGTTTGAAGATGAGTTGAAGGCGCAAGGTCTGGATGGTCAATTTGTTGTCGTAGCATTGGAAGATGTTCCGTATGACCGCATCCAAAGTTTCCTTCAAGATCGTTTGGAACTGGAGCGCTTTACCAGCTATCAAGCCGTTGATATGCAAGCAGTTGGAACCGCATTTCAGGTTGCGGCGATGCCTTACACGCTCTTTATCGATGAAAACGGGGATGTGCTTGGCGGAATTCCGGGATCTCTTGAGTGGGATGCCCCACAGATCAAAGAGACCTTTATTGGTCACCTTCAAGGCAAAGGTACGATCGCCTCTGGTAACTAAGTCTGTTTTCCGGGTTTTTGCAGTTTCGAACTTGGAACCCAGGGAAAGTTGATTATCCTTTGATACATAAGAGCCCTCTTGCCGGACTACTTAAGTCCGGGCAAGTTTGGGCTCTTTTTCATACGAGTTGAAAGAGCTTCCATGGTGATGTCGATTGCAGGGAAAATTTGATCCAGTGGAGTTTCGAACTTGACCATCTGGATGATCCCTTCAAAAGCCATCATAAAATAATCCACCAGATGGTCTATGTCCTCTGGTGCTTGCAGATCGCTTTCAAACTTTACCAAGCGCCGCCGGATCTCAGCTGCCCATTGGAGACGCAAAGCGAGGTACTCTTGACCCAGCTCCGGATCAAGCCGACCAATCTCGCCAATGGTGGACCAGTAAAGGCTACCTTCGGTACGGTTTTGTTCCTCGCATAGCTCTGCAAAATCAGTCAGCATCAGGTACATGCAGGAATAAATATCAGCGTACATCGCGGAGCTTGAGCTAACTTGCTGGCTAAATCGCATGAAGTACCAGCGCATAGCCGGGGCGATGAGATCTCGTTCCCCCTCAAATCTTTGGTGCAATAAGTGAGGGGCAATCTGTGCTGCTTCAGCAACTGCGTCGATGTTTGCTGCTTGCCGACCTTTTTCCAAAAGAAGCTGGAATGCTATCTTGAACACCTCTTCCAACCTGTGTGGTGGAATCAGGTCGTCGGGATTTTTGTTGCTGATCATAAAACCACAGACTCATCCTTAGCATTTCAACCTTAGCAAACTGCGGTAATTGTTGTGCGTCTTCCTGAGTGTCTTCGAGTTCAATTTGGCCTTCGAAGCGAGTATTCAGAGTGCCTGAGCTGTTGTCCTTAGCATAAAGCCAAAAATGATCCGGAAAAGAATGCAGCGAGATATGTTTCAATTTGTTGGGGTTGTTCTATGGGTAGCTCTTTAAGATATTTCATAGCAAGGGGGAAAGCTGCAGGATTGATTTTGTTATTTGAGTTTAGGGCGTTGCCAGATCACATTTTCACAAAAATTCAGGAGGATTTTTTTGCAACCTGTCATTTTTAGAAGGCCATTGGGCAACAGGTGAATATTGATAGTGATTTCATATCCACGCCGAGGATCATAGCCTTCTGCGTACCATTTATTTTCTCCAGCTGCCTTTATATTCCAGAGTACCTTTAATCCAAGGACTTTGCGCTCCCGTTTGGTCGTATCGTGATTTCGGAGGTCCAGAATATCTTGCTGACGTTTACCGTCGGGTGGTTTGAAGGACTGAAGCTGCCCACACATGGTCGAACCACATTGTGAGATACTGATAATTGCACCCTTGGTTGTCCGCCACAAACCGAGCAGGTCTGAGCCTTTGGCTGCTGTCGCCAATGAAGTTGAGAGAAAAATAAAGCCAAAGATGAAACCAGAACGGACCATTCCAACCTGCTTGCTTGATCACCTGCTCAATCTCAGGAGCAGGTGACTAGCTATCATAACAGGCCAGTTTCGGCTTGTTGCCTCTGGGCTTAAGGTAAATTTACTTTGTACGGGTCCAGGTGTCGCCTTTACAGAAGATCAGCACGCAACCCTCAAGTTTCAATTTATCGCTGGAAACCAGTTCCATTTTGCCGGAGTATGTTTTGCCATCTTCCGCATTGTAAACCTTGCCCTTCCAGCTGTTTTTTCCGCTGGGTTTCATACCAAGAATGGTTCTTGAGCCAATTAAGGACCGATCGCGGAGCTTGGGATCCGGGTTCTCTGTATCCTTACGTGGTTTTTTTAACCAAACAATGTTGCCGCAAAGATTCCCCCCGCACTTGGAGATCTTAATCTTGGCGGTTCCGTTTGCCCTCAGCCAGGTGCCGGTTGCATCAGCGGCAAGGGCTGATGTGGCCAAGCCAATTGAAAGTATCGCTGCCAAGGATGATTTCAATAAGGGTGCTTTCATGGTTCCTCCCAAAACACTGAAGCTTGCTAATAATGGCTTTACCTTATCGTAAAGCTGGGAATGTGCAAGGCAATCAAACAGAGGACTGGACAAGCTCTCATTGATTTCGATTCGCACAACCCACCAATTCAATCAGTGCGATATCCCTTGGTTTACAGCGTGTCAGAACTGCGTAATTTTTGACTTTAAAGCAGCTTTTTTCGTTTCAATCATGGTTTTTAACCGCCTTTTTAGAGTGTCAAAATCTAATAGTCCGCGACGTCAATTAGATTTCGGGGAGGCGTCGGCTTCCTCTTATCTCATGAAAAATTACGAGCAAATCCACACGAGTTCACTGTGTTTAGGAGAGAGATTTAATGACTGTGTTGCAGTTTGATGGCGTAATTCATCGGCATGTGAAGCAAAACCTATGCGAAGTAGAGTCTCTGTTACGGCGTGGTCTGGATGCGGCATCTGGAAAAGCCGGTGCTTGCGATCTGATCGAAGCCCATAAGTGGTTTAACCTTGCAGCGATGCGAGGTAGTACGCAGGCAGTAAGATATCGTCGTGAGGTATCTCAGGAAATGTCGAATATGGAGATTGCTGAGGCACAACGCGCGGCTAGAGACTGGCTTTCTGTACACTGATATGAATTCTACAGCTTGTCGCGATTGGTATGCGGCAAGCTTATGATCCGAGGCTTTGGGAGCGTTCTCCCAAGATAGAGCCGGGGACACTCGTTTGAGCGAGAGCTGTTTTTTGAAAAGACAACGTTTGAGCGTCTCCCACATCTAAAGTTAAGAACCCGCTTTCCGCGTTGGTTTTGCGATGTTCGCAGCGGTGCACAGGGCGCTTAACAAATTCATTATTCGATTATCAAAGAACTCGGGCTTTACCGATAGTCGGGTTGTCTGTGTTGGTTTTGATAGTGAGGCTTGTTTTGATCTCGGTCCATTCCTGT
>NZ_LMCC01000016.1:0-82321 GCF_001623225.1 Pseudovibrio sp. Ad13 | reverse complement strand
CCATCCCGAACTCGGAAGTGAAACGCCCCTGCGCCAATGGTACTTCGTCTTAAGACGCGGGAGAGTAGGGCGCCGCCGGGCATGAATAATCCACACCGACAAATCTCTACAAAATAAAACAGAACAACATATCAGACAAAAGCCCCCAATGCATAACGCATGGGGGTTTTTTGCGTTCTAATGCATGCTAGAGCGCAGGCAGGAAAAGCAGAGTGATGAGCTCTGAGTGGTCGGCAATCACCTAGATTGCAATGCCATCTGACCGAAGAATACTCCCTGAATATACAGCCTCCAGTTGGCCTCAGTGAAACCAAAGCAACGACTTCAAGGGATTGAAACGCATAGCCTTGCGGTGCTGTTATGAGACAAGCACTACCCTCCGTGTATCCCAAAGAGAAGGGGAGTGAGTAGGGGTGTCTTGAGACTGCTGAACCCGTGATTAAGTCTGAGTAAGCTCAAGTATAGTTACCAAACAGCGGCTATTTAAATCCTGCGTGTTGCGGTGCCTTCCTAATGCAGGTCTGAAACAACTGCTGTGCTTATCCTGTCAGCTTCAGCAAGCGGACAATATCAAACCTGATGCCTTCAGCTCTTACGAACCAACCATTGCATGCCCGCAGCTCTGAGGAAGCGACCATATCACTTTTCTTGCACTCTATAGGGCTTTCACTTCAACTCTACTCCTCCAATAAGGCGGCAGAATACCCTGCAGAGTGTTCCATAGGTTCTCTTATCAATATATGTCAGCGTGTGTGTATGTGGTGATGGACTTAGATCGCTGTAGCGTTCAAGTTATGGAGCGGAAGTTCTCATAGAGGTTGTCGGATCGCCCATCAACAAGCGGAGCGTTTTTGCGTTCCTAGGTACGTTGCTTTGAGATACTTGCGTTTATATTGCGCTGCTAAGTCGAAAACACGGGTATGCCATGGTTCTCGTGGTTTGATGGGTGTTTCTTGTATTCGGGCATAAGTGGTGAGGGTGATGCCTTCGGACTTAGTGAAAGGCTCAAGGGTGTGCTGAAAGATATCCCCCCGCCTTTAAGTCCTCTCAGAAATACTCTCTGAAACAGACCGGGGATACAGCGGGAATAACTGGTGTGTAGGGCCGCCTCGTCTGTAAGGACTGGCCGGTACCATGTACGCTGCCTTACCCAGATTGCTCCCCTTCAAACCCCAGACACTCACGTTCCTGGTTGCTCAAAGTTATACCCGTTGTCTTTGCAAACATCACTCTGCTGTGGGGTATGTACTCGTAATCTTCCTTTTGCGTAATAGGTAGGGGCAATGACGACATGGATGCTCTGCTGATGAGTTTGCTTCGGGCTCGTTGGGCTTTAAACAAGTTCCGGTCGCGGTTAACGTTTGGAGTGATACCGTGGAGGGGATGGTTTTGTAGTATGTGATCTCTGCTGATTGCGCCCATGTAGATTTTTTGTCATCGTCCTGCGCAGCAATCATCCCATACGTTACAGGGCTTTCGTTTCAGCTCTTCTCTCTATAAGCGATAAAACACCCCGCAGAGTGCTGCGTAGCCTGTCCTATCCCTTATAGAATATGCCAGAGGACGTGCTTGCGTGTGTGTTATGCCTGCGAAATTTCTGGTAGCCAACAGTTTGTGAGATGAGAGTTTTGCCTCATATTGTTCGTTCATGTATGTGCGAATGAGTAAGGGAATTTATGAAAATAATGTTCTTGATATGTTCTCTTCGTTGAGAGATAATCGGGCTGTGATGGCAGAGTTTAAGAGTTTTTTTCCGCTTCAAGTCAGCCGGGTTCATGAAGTATGTGGAGCCGGAGCGACAGCATTTGCAGCGATGGCCTGCGGGCAAGCTGATATGAGAGTGTTGTGGCTTCAGACTGGTTGGCAAATTGAGCAACTCAATCCAGCAGGTTTAGCAGCTTTTATGTCTCCCAAGAATCTCGTTTTGGTTGAGGTTGAGAACCACAATGATTTACTCGCATGTACAGAAGATGGCTTGCGTTCTGGCGCTGTGGATCTAGTAATTTCTGTGGCCATTCAAAAGCTCGATCTGACTGCAGGCAGGCGTTTGCAGTTGGCAGCTGAGCAAGGTGGCTCTACCGGGATTCTCATTATACCTGAAGGGGCTGGGAGCAATGCGACACAAACTCGTTGGCACTGCTCTCCTATATTCAAGGGAAACCATATATCCGATAAGAACTTGACTCTTCAACACTGGCAGCTCATTAAGAACAAAATAGGAACATTGAGTGGTTGGAAGGTGTATTGGGATGCCAAGGCGCATCGTGTCATTGTGGTTTCCGAGGATGGCCAGTGATCGTATTTTACGCTCACATCCCACATCTGCGCCTTTTGCTGTAACCTCTCATGAAAAAAGTACAGAGCGATTACACTGTTTAAACAGCAGAGCGATGCAATTGGGGCTGGCTTCAGGTATGGGGCTTTCAGATGCTAAGGCGTTATGCCCTGATTTGCTGACACGCTCAGCAGACCGGTATGCTGATGACAGGTTCTTAAAGATGTTGGCGCGATGGGCTGATCGGTATTGCCCATGGGTCGGTTTCGATGGAAACGATGGCTTGTTGCTTGATGTCACTGGCTCAACTCATTTCTTCAGCAGTGAAGCTGAACTTCTCGCGGATATTCATGACCGGCTCCAGAGTTATCAACTCAATGTTCGCTCTGGGTTGGCTGGCACGATTGGTGGGGCTTGGGCTGTTTCTCATTTCGGTAGAGGCATTGTCCCTAATGGACAACTCAAGGCAGCTTTAGGCCCTTTACCTGCTGCAGCATTAAGGCTGGATGAGGCAACCTGTGCGACACTGCAGCGCCTTGGTCTGCGTACTATCGGTGACCTTCTGGTAACACCGCGGGCCACGCTAGGTCGACGCTTTGGTTTGCCATTGATGCGCCGTATCGACCAAGCGTTTGGTGACCAGCCAGAGCAAATCAATGCTATGGCGCCAGATATCTCTTATGCCGCCCGGCTAAATTTTCCTGATCCTATCGGTCTTTATGATGATGTGATGGCTGCTCTTGAGCGATTGCTGCAACGCATCTGTGATAAGCTAAAAGGCCAAGAGATGGGCACCCGGGTGTTGCTTATGACCTGTCAGCGTGTTGATCAGGCCAGCGTGCAGGTAGAATTGCGACTTGCTCGGCCCATGCGTGAGGGGACGAGCATTCTGTCGCTGTTTGAGAGAAGTGTGCGAGAGTTAGATGCAGGATTTGGTATCGATCAGATACGGTTGGAAGCTTTGGCTGTTGAGGCTTTGCCATTAAAGCAACTGGAGACCGGCAATGCTCAGCCAAAGAAAAATGATGTGCTGAGTGATCTGATTACGCGGCTCGGGAGTCGCATTGGTCTGGAAAAGATTAAGCGTTTTCAGCCAGCAGATAGCCATATTCCTGAGCGTAGTTTCATTGTATCGCCTGCAGCCTATTGTGAACCTGAGGGGCAGTGGAAAGAACAGAATTTGCGTCCTTTACAACTGTTTTCTCCAGAGCTTGTTGAAGGTCATGAAAAGAAGCCGCCTAATGTATTCAGCTGGCGGCGCATGCGCTTTTCGGTTGCCGCCGCAACAGGACCAGAACGTATTTGCCCAGAGTGGTGGCTGGACGATCCCAATTGGCGATCCGGTGTAAGAGACTATTGGCGTGTGGAAACCGAACAAGGCCGACGCCTCTGGATGTTTTTCACGCCACTAAATCCAGCGTGGTTCGTGCAAGGAGAGTTTGCATGAGCTACGCTGAATTGTGTGTTACCTCCAACTTCACGTTTCTTACCGGAGCCTCCCATCCTGAGGAACTGGTGGTTCGAGCTGCCAGCCTGGGGCTTTCGGCGATTGCTATAACAGATCGAAATTCTCTGGCTGGAGTTGTACGTGCTTATTCAGCGCTTAAGGAACTTGCTCGCAAAAGAGACGAGGCCCTGACTGTCCGTTCCTGCCATCGTACTGATGCAAATAGTAGACAAGAAATTCAGGAAGGTGCTGACGACCTACGAGAACCTATTATGTCTCTGCCGCGTTTGCTGGTGGGGTGTCGCCTGGTTTTGGAGGACAGCCCTGTTGATTGGATTGCTTTACCGCAAGACCACTCTGCTTATGCTCGCTTGTCCCGGCTTCTTACCAAAGGAAAAAGGCGCACTGAAAAAGGTGAATGCCAGTTATTCTTAAAAGATCTTCTGGAAGGGGCTTGTGGTCTAATGTTGATCGCTTTGCCTCAAGAGGCGATCGATAGGCTTCAAGTTCGAGAGCATATTCAACAGGCGGCGCATACTTATCCTTCTCATGTCTTCTTAGGGGCTGTGCCACAGTATGATGGGAATGATCAAGCTTACTTCGATGCTTGCGCGAAATTGGCTCTGCGTCTTGCAACACCAATGGTAGCTGTTGGTGATGTGCTTATGCATCATGGAGGTCGCCGGCAACTGGCTGATGTTCTGACCTGTATTCGTGAGGGGGTGACCATAGACAAGATTGGTCGCCGTGCTCTGCCTAATAGTGAACGCCGCCTCAAGACACCATTGGAGATGGCTCAGCTGTTTCGTGCGTACCCAGCTGCGGTCAAAAGAACGCAGGAGATTGCTAATCGCTGCTCTTTTTGCTTATCCCAACTGTCCTATGAATACCCACAGGAAGGAAGTGAGAGCGAAACGGCTCAACAGCGGTTGGAGCGGCTTACCCTTGAAGGCATTAAACGCAGATATCCCAAGGGAGAGACTGAGCGTGTTCGTTCTCTTGTTGAAAAAGAGTTGGCTCTTGTCTCTAAGCTTAAGTTTGCTGCTTATTTTCTGACGGTGCACGACATTGTCACCTTTGCCCGCTCTCAAGGCATTTTATGTCAAGGTCGAGGGTCTGCCGCCAATTCCATTATCTGCTATGCGCTTGGTGTTACTGATGTGGCTCCAGAAACCATTTCTATGGTGTTTGAACGTTTTATCTCGGAGCATCGCGGAGAGCCGCCAGACATTGATGTAGATTTTGAGCATGAGCGCCGTGAAGAAGTTATTCAGCACATCTACCAGAAGTATGGTCGCCATCGCGCAGGTTTGTGCGCGACCGTCATTCATTTCCGATCTCGTGCTGCCATCCGCGAGGTTGGGAAGGTTATGGGCTTGTCGCAGGATCTACTTGCTAACTTAGCAGGGCAGATGTGGGGATCTTCTGATCAAGGTGTACCCGAAGAACGACTAAAAGAACTCGGCCTGTCTGGGTCAGATCATCGCCTTGCTCTTACCATTCGCCTCATAAAAGAGATTATTGGTTTTCCTCGTCATTTGTCTCAGCATGTAGGTGGCTTTGTGATTACCCAAGGTCGGCTCGATGAGTTATGCCCTATCGAGAATGCATCTATGGAAGACCGCACAGTCATTGAATGGGATAAGGATGATATTGATGCATTATGCATCCTGAAAGTCGATGTGTTGAGCCTTGGTATGCTCACTTGCATCCGCAAGTGCTTCGCTTTGATTGAAGAAAAAGAAGGGCGCCAACTCACAATTGACAGTGTGCCACAGGAAGATAAGCCAACCTACGATATGCTTTGTGTTGCAGATGCACTGGGTGTTTTTCAGGTTGAAAGTCGTGCTCAGATGAATTTTTTGCCGCGTATGAAGCCACGCACCTTCTATGATCTGGTGATTGAGGTTGCCATTGTGCGTCCCGGCCCGATCCAAGGTGGTATGGTGCACCCCTATATTAAGCGACGACAAGGCCTGGAAAAAGTCTCGTTCCCTTCAACAGAATTAGAAGGCGTTTTGGGGAAAACACTTGGAGTGCCTCTCTTTCAGGAACAAGCTATGCGGATTGCGGAAGTTGCAGCAGGATTTTCTGCAGAAGAAGCAGATCGCTTGCGGCGCTCACTTGCGACTTTCAGGCGTATGGGGACCATCAGTTCTTTCAAGACCCGTTTTGTTAATGGCATGTTGGAGCGTGGCTATGAGTTAGAGTTTGCAGAGCGATGTTTTTCTCAGATTGAAGGGTTCGGTAATTACGGCTTTCCTGAGAGCCATGCTGCTGCTTTTGGTATGCTTGCTTATGTTTCTGCCTGGCTTAAATGCCATTATCCAGCTGCTTTTGCCTGTGCGCTCCTTAATTCTCAACCTATGGGATTCTACGCTCCAGCTCAGATTATAAGAGATGCCCGAGAGCATGATGTGGAGGTGAGGCCTATTTGCGCCAACCGTAGCCAATGGGATAATACATTGGAGCGGCGTAGTGACGGGCAACTGGCCATTCAACTTGGTTTTCGTCAGATCAAGGGTTTTAATGAAGAAGATGCTCTTTGGCTGGTAGCCGCTCGTGGCAATGGCTATCCAGATCCACAAAGCATTTGGCAGCGTGCTCATGTAATCCCGGCAGCACTTGAGAAGCTGGCAGAGGCAGATGCTTTTGTTAGCATGGGGCTCAATCGTCGTGATGCTCTTTGGCAAGTAAAGGCCATTAAAGGTACCACACCGCTACCTCTGTTTAATGACCCCTTTGATGGAGAGGCGATCTTTGAACCAGATGTGAACTTGCCTGTTATGCATTTGGGGGAAGAGGTGGTGGAAGACTATCTTTCAACACGACTGTCATTGCGAGCGCATCCGATGGAACTGCTACGTCCGGAAATACCCGGACTTACAACACATGCTGCCTTGCAGAAAGCTTCTCTGGATCGAACAAGTGTTTGCGGTGTTGTTGTTATACGTCAGCGTCCCGGAACGGCGTCTGGAGTTATTTTTGTGACGCTTGAAGACGAAACTGGGGTTTGTAATGTAGTGGTTTGGCCGAAGGTTTATCAAAAATTCCGAGGAGAAGTCATTTCTGGTCGCTTGCTCTACGTTACAGGTTACCTGCAACGAGAGGGGATTGTCGTGCATCTCATCGCGCAGGAAATCAGTGACTATTCAGACCGTTTATCCTTGCTGGGGCATCCGCTGGACGAAGTTATCGGCCAAACATTACCAGCAGCCGATGACGCCCCACGTCGACCTCTCATCCCAAACAGCGCCACACGAGCTCGCCACCCACGAGAACAAGCAAAGAGGCTCTTCCCGAGCCGGGATTTTCATTAGGATGAGAAACAGCCCAAGCTTAGTCTGTGTGTGGAAACTGGAAACTACCCAATTGGTGCTCTGCAAAACTTGGATTGTTTGGTTGATCCAACTTATTCGGAAAAATTCGCGTGCATGGTGAGAATTGATATGAGTTGCGGCGTAAAAATGTGACTTCCAGAACCGGTGGAATTGCATAACCGCCAACAATGCGCAATGCTGTGTTGTTATTCCCGTGAACATGAACAGCTTGATGTGTCTGAAAAATTTTATTCAATGCTTCCAAAGCAGTTCTAAACCAAAATAGCTTATATACTTTATGTAAATCGTGAAACTCAACCAGTATCTGCGAGAACTTCTGTAATTCGTTTGTCTCTAGATCTGCAAAAACCTCCCACTCGTCACCCTCTATGTCTATTTTCAGCAAAATGTCATTTGCATTCTGATGCCCATTTTTCTTTATCTCATCTCGTAAGCAGGTCATGTGCTTGTTGGTCTGAAATGAAGCAGTTATACCTTTCTTAAAATAATTAAACTGCTTATGCTGGCAAGGTAGCCCAGTAATTGTATGGTCATATTGATAAATTTTAAGACCCTTATGCGCCATCTCTAAATCCCAAGAGACATCACGGTTGATACCCAAGGAATACGCAATTTTCTCTTCTGATCGTGGAGGCACCATGACATAGCCTCCATCAAAGGTGCGTCCAACTCGAGCTAACTCATGCCCGGCAACATCCATGGGACTTAGCCGAGAAAAGAGAGTTTCAACCATCTCCTGCGCGGCCTTTGACATCTCAGGCTTTTCAAGTGGTCGTGCTTTCTTTCCTTCAACCGCAGACATTCTATTTTCTAGTTGAAGTAGCCGTTTACTTAGTTGCGCTATCTCTTGTTGCTTACTGTCTATTTCTGATCGCTCTGTAGTTAAGGTCTCTTTCAATGACATATTATAAGCTTTCATTTGATTTTAAAGTTATCATAAGAGCGTTGCATCGAGATGCACTAAGAATTGTGCTTGCACATTCAGTATAAAAATTAATAAAGGTGTATATTGCTGTGTGCTGGTAGAACGCAATTCTTCACGTAATTTTGTTCCCTTTGAGGGTTATGGCGGTATCTTCCAGTAGCTTCTAGGAGGCTCAGTCCCTCACGGATGATGTGTTTGGATTTGTTAAAGTCAAAACCCACCAAGGATAACTCCTCAAGCTGTGTCTGACGGAGAAACTCAAGCCAAATGATTCCGGAAGTAGGCTCTGCTGAGAGCTTTTTCTGCAATTTCTTTGTATAGAAACTCGGTAATCGTTCTACTTTGTGGTCTAGAATAAATTTTGATGACAGGTGATGTAAACTTGGGTGAGGTGCGACATTGTGAGTATTAAAAATTGGCGCAAAGAATAGTTGTCTTGAACGATCTGCCGTTGAACATGACCAGATGTCTGATTTTGTGCCAATCGCTGAGATCGCGGTATATTCCTCTAAAATATGATTTGGTGTTTTAGGATCTAAGACGGTGTAATCTTCTGATTGACTAGAACGGGCATCAGTAAATATTCCGTAAATGTACTTTTTGCATGTGGAATCAATAGTCATACCTTTCTTAACGATGTAGGGACACCCAAGGTTCATTCTTATAACAATATCGTGACTATCGATAAATTCAGCTGCATTGCTCTCGAGTAACTTTCCAGCATTTCCGACAAGGCACACACGTTTTCCTGTCAACATGTCCGCTTGGAAGTGCGGCATAAACAAACCCTTCGAGCGGTTAACGGCTTCATGGTAATAGTTTTTTTGGATGACTTTCTTTGCTTTTTTTAAAGGCTTATTAGTTTTTCCAACAACATCAGCAAAAGACAATCCCAAAAGCTTGGACTTCTTGAACTCAACTTTTTTTGCTCGCGATGCCGCTAGTTTTTTCTCATCTTGATAGTAGTTGTAGACTGGGTTCTCAACTACTCGAGTAGCTTCGGTGCCCGCAAGTGTATTATAAAGATGAGTTTCATCAAGTTTAAAGCTTGTATGGTAGAGGAACCATGAAAGGAAATGATCGTATCGCTTGATACGTGAGACATCATCTTCAGAGATAGCACGTTGATAGGACGGAATGAGGACTTTACTGGATACTGTTGTGACTGCTTGATCGTAGATAGCTCTACCGAAAGCAATAACAGGTTTCCCCAATAACATTGCTTCTAGACCGACACCACTATTAATGACAGCTACACATTTGGATTTTGCCAGTACGTCGTGAATATGTCCGACATTAGAAAAGAGCAGATGCTTGCTTCGCCATTTTTTCCTTGCTGTGTCGTAAAAATCGCTAAGATCCAGAGGGTGCTTTCGAAATAATACTTTAAGGCCCTGACTCTCAGCAAGTTTTGCCATATCTTCAATGAAGTTTTCTAATGTACAACTGGCGTGTAGAGTCAGAGCTTCATCATCAGGAATCTGAAGGACAGCAAGAATATCAAAATCTGGTATTGATTGATGTTTTTGGTTCTTTTGCGGAGCTTTGGTTTTTTTTTCAGCTTTTAGTTCAGCTTTAAATTTCTCTAGTCGTGGTTCAATAGAGAAGTCTAAAAAATCATCTGAACTTGCCCAATCTGCGGAAGGGCCCCAACCAGTAGAAGAACAAGTAAATATCTCTGGTAGATACTCCTGCATATAGAAAGTAGCATTATCAACTGGAAGTTGATTGTGCGTTTTGTGGGGAATGTAAAGCCGATCGACAAAATGGAGTCGGTCCACTAGCTCCTGAGTTATCTCCCATTGAGCTACAGGTAAGATTCTGGCAGAATTTTCAGGTTGTGTCGACAAAGAAATAAGGCGTGCCATTGCGCGCCATCCAATCCGACCCGGACGAGATAATCGGGAAACACGAATTGAAAAACTATTATCGTCTAATGGCTGCTTAGTGCCGATATCCTGTAGTGGAAATAGCACCAGGTTCTTTGGTTTGCTCTTGGTGCACTCGATCTTACTTTTCAGACCGGTAAGTTGCTTTAGTTCACCTTTGACATGATCAATTGGACGGCGCAAAATATATGAGTTTCTGCGTAATGACTTATCGCGATAATATTCAGGAATACACCCAGTCTTAATTTTGTTGTTTTCTTTAAGGATAGCTTTCTTGATAAGGCCCACTTCAGAAACGTCTGTCTGTATGTTGGCTGGAGCAATGTGATTTTTCATGAACTCCAGAAGGCGGTAAGTTTTAGGAGAGTGTTTTAACCAAAGAGGTTGAGGGTAGGCAATACGATGTCCGTCTTCTTTAAGGCGGATGGTATGCACCGCCAAATCGCAGTTTTGTAGGACAACAGGCAATAATGTCAGATCTTCAACAACAGTAAAATCGACTCTTAAAATCAATAGGGAGTGGTTTGATCGACCAGCCAGCCAGCTTGCAGCCTCATAGAGGGCTGCTGTATTGGTGGTAGAAACATAATCTGAAGTAAATTCAAATTTGTAAATTGTTGTGGCAAAGAGTTGTTGGCTTACCTGTTGTAAAAGCTCAGTAGCTTCTTCATCACCATCTGAAATTCCAATCACAATACGAAGGCCTGGAGAGCATGCCTCGCAACTGAGTAAAAACTGTTTACCAGTTGCGAGAAATTCCTTCCCGCTACAAACAATCAATATCTGCCAAAAGCTATGGTCTGACTTATCGAAACCAAGGCGTTGAATAGAATGAGTCACAGATAGCTCCTGGATGTGTCGTGAGCATTTAAGCTACGTCACTTCTTTTGAAAATTTTATTTAGAAAAACTTTGTTTCAGAAAACGAGGAAGTTTACGTGTAAAGGATAGAGTATCCCGCTCTTTACTGCGTCCCTCAATTTTTCGGCCCCCTTTGAGGTGATCAACATATTTACCTAACGCGCTTTTTATAAAAATATGTCCTGTTTGCCATCTACTTCCGAGCTCCTTAAAAGTTGCTTTCTTAGCTTGCTCCATTTCCTGAACGATTTCCCAAAAAATGTAGCTGTCGTGATTTTCTTTGAATGTAAGGAATTCACCAGAGAGATAAATCTGCTCAAATCTGTTGGCAAAATTCAAGATCTCAGGATGATTTAGATTGTACCCTACCCAACCACATTCTGGATATCCGCGTCGATTGAGGTAGGCGGCGAGTTGCCTCGCGTTGGGTGCCATTTTATCAAGAAACTCTTCTGGTATTACAGTGTGCGTAACAGTGTCAGCATCCAGCCAAATAAGTTGGTCGAAGGTGCCATGGCAGCGACGAATTGCATCTGTCACTGCAAAGACTTTGTTCGAAAAGCGATAAGCATCCCAACGAAAGTTATTCGTTTGCTCTGGAACAATTGGATTGGTGCCGTTGGCAAAAGGGTTATCGTAATAAGAAGATTTAAATTGCTGTAGCTTTGGTAGAGCTACCAAAGGATCTATCAACTGTAATCTTGGCTCTGAGAAGCTAACGGAAGTCTTTTCAGGGTAAACTAGCATTGAGACTGTGTCTGGCCACTTTATTAGGAAGCTTTCGATACACCGTTTTCCATATTGCTGATACCCAGCTTCGTGAAATGTAGTAACGACACAATGTTTCATGATTATCTTTAGGCTGGAACTGGTTTGGACTTTTCAATCTGCTGCGCAGAAAGCATTCGTGATTTATAGCGCTCCCAATCTTGAGAATAATCGCAGTGTTTGAACTCCTCAAAATAAGGGCCTCCAATTGTGTAATGCACAATGGCGGCATTCGGGTCAAAATCATAAACACCAACTAGATGATTCCACACTAGCGGAAGTGGACCGATCTGATCATCATTTGCAAGCCATTTGAATTGGTGAAGCTCTAAACCACTTCGCGTGTTAACGTATTCAGGAGTAAGTGATTTGCATTGAGCATTGTTGAACAGCATGACGCTGGACCAATTTTTCTTTGCATATTTGCTCTGAAGATTTCCTAAGAATTTGATGCCTTCTTCCGGTTCATAATCATGTTTGCAGCACATAACTGCATACCGATCGTCGCGAAGTGCCCATAGCTCTGCAATGTCTTTACGAAATATCATGTCGCAATCCATAAACAAGCTCCATCCCTCGTAGTCCGATAGATAAGGTGTAAGAAAACGACTGAATGAAAATTCAGTTGATTGAAGAGGATGTGTTTCGCGATTAAAAATTTCTCTTAATGAGGATTTCTCAATCGGGCATATTTGAACTGGGATTGATGCGGTATCAATTATGCTTTGACAAAGTGTATGGTAGGCAATGATCTCACGGCTATCATAGCCGATGAAGATACGAGGTATAGACATTTTAAAAGCCTCAAAGTGGCGTGCCAGAGATTCTTGGCTTGGCATGAAAATAATATGAATACTTCATCTTAGAAGTTAAATGTCAAGATATAATAGTGTTAATTTGATTTGTTGTGAGTTTGAGAGGGTGGGGTTTGTTTTAGATTGATGCGAATTTATGCTCTGTGCAATAGTTATTTATTATACCATTGTTTTTATTGCGAGAATAGTAAATGATATAATTTTTATGTTGTTTGAGGTTGTTGATGATCGCCAAATAGTTAAATTTATTTAGGTGGCTATTAAATCTCCAGTCGCTTTTCGAATGTTTAGGATGGCTGGTAATTGCCTTGATGGGGCATGAACCTTAACTGCGGTCTAACTTGCCGACCTAATTATGATTGGCCACACTTTGTCGAACTGCGCAAACGAAAGTGCGCCCCTTACTTAGGAAGCTGTGTGTGTCGAGTTGAGGGAAACTAACTTTTGGGTGAGTAGCCAGTTTTTGAAGAGGGTGGTTGCTGGGGTGGCGGGTTTGGATTTGAGGTGGGTGAGCCAGTATTTGCCGGTTGTGACTTCGAAGGGGAATGGTCGGACGAGGCGACCTTCTGAAGTTCTGCGCTTGAACATATCATGGGGCAGAAGGGCGATGCCTAAACCTGCTTCAACCATGTCGGCCATGGCGAGGGAGGAATCGAAGACTGGGCCTGTGATTTTGGGGCAGGCTGTCGCTGCGTGTTGGAACCATAGCTCCCATTCATCTGAACGGTAGGACCGGAAGAGCGTGTGATTGGTGAGGTCCTGAGGGGTTTTGAGAGAGAGGCCGATATCTGGTGAACTCAATGGGGTTAAAGGGGTGGTCAGCAATGGTGTTGCTTGCAGTCCCGGCCAGAGGCCTTCGCCAAATCGTATTGCGATATCAAGGCCTTCTTTGGTGATGTCGACACGGTTGTTGTTGGTGAACAGGCGCAGGTTCACACCGGGATGTTTTTGCTGAAAGTCCGGCAGGCGCTCGATGAGGTAACCAGTTGCAAAGGTGGTCACGACGCCGACATTGAGGGTTTCCTGATAGCGACCATCAAGGAAACGGTCGAGGATATTTCCGATCCTGTCGAAGCTTTGGGTGAGGATGGGGTGTAAGGCTGTGCCTTCATCGGTGAGGATCAGACCTTTCGGGGTGCGGTGGAAAAGAGGTGTTCCCAGTAACTCTTCCAGCGCGATAAGTTGATGACTTACAGCGGCTTGTGTGACTCTCAGCTCGATTGCAGCGCGGGTAAAACTGCCTTGTCGGGCGGCGACTTCGAAGGCACGGAGGGCGTTGAGGGGGATGTTTGGTCGGTCCATGCCTATTAGTTTTTCTAATATTTGTGTCGAGAATTAGTCGTTTGTGGCTCTACCTAAAAGTGTTTAGGTCTGAGAGTGCATCTGATTATTCCGGTACCCACCACATGTAATTTCTAGCTTAAGCGCTGGTTTTGGCGAATTTATGTTGCTGAGTGTTCTGCTTTGCGGCAGGAGCTACGCTGTACCTGTTTCATGAAATTTATTTGTTGCTGGGGCCGCTGCTCACCATGAAAGGAATTGGAGAATGTTGCGTTTTTTAGAGGAAAGCTGCGTTCCTATGAGACGGTTTGCATGTGCGTTGGCCTTCACGTTGAGCTTGCCTTTGGTCAGTGAGGCTGGGCCACTGATGGACACAGTCAGTCAGTTGGAGACTGAGGTTGGAGGGCGCATTGGTGTGGTGCTGCGCCATACCGGTTCTGACTGGACCGTTGAGCATCGGGCGGACGAGCGGTTTCCCATGGCCAGCACGTTTAAGGCATTGCTCTGCGGAGCCGTTTTAAGCCGTGTTGATCGCGGTGAAGAGAGCCTTGGTGATCTTGTCACTTACAAGGCAACCGAGCTTGTCTCTTATTCTCCTGTCACGGAGAACCATTTGGCTTCTGGAATGAGTGTTGGCCAGCTGTGTGAAGCGACGGTCACCATGAGCGATAACAGTGCTGCAAACTTGCTTTTGAAACGCGTTGATGGGCCGGAAGGGTTGACCAGATTCTTACGTGGGCTTGGTGATCGGGTGACGCGTCTGGACCGGAATGAGCCGGCTATGAATGAAGCCAGGCGCGGAGATCCCCGTGATACTACTTCGCCTTCTGCTGTGCTCAAGACATTGGACAGGTTGCTGTTTGAGGATGTGTTGCTTCCATCTTCCCGCGCACAGCTGCAGCAATGGATGGTGGATGACAAGGTGGCTGATGAGTTGATCCGAAAGCATCTGCCGAAGGACTGGCGCATAGCAGACAAGAGCGGTGCTGGTCACAATGGTTCGCGGGGGATTATCGGTGTTATCTGGCCGGAAACGGGGAAGCCATATCTTGCAGCAGCCTATATGATGGGCAGTGATGCGAGTTTTAAGCAGCGCAATGCGGTGATCGCTGAGATTGGGAAGGCGATGATTGAGGAGATTAAACAGCGTTGATCAGCTGTTTGTCTGTCCGTGATGAAAAACGGGGCATGGTGTGGTGCCCCGTTCCTGGGTCAGTGTTTCGGGCCGTCTGTGGTGATCATCCAGTTGGACAGGGTCTTGTCCATGTTCTTCATACGGTGGCGGAGCAGTTCACGGGTCATACGTGCAAGTGTTTGAGTATGCTCTGGCTTTTGCGCCAGATTTTCCATTTCACCTTGGCCTTGTGCGTCAAACAGCATGGGGGGCAGATCAGCTGCAAACTCCACAAGTGTGAAACGCTCATCGCGCAAGATGCTCAGGCAGGAGTTGTCCAGTTTGGTTCCAAGCTGTTGCTGCCAGAGTGTTGGTTCCAAAGGATCAGCGAAGTCCAATTCAGACATGGAAACTGTACGCCAGTCCTCAGGTGTTTCACCTTGGAGGAACGGGAGTAGGGACTTGCCGTCCACGGAGCCAGGAACATCCTGCCCGACCCATTCCAGAATGGTCGGCATGATATCGATGGACTCGGTGATCTGTGAGACCTGCGTTCCGTGCTCTCCCTCTGGCATGCGGATGATGAGAGGGGTGTGGTAGGCCGCATCATAAACGGTCATTTTCCCCCAGCTGTGATGATCGCCCAGCATTTCGCCATGGTCAGCTGTGATTATCACCATGGTATCGTCGTACTGTCCTGTGTCTTTGAGGAACTGCACAACACGGCCTACATGGTGATCCACTTCTGTGGCCAGCCCCAGATAGATTGCGCGCAGGGTGCGGATGTTTTCGTCTGTTGGTTCCAGATCCGGGAAGCCTTCAACAAAGCTGGCTGCGCTGTTGTTTTGCATGACCGGGGTGAAAAATGGATGTTGGGCTTGCTCGTCTTCCGCGCTTTCCAGTCGCTCTGGGAGCGGCAGGCTCTGCGGGTCGTACATGTCGTTATATGGGGCAGGAGCGACGAGCGGAGGGTGCGGACGAATGT
Source organism: Pseudovibrio sp. Ad13 (assembly GCF_001623225.1). Taxonomy (NCBI): domain Bacteria; kingdom Pseudomonadati; phylum Pseudomonadota; class Alphaproteobacteria; order Hyphomicrobiales; family Stappiaceae; genus Pseudovibrio; species Pseudovibrio sp. Ad13. The sequence continues at coordinate 66,621 of NZ_LMCC01000016.1, read as the reverse complement.
AGGTAAGATGCGCGAACCAGCTTTGCTGGCTGTAGGCTGGCATTGTCTTGAGGAAGGCATCTGTCAAAAATGCCGTGTCGCTGTCTTCAGCTGCATAGAGCGCGGGATCGTTGAGGCGTGGGGCTTTGCCTTCTGGCGAGACGGGCTTGTAGACGTCCCAGTACTTCTCAAATTTATACCCCTGGTTCATGAGGTGAGACTGCCATGGATAGGACATATCCATGCGCATCTCCGTTATCTCATGGAAGCCGTCCATCGGGTATTCGTAGGTTCTGACTGCCGGATCATTCGGGTGGAAGGCACGGGGATCCTGTGAGGTGTCCGTGTATCCAAACAGCATGGGCAGATAGCCCGCCTTGCGCATTTGCGTTGCGATGTTGGGCGTGTCGTGCCTCAGCGGTGTGCCATTGCGTACAGAGCGATGGTTCATGGCATATTGCCCTGTCAGCAGTGACGCTCTGGACGGGCCGCAGGGATTGGTGACGGAGAAGTGGCGCGTAAAGGTGACGCTGTCTTCCATGAACGCGCGCAGGTTTGGCAGATTTACGTGTTTGCCAAGTTCACCGAACACACAATCCGCGCGCAGCTGGTCGATGATGATAAAAAGCACATTGCGTTTGTTTTGCATGTTCCTGATCCCCCAAAGCCACAGGTGTGGCGCAGTCCGACAGACCGTTACTCCGGCAATATGAAAGAGAGATGTAACTGTGGTCGTTTGCCAGCAAATAATCCACAGCTGCACACAAATTCCAACATAAATCGACATATGTGTTGGAATTTGACTGTAGTTGTGGAGTAAGGCAATCACAGAACGTGATTATCCGCGCAAACGTGAGGGGCAGATGTCTCATAGCCACCGCGAACTGGAACTGCTGGAAGTTTTGAAACGACTTGGCGGATCGGCACGCAATGCTGATCTGGCTAAGGCATTGGATGTTTCTGAAGAAACTGTGCGCCGGACGGTGAAGTCTTTGTCGATGACTTCAGACCTTGAGCGGGTGCGCGGCGGGGCGTATCTGGCGAGCTCGCAAAACGACCCAAGCTTCTTTCGTCGTATTTCACAGCGCACCAATGAGAAACGGCTGATCGCCGCTGTTGTGTGTGATGTGGTTGAAGATGGCATGACCGTTTATCTGGATGTTGGCTCCACCGCGGCATATGTGGCTGAAGACCTGAGATTGCGCAGGAACCTGACGGTGGTCACAAACTCCATTGGTGTTGCGCAGACACTGGTGAATGTGAATGGCAACCGTGTGCATTTGCTTGGTGGTGAAATGCAGGTCAATGACCGGGGAACCTTTGGTCACGACACCTATTGTCAGGTACAGCGGTTCGCGCTTGATATGGCCATCTTCAGCCTTGATGCGGTCTCTGCCAGCAAGGGGTTTCTCTATCAAAGCAGTGCTGAATCTCAACTGAGTGCTGCCATTGCAGAAAAAGCGGATCGGGTGCTGGTTGCGTTTGATCATGGCAAGCTGAGTGAGACAGCACCGTATGTGGGACCGGACCCACGACAGGTGGATTATGTGGTGACCGACAGCCCGCTTGACGAACCGTTTGTGACTGCCTTTGCGGACTGGCGCATTCAAAGTTTCATTGCCTCCCGAAAAAGCTGAGTTGAAACAAGACTACCCGCCTGTGATCTGCTTAAAACTGCACACGGGCAACCAGATGCAGAAATCGAAAACCTTCGAAATTACAGCATTTTAAAAGATAGATAAAACAAGATGGAAGCCGGTTTTCTGGTGTTGCGAGGTCAGTCGCAGATTGGATGATGGAGCTTTGCAAAAGCTGCCCGGCAGGCTTCCACACTACGAATGGTTTTGATTGATGAGCCTATCCATCATAATGATAATCCTTGCAGCAGCACTGTTGCATGCGATCTGGAATGCGATTGTTAAAACAGCGGGTGATCGCACACTTACTCTCGGACTTGTGGCGTTTGGCCATGTGATCCCGGCGGGGGTCATGATCATGATCCTGCCTTTGCCAGCACCTGAGAGTTTTGGCTATGTGGCGCTCTCCACCTGCATTCACTTTGTCTACTATTACACGCTGGGACAGGCGTACCGTCATGGGGATCTGAGCGTGGTCTATCCCATCGCACGCGGTATTGTTCCGGCTCTGGTTTCCTTATGGGCTATGCTGTTTGTGGGGGAAGTGCTGCCGTTTTGGGCGTGGTTTGGCATTGGCTTGATCGGGTTTGGTATTCAGATGTCCAGCTGGTCTGCCTTGCGGCAAGGTGTTGGCGGTGCGGCGCTTGGGTTTGCGGTTGCCACAGGTGTTTGTATCTCTGCTTACTCGCTGGTTGACGGTGTTGGTGTCCGGCTTTCTGGCAACACGCTGAGTTACTGGGCGTGGGGTGCGTTTTTGCAGGTCTTTATCGCAGCCTTCATTGGTGTGCGGCGGTGGTCTGTTTTGCCAAGCCTTTCCAGGAGAACATGGGCGCTGGGCCTGACGGGTGGTCTGGTCTCCATGATTGCTTATGGTTTGGTGCTTTACGCCAAAAACTTTGCCCCGCTGGGCGCTGTCTCAGCCTTGCGCGAAACCTCCGTCATCTTTGCCGCCTTAATCGGTTTTGTCGTCCTGGGTGAGGGCAATTGGGTGCGCCGCATGCTGGCCGCCATATTCATGGTCGCTGGTGTAAGCTTCATTGGTATGAACGTCTGATTGCAGAGTTTATCCAAACCGCGCTGTGTTCTTGACGTTCCGCGTTATCGTTCTTGCTCTGAATATGCTAGTTCATTTCAGAGCTAAGAAAAAACATCTAAGGGATTGCTTGTAGGAGGATATGAGCAATCTCGAGCGGTATCGGTCTGACAGACTGGTGCTTGCTGATGGATGGTGTTGCGGGAACGTTTGCGAGGATAACCCATGATCGATAAGCTGGAGATGTTTATTGCGTTGGCGCGTGAGAAGCATTTTGGGAAGGCGGCGGACGAGTGTGGTGTGACGCAACCGACGCTTTCGGCCAATATCAAACATCTTGAAGAACAGCTTGGCGCTCTGCTGGTTTTGCGTGGCTCGCGTTTTCAGGGCCTGACGCCAGAAGGGGAGCGGGTGCTGGAATGGGCCCGCAAGCTTGTGGCTGATACGCGGACCATGAAGCAGGAGCTGAAGGCGGTCAGTGATGGTCAATCGGGTACGTTGCGGATTGCCTCCATCCCCACAGCTCTGACGTATGTTCCTGAACTCACCACATGCTTTAGCGAGGAAAACCCGGGCGTTGATTTTGCGGTGTTCTCGCGTCCGTCCTCTGAGATTCTGGCGCAGCTGGAAAATCTGGAAATTGATGTGGGGCTGACCTATCTGGACAACGAGCCTTTGGGGCGGGTTTTGCAAATTCCTCTTTACCGGGAGCGCTACTGCTTTGTAGTGGCTGAAGGTGGGCCGCTTTCTGGCCGCGAGCATGCCACGCTGGAGGACGTGAGCAGGGTTCCGCTGTGTTTGCTGACCAGTGACATGCAATGCCGGCGTATCATCAACAATATCCTGCATGATGTTGATGTGGTGGCAAAGCCTGTGCTGCAGTCAGATTCCATCATGTGCCTGCTGGCGCATGTGCGTACCGGACGGTGGGGGACGATTATCCCACAGGCTGTGGCGCAGACAATTGCCTCTGATCATCTGGAGATCATCCCGATCTCTGATCCTTATGCCAGTATTATGGTTGGATTGATTGCGACGCAGCGTGAGCCTCGTGCGCCGCTTTTGGACATTTTTTTGAAGAGAATTACTAGAATTTCGCAGGGCAAAGAGCTCTCTACGTGATTTCCTTGATAGGGATGTGCAATCGCCCAACGGATATATCATATTGATTGCCTGCGACATATTGTGCCAATTCGATGCATTGACGTGCGAGGAGGGAGGATTTTATGGCCTTGCAGACGCAATCGCAGGATATAGAAAAAGAAACGGCCGCGATTATTGATGTCCACGAACATCAGGAAGGGCCGCTCCTGCCAATCCTGCACGATGTGCAGGGGAAATTTGGTTATGTTCCCGAGGATGCGCTTTTAAAGATCGCAGATCGGTTGAACCTGAGCCGTGCTGAAGTGCACGGCACAATGAGTTTTTACCCCGACTTTCGTACAGAACCTGCCGGACGCCACGTGTTGAAGGTTTGCCGTGCAGAAGCCTGCCAGTCGATGGGCGGCGAAAAGCTTGCAGATGACATTCAAAGAGACCTTGGCATCAAGTGGCACGAAACCACGCCTGATGGGAAGGTGACGCTGGAGCCGGTCTATTGCCTTGGCCTGTGCTCGTGTGCACCAGCTGCCATGATGGATGGCAACCTGCATGGCCGCCTTGATGAAGAGGCTGTGCTGAAGCTTGTTGAGGAGGTGAAGTGATGGGGGCTGTCCTTTACGTTCCTTGCGACGCTGCTGCTTTGGCGGTTGGCGCTGACCGTGTTGCTGAGACGCTGGCGGAAGAGCTGCGCGCGCGCGGTGTGGATGCGACAATCATCCGTAACGGATCTCGCGGTATGCACTGGCTGGAGCCGCTGGTTGAGATTGAAACCGAGCAGGGCCGGATAGCCTATGGTCCGGTGAAGCCATCTGATGTGGCCGGACTGCTGGATGCGGGCCTGCTGGATGGTGGTGACCATCCTTTGTGTCATGGTTTGACCGAAGAGATGCCTTATCTGAAGCGTCAGACGCGTCTGACGTTCTCCCGCTGTGGCATCACTGACCCGCTTTCTCTTGAACATTACGAGATGCATCACGGTTTTCTTGGTCTGAAGCGTGCGCTTGAGATGACGCCTGCGGAGATTGTGCAGGACGTGACCGACAGTGGTCTACGTGGCCGCGGTGGCGCTGGATTTCCGACAGGTATCAAATGGAACACTGTGCTGAAGGCGCAAGGTGCGCAGAAGTATATCGTTTGTAATGCCGATGAAGGGGACAGTGGTACGTTTTCTGACCGGATGATCATGGAGGGCGACCCGTTCGTTCTCATCGAAGGCATGACCATTGCGGGTATCGCGGTGGGTGCGACCAAGGGGTACATCTACACCCGCTCTGAATACCCGCATGCGGTTGCGATTATGCAGGACGCGATCAAGATTGCGCGCAAAGCCGGTATTCTTGGAGCTTCCGTGATGGGCTCTGATCATGCATTCGATATGGAAGTGCGTGAAGGGGCTGGTGCTTATGTGTGCGGTGAGGAAACCTCGCTGCTCAACAGCCTTGAAGGCAAACGCGGTATTGTGCGGGCCAAACCTCCGCTGCCGGCGATTGAGGGCTTGTTTGGCTGTCCAACTGTGGTCAACAACGTGATGTCGCTGGCGTCTGTGCCGATCATTATGGATCGCGGCGCACGGTTCTATCGCGATTACGGTGTTGGCTACTCCCATGGGACTATTCCGATCCAGTTGACGGGCAACATCAAGAACAGTGGGTTGTTTGAGACGGCTTTCGGTCTGACACTGAACGAGCTGATTTACGATATCGGTGGCGGCACGTTGAGTGGTCGTCCGGTGAAGGCTGTTCAGGTTGGCGGTCCGCTGGGCGCTTATTTCCCGCCGTCTTTGTTTGACACGATCTTTGATTATGAGGCGTTTATTGAGCGTAATGGCATGATTGGCCATGCGGGGATCGTGGTGTTTGACGATACGGTCGATATGCTCAAGCAGGCACGTTTTGCCATGGAGTTCTGCGCCATTGAGAGCTGCGGCAAGTGTACGCCGTGCCGTATTGGGTCTGTGCGCGGTGTGGAAGTGCTGGACCGGATTGCTGAAGGGGATCAGCCAGAGCAGCAAGTTGAGTTGCTCACTGACCTTTGCGACACGATGAAAATGGGCTCGCTTTGTGCTCTTGGCGGGTTTGCACCTTATCCTGTGATGAGTTCTCTGACGCATTTTCCGCAGGATTTTCATGTAAAGCCATTAACGGACGCGGCGGAGTGAACCCATGACCCTGATTAAAGAAACAGACTTTGGTACTCCTCAATCGACCGCTGAAAAGACTGTCACTATCACCGTTGATGGTTTTGATGTGAGCGTGCCTGAGGGAACCTCTGTGATGCGGGCTTCCATGGAAGCTGGTATTCAGGTTCCCAAATTGTGCGCGACGGATATGGTTGATGCCTTTGGCTCCTGCCGCCTGTGCCTTGTGGAGATTGAAGGACGCCGCGGAACGCCTGCCTCCTGTACCACGCTGGTGGAAGAGGGGATGCAGGTTCGCACCCAGACAGATCGTCTTAAAGGCCTGCGCCGTGGTGTGATGGAGCTTTACATCTCTGATCACCCGCTGGACTGTTTAACCTGCGCTGCCAATGGTGACTGTGAGCTGCAGGATATGGCCGGAGCGGTTGGTCTGCGCGATGTGCGCTATGGCGCTGATGCGCAGAACCACTTTAAAATGCGTGATGGCGGCGGTGAGGTGAATGCCTGCTGGAAGCCAAAAGACGAGAGCAATCCTTATTTCACCTATGACCCTGCCAAATGCATTGTCTGCTCGCGCTGCGTGCGGGCCTGTGAGGAAGTGCAGGGAACTTTTGCGCTGACCATTACTGGTCGCGGCTTTGACTCTCGCGTGACCGCGGGCATGTCTAAGAGTTTCCTGGATTCTGAGTGTGTGTCTTGCGGTGCCTGTGTGCAGGCGTGTCCGACAGGGACGCTTCAGGAAAAGTCCGTGATCGATATCGGACAGCCGGAACGTTCTGTGGTGACGACCTGCGCTTATTGTGGTGTTGGCTGTTCCTTCAAGGCAGAGATGCGCGGTGATGAGCTGGTGCGCATGGTGCCGTATAAGGACGGCAAGGCGAACCGTGGTCATTCCTGCGTGAAAGGCCGCTTTGCTTATGGTTATGCGGCGCATCAGGACCGTATTCTCAACCCGATGGTTCGTGAAAGTGTGGATCTGCCATGGCGGGAAGTTTCCTGGGATGAAGCCCTGAGCTTTGCGGCGAACAAGATGAAGGGCATTCAGCAGCAGTACGGCAAAGAGTCTGTTGGAGTGATCACGTCCTCTCGCTGTACCAATGAAGAGACTTTCCTCGTCCAGAAGCTGACACGTGCGGTGTTTGAGAACAACAACACGGACACTTGCGCACGCGTATGTCATTCACCAACCGGTTATGGCCTTGGTCAGACGTTTGGCACATCTGCGGGGACGCAGGACTTTGACAGTGTTGAGCATTCTGATGTGGTGCTGGTCATCGGGGCGAACCCGACAGACGGGCATCCGGTGTTTGGCTCTCGTTTGAAGAAGCGTTTGCGTCAGGGCGCAAAGCTGATCGTGATTGATCCGCGCCGGACTGATCTGGTGAAATCTCCGCATATCAAGGCATCGCACCATCTGGCGCTGCGTCCGGGAACGAACGTTGCCATTGTGACTGCGATGGCGCATGTGATCGTGACTGAGGGCTTGTTCGATGAGGCCTTCATTCGTGAACGCTGCGATATGGATGAGTTTCAGGATTACGTTGAGTTCGTCTCTGATCCGGCCAACAGCCCTGAAGCTGCTGAGTTGCTGACGGGTGTTCCTGCTGAGGAAGTGCGCGGGGCGGCACGGCTTTATGCGCGCGGCGGTAATGGCGCGATCTATTACGGCCTTGGCGTGACGGAACACAGTCAGGGGTCCACGACCGTTATCGGCATTGCGAACCTTGCCATGCTGACTGGTAATATCGGTAAGAAAGGCGTTGGTGTTAACCCGCTGCGTGGTCAGAACAACGTGCAGGGATCCTGTGATATGGGGTCGTTCCCGCATGAACTGCCGGGCTATCGCCATGTGAAGAATGCTGATGCGCGTGATATCTATGAGCAGATCTGGGGTGTGACCATCTCTGACGAGCCGGGTTTGCGTATTCCGAACATGCTGGATGCAGCTGTTGAGGGAACGTTCAAAGGCATCTATGTGCAGGGTGAGGACATCTTGCAGTCTGATCCTGATACGAAGCACGTTGCTGCTGGTCTTGCTGCCATGGAATGCGTGATCGTTCATGACCTGTTTTTGAATGAGACCGCGAACTATGCGCATGTGTTCCTGCCGGGTTCCACCTTCCTTGAGAAGGATGGCACCTTCACCAATGCTGAGCGGCGTATCAACCGCGTACGCAAAGTGATGGCGCCGCGCAATGGCTATGCGGATTGGGAAGTGACCCAGTTGCTTGCAAATGCCATGGGTGCGAACTGGACCTATACGCATCCTTCTCAGATTATGGAGGAGATTGCGGCAACCACTCCAAGCTTTGCCAATGTGACTTACGACCTTCTGGAAGAGCAGGGCTCTGTTCAGTGGCCTTGTAATGAGGAAATGCCGGAAGGCACGCCAACCATGCATCTGGACGGGTTTGTGCGTGGCAAAGGCCGTTTCATTCGGACCGACTATGTTGCGACGGATGAGAAGACCGGACCGCGCTTCCCGTTGCTTTTGACCACGGGCCGTATTCTGAGCCAATACAATGTTGGCGCTCAGACACGGCGTACAGACAATGTGGTCTGGCATGAGGAAGATGTGCTGGAGATCCATCCGCATGATGCGGAAGTGCGCGGCATTAAAGATGGTGACTGGCTCAAGCTTATGAGCCGTTCTGGCGAAACCAGCTTGCGGGCGAATGTGACGGATCGTGTTTCAACGGGTGTTGTTTACACCACGTTCCACCATCCAGCGACACAGGCAAACGTGGTGACGACCGACTATTCTGATTGGGCGACAAACTGTCCGGAATACAAAGTGACGGCGGTTCAGGTTTCTCTTTCCAACGGTCAGACAGACTGGCAGGAAGAGTATCAGGAGCATGCTGCTCGGTCTCGCCGGATTGAAGCTGCGGAATAAGTGTATTTGACGCTGGGCTGCATGAGTATTTTCTGATTTTAGGGATGCTTGTGCAGTCTGCGCGCAATGGAACTGAGAGTTTAAAAGGGAGGAGAGCTCGGGTATGGCACCAGAAAAGCTCACCTACATGGCAAACCAGATCGCTGGTTTCTTCAAGCATAAGCCGCATGAAGAGGCGGTTGCAGGTATTGCCGATCACATCAACGATTTTTGGGAGCCGCGGATGCGGCTGCAACTGTTTGACATTGTGAAGGATGGCGGAGAGGGGCTTAATCCGCTGGTTTTGGAAGCAGAACCATCCATTCGCAGGCCTGCGAAATAACGCATTTCTTGTTTCTTGAATGAGCGCTGTACGCTGCCGGGTATCCGCCAGTCTGCAGCGCTCTTCTTGTTTTGAGGCTTATTTCATCTTTTCCATGAAGGCGAGCACAGCTTCCAGATGTTCGGGCTCATTGTGGCTCATGCCCTGAAAACACGCGGACAGGTCGAGGAAGTCTTTTAGCTCAGTGCGCTGGGCCATCTTCAGCAGGCGTTTGGTGAGGCGCGTGGCCTTTGGGGGCTGAGAGGCGAACTGCTGAGCCATCTTGCTGGCTTCTGCCATAAGCTCGTCTGGCTCGTACACATCCAACACAAGGCCGTATTCCTTGGCTTGCTGGGCGTTGATAACACGTCCCGACAGGGTAAGCTCTGCTGCGCGCTGGTAGCCGATCAAGCGCTGCATGAACCATGCGCCGCCATCGCCGGGGATGATGCCAAGGTTCAGGAAGGTCTCTCCGAACTTGGCTTTGGTGGAGGCCAGGCGGATGTCGCACATGTTGGCAAGGTCAAAGCCCGCTCCGATGGCAGGGCCATTGACGGCTGCAATGATCGGCACTTCCACATTTTGCAGGGTGAGAGGAATGCGCTGAATGCCGCGCCTGTAGTGGTTCTCCACCTCAGCCACATTGCCAGCAAAGTCACCGTCGCGTTCTGCCATGTCTTTGATGTTGCCGCCTGAGGAGAAGGCTGAGCCTGCGCCCGTCAGAAGTAGAACTGAGACATCAGGGCAGATATTGACCCATTTCGCCGTTGTCACGATGTCGTCAATCAGCGCAGAGCCGGTGAGGGCGTTGCGCAGGTCATGACGGTTCATGGTGAGCGTGGCAACGCGGTTTTCAAGCGTAAGCGTTGCGTCCGTAAGCTTTGGCAGATCTGCCATGGCGTGTTTCCCCTCCAGAAAGTTGTTTTGTTGCAACCGATACTAGAGGGAAAACTGATGGGAATAGAGCTAGCTATTGGTTGAGCAGCTCAGGTTCCTGATGCTTGAGCTGGGAGTAGTCTTCCAGCAAATCCTTGCGGAATGTGTAGTCTTCGCGCGCTTGATCAATCACAGCCGTATCCAGCTCAAAGCTCTCAAAATGCTCGTTGGTTTGAGGGAAGGTTGTGCGTGGTGTGTTCTCATCTGTCCAGGGAGGACAGAATGTGGAATTACCGAAGTTCTCGCCGGCGCGATTGAGGCTGAGGAAGAAGATCTGGCTTTCCAGAGCGCGGGTGACCACGAAGTCGTGCCAGCTGAAGAAGCTTTCATCCCTGGCATACGCGCCGCTGTGCAGGATTAGATCAACGCCGTGTTGCAGAGCCAGTGTGCGGCTGAGTTCAGGGATACGGATATCGTAGCAGATGATTGGCGCAACCTTTATGCCCTTTACAGAAAATGAGAAAAGGTGGTCGCCTTTCTCGAAGTATTCCTTCTCCATGGACGCGCCATACTGGCAAATGTGGAGCTTATCGTAGCAGCCAATGACAGCTCCGTCCGGCCCGACAGCGACCTGAGAGATCTTATAGTGATCCTCTGCTTTGCGCGGCATGCCGAAGACGATTGTGGTGTTGTGCTGTTTTGCCAAAGCGCCAAATGCTTTGACGGAGGGGCCGTTCAGGTCTTCTGCCAGCACGCTGAGTTCAGCGAAGGCAGCTCTGGAGTAATCAACGGTCGAAAGCTCAGGTAGAACAACCAGATCATGTGGCTTTGCAGTGAGTTGCTGATGCAACCTGGCGGTCACGGATCGCACGTGTGCGTCTCGCTGGTCTGCTGTGGTCATTGCAGGAATGTTGATCTGACCGGCAAGGAGACTGAGCTTTGTCATAGGGTATTCCGAGTTCTTATTGGTTTATTGGTCTGGCCAGTATTCGCCGAGTTCATTGCGGCAGCGTTCCAGCCTTGTGATGTTGTCGATGACGACCTGCCCGCTATCTGCCACCAATAAGCCAAGGATCATTTCCAGAAGGGCCGCAGTGGCGACGTAACTCTCAAAGAAATGCGGGCTTTGAACAGGTGTGAGCAGGAGGTCGGTTGAATAAGTGGCAAGAGGAGATGTTCTGGTATCGGTGATGCCGACGACCGTTGCACCCACTTCATAGGCCCGTTTTGCAACGAGTACTGTGTCTGCAGCGCATGGGTTCAGGGAGATTGCGACGACAACGTCATCGGCGTTGATGTACTCAACCTGATCTGCGATTTCGCCATTCTTGCGATTGATGAGCCGCCAGTTACGAAAGCACATGGAGGCAACATAGTGCAGGTAATTTGCGAGTGAGTGGGATGCATGCATACCAACAACAACCACGTTCCGGGCGGTGGCCAGTGACGAGACGATTTGTTGGAGATGATCCCGGTCGACGGTGTCGAACAAATGCTTCAGATTGCCAAGAGCTGCGCTTTTGAAGCTTTGCAAAGAGGCTTCAATATCCGAGGTGCCATGTGTGGCCTGCAGCTCTCCAGCTCGGGAAGGGTAGTTGGAGGAAAAATCTTCGAACCCGCCGCGATAGACATCACGCAGGGCATTGTAGGTTCCAAACTCAAGAGATTTTGCAAGTCTGTTCATTGTGGGAGGAGGGACGTCTGCACGGGCTGCAACCTGACGCATGGACAGGGTGGCAACATCACTTGGATATTCCAAGACATAAGCCGCGCTTTTCTTGAGCTGCTTGCTTAGATTTGGATAGGCTTTCGTGAGTTGATCAACCGTCTCCTGGTAGCTTCTCGTCATAGTTTCCCCTCCCAAACGAATCATTGTTTTAAGTTTTTTGGTGCAAATGGATCAAATGTATCAGCCACTCAAAATTCTCGATTTTTGCATGTAGCGTTTCTGCATCTTCGATGTTCCTCTCGATTTTCGACCGATATTAAATTGATATATCAGTGTCTTTTTTTGATGCAGAAAATTGCTGCTGCCATTTGGTTTGCCTAAAACCCTATAATTTGAAGAGCTTTCCGCCCAAAATTTCTTCAAATTCAGTAGATATGACTAGTTCATAAGGTGACAAATGGTCAATAGTGAAAAAAATATGGATCATTTGAATTATATCTAGTATGTTTCCCGAGTTAGTAAAAGTATGCATGTGAAACGCACTGCGCTTTATTGCCAGTTCTTCGCATCTATTCGGCACAAGGGGATAAGCACTTACAGGGACATCACTCATCAAGAGCAATGAAAGATGTTTCTGATCGCGGCCCCTGAGCTGTAGCAATCTAAAAATCTTGAGTGACACGATTTGACGCAAGTCACCTGTGTTGCGAGAGGCATAATCGGCCATCCGGGAGCCAATGATAAGCAATAGATGCGTATCTGGATGGTTATTAGGGAGACAAGAATGAACAAACCTAGCCTTAAAACTGTATCAAAGGGTTTCCGTCGCGTATTGAGCATAGGTGCGGCAAGTGCAATTGCTTTGACACTGGCGTCCTCCGTATACGCTGCTGATCTGCGTCTGAAAATCGCTGGTACGGTACCTGTCGATCACGAAGGCACCAAAATGCTGAAGCAGATCGAAAAGGAAATTGAGGCTGCTGATGTTGGCCTGAAAGTTTCTGTCTTCCCTGCAAGCCAGCTCGGTTCCGGTGAGTCTCTGGTTGAAGACACCATCCGCGGTAACGTGGACTTTGTGATGGCGTTCATCTACTCCCACAAAGATCCAGTGCTCGACATCATGTCCATGCCATACCTGTTCACCAGCTGGGATGATCTGGAAAACGTGATGTTGAACCCAGATTCTGAGTACAACAAGATCATCAATGAGCGTCTTGAAAACCTCGGTCTGAAGCTGTTCAACCACAACCCTGAAGGTTTTGTTGGTGTTGTTGCGAACAAAAAGCCTGAAGACTACGCAGGCTTTGGCGACAAAGGCATGAACATCCGTGTCTGGTCTTCTGCTGTTGTTAAAGACATGGCTGAAACTCTGGGCTACAACACCACCACGATGGCTTGGGGTGATATGTTCCCTGCAATGCAGTCCGGTATTGTTGACGGCACCTTGTGCTGCACCAAGCAGGCTGCTTACACCATCTTCGCAAAGTCCAATGTTGGTAAGTACTTCGTAGAGTACAACGCGATCTCTGAAATCAACTCTTTCTATGGTTCTCTGAAAACCTGGAACAAGATGAATGATGAGCAGAAAGCTGTTGTGAAAGCTGCGTTTGATAAAGCTTCCAAGCAGTACTTCCAGTTCAACAAAGAGAACGATGCGAACTTCAAGCAGAAACTCGTAGAGTCCGGTTATGAAGTCCTGAGCTTCACCCCTGAGCAGGAAAAAGTTCTTGCTGAGCGTGTACGTGAAAAAGTTTGGCCTGCAATGGCTGAAGTTGTTGGTCAGGACACCATTGACCGTCTGAAGAAAGACTTCCAATAAGCCCTTCTCTTCAAGGCCGGCGCATACCCTGCGCCGGCCTTTTCTATGACTTATTTGGTTTCAAGAAACGAAGGGCAAATATCAGATGAGTATTCTGACGAGCGAACTTCCAAGGCCAGTGGCTAAACCGCTGAACGGCGTCATTAAACTGATGAACTTCATGATTACAGCCGGCGGTGTAATCATGGCGCTCACATTTTTTATGGTTGTGATTGTCCGTTATGGTTTTGGTGGCAACCTTTTTGCCTATGAAGAATGGCTGATGACCATCAGTTTCTGGATGTTCTTCATGGCTGCTGCTGTCGCCTCAGCACGCAAAGAGCATGTCAACGCAGACGTGCTTGGCTTTCTGATCAAAAACCCGCGCATCATCTGGTGGCGTGAGGTGGCTGTAGAAATCATTGAAATTGGCGTTTTGAGTGCGGTCACGTATTGGGGCTGGCTCATGCTTCAAGAGGAGCTTGTCTCCTACCCAATGTGGCAGACAACAGTCGCGTTGAAGATTCCATTTTTCGCGCCTCGACTTGCCATTTTCCTGGGCTTCCTGTTCATGAACATATTTGCCGTGCTGCACTTTTATCTGCTGCTGCGAAACGGCCCCAAATGGCCAGAACGGGAACCCCGCGAAATTGCGGAAAACGTACACCCTGAAGAAGAACCAATAAAAGCTCAAGGGGCAGCGCAATGATTATTGTTGGGTCAATTGCCATTCTATGCGGCCTTTTGCTGCTTGGTGTAAGCGTACACCTAGCATTTGGCGCAATTCTTATTTTCCTTGCCTATATGGGCGGCCATGATGTTGCTGGTTATCTACCAACCGGCCACTGGAAAATGAACAATGTGGTTCTGCTGGCTATTCCGCTGTTCATTATTGCTGGCGGCATTATGGAAAAAGGGCGTATCGCTGCGCCTCTTGTCAGCGTGGCGGAGCTGTTTGTCGGGCATATCAAAGGTGGTTTGTCTGCTGCAACTGTGCTTGCGTCCGGTGTATTCGGTTCAATTTCCGGAAGTGCAAACGCGACACTGACTTGCATTGGTGGCATCATGATGCCGCATCTGCGCAAAGCCAACTATCCTGAAGGCCAGTCAGCTGCGCTGATCGTTAGCGCAGCACCTCTTGGATTGTTGATCCCGCCAAGTGCTTCTCACATTTTGTATGCCTGGGTCGCACAGCAGTCCGTGCTGCGTGCATTCCTCTCCACCGTCATTCCCGGTTTGATCCTCATTACGCTTTTGATCATCGTAAACCAGGTGATGCTGCGCAAGCATAAAGACATCAATCTGGAAAAGCGTCCAGATGACTTCAATTACGAGTTCAAGCGTCGCGGCCTGAAAGCGTTTCCTGCATTAATGATGCCTGTCATCATCCTCGGCGGGATCTATGGTGGCATCATGACACCAACAGAAGCTGCAGGTGTTGCTGTTGTTTATGCGATCCCTGTTGCGATTTACGTTTACCGTGGTCTGACCTGGAAAACGTTCCGTGAAACCATTTTGAACTCAGGCATCACCATTGGTGTGGTGATGGCGATGATCTTCATGGTGTTGATCGTGAGCCGGTTCCTGATCTTTGAAGACATCCCGGCGATTGCAGAGGAGTTTGTCTACTCCGTCTCTGAAGATCCAATCATGATCTTGCTGATGGTGAATCTGGTGATGATCATCATCGGTATGTTGATGGATGATATCTCCGGTATCCTGCTCTCAACGCCGCTGCTGCTTCCAATCGTGCAGGGCGTTGGTATGGACCCGATCCATTTTGCAGCTGTTTTGGGTGTGAACCTGGGCATGGCGAACATTACGCCGCCGACTGCTCCGCTGCTGTATCTGGGCTCCAAGGTGACAGAAACCTCGGTCGATAAGATGCTGAAGCCGACGTTGATGTTCATCTTCTTTGCATGGTTGCCGACACTGGTGCTGACCACGTTCATTCCGCAGCTGGCTCTGTACATTCCAAACCTGCTGCTGAACTAAGCGTTTTGCAAAATGATGCAGATTTTAAAGAGGCGGATGTCGAAGCATCCGCCTCTTTTTTGTGAGGGAGCCCCTGAGTTTTAGGGGGATCTTGAGCTTGAGAACGAAGGCTATGGGTGAGGGGAAACTAAAAGAATCAGTATTCGGTTTTTGGGTCTTATAGTTAACATGTGGGAACTGTTGGATTTCTCAGAGTCCACTTGCGTAAATAAAATTCAATGACAGGTGGTATTTTAGAGAGTGTGAATGAATATCTGTAAAATTTTATCTTTCTATATATACTCAGTACTTTTTTAGGTTGAATACAGTTGACTCGTTTTCTTCGTAATTCTCTTTTTCTCGAGGTGTTTCGCTAGTTTCGTTGTAATTCGTTTGCATAATTTGCTTTAGTATTTGAGTGTTCTTGTGTTTATCTATGTATTTGCTTTGGTTTAGTTTGTTTGTGTCTGGGTGATATCTTGAGATTTTAGGGTACCATTTATACTATGAAAAAATATATTGATAAAAATCTCTACACGTGATTTTACTCTGTTAGATTTTCTTTTTGTTTTTCCCATGGCCGGAAAATCAGGGGCGCTGTAATGATGAAATTCTGCTGCCTTTGGTTGTTTGAGGTAAACGCCGTTCATGGAAAAGTCATTGGGGTGTAGGCAATGCTTTTTCGAGGTACTTCTGTTGCACTGTTGATGTGCGCGTTGGGAGTGACGTCAGCTCATTCTGCGTCTTTACGAGATGCTGTTGAAACCGCCGTTCTCACTAATCCAGACATTGTAGAGTCCGCTGCAAACAGAAGGGCGCGTGATCAGGAATTGCGTGCTTCTCAAAGTGCGTTCATGCCGAAGTTGAGTGTGAATGCTTCTTTTGGTGCGGAGCGCTTGCGCAGGGCACAATCCAACACCACTGAGCAATGGCGTGCAGCCAAGCAGGTGAGTGTTGAGGCTGAGCAGCTGTTGTTTGACGGCTTCGGCTCCGTGAATGAGATCTATCGCCAGAGCGCCCGTGTTGATGGTGCTGCTCTGCGTGTTCTGGAACGCTCTGAAGCGATTGCACTTGATGCTGTTGAAGCCTATGTCGATGTTGTGCGCCATCAGAAGATTCTGAACAAATCCAAAGAGAACACTGCACTTCACCAGCGTCTCGCACGTGAAGTGAAAGAACGTTACGATGGCGGTGAAACTGGTGCCGCTGATCTTGCTCAGGTGCAGGAACGTGTTGCCGCCACTCGCATGATTACAGCAAGCGTGCGTAAGTCATTGCTGGATGCAATGGCGAAGTATCGCCGCGTCGTTGGTGTTGCTCCAAGCAATCTGGGTGCTGTTTCTGCTGCAAACTCAGCTGCTGCAAAGAGTTTGTCTTCTGCACTTGCAATGTCTCGTCAGAGCAATCCGCTGATCTTGTCGGCTGAGGCTGACACGGATGCAGCTGGTTTTGCGATTGAGCAGAGCAACTCCTCCTTCATGCCACGGGTTACTCTGAATGGTTCTGCCAATTTCGGAGATGACCTGAATGGTTATGAAGGACGTAGTGATGACTACCGCATCATGGTTCGCCTGAGATGGAACCTTTACAATGGCGGTTATGACAGTGCGATGCGTGGCCGTGCGGTTGAACAGCATGCAGAAGCACAAGCACGTGTTGATCGTATGCGCCGCGAAACTGATGAAGCTGTTGAGCAGGCATGGGCATCTGTTCAAACAACACGCGAGCGCATCTCCGCTCTGCGTCAGACCGTTTCTGCCAACCAGCGTGTTGTGAGCGGTTACCGTCAGGAATACAACATTGGTCAGCGCTCATTGCTGGATGTGCTGAACGCTGAAAACGCGTTGTTTAACAGCCGCATCGATCTGATCTCTGCAGAGTATATTCTGAAGTTCTCTACCTATCAGCTGCAAGGTACCACTGGTAACCTGCTGGCGATGTTCAACATCACTCCACCAGCTGAATCAAGAGCCGACCGCCGCGGGAACACATCGATCTTCCCTCAAGCTGCGGGTTTCCAGATTGAACCACTTCGTTAATGGTGTAATCTGCACGCATAGCCGAAATTTTCTTCAGGAAGGGAGCCTTTGCGGCTCCCTTTTGTCGTTAAGAATGATGAGACTGTAAATGACCGTCGAGACTGAAAACTCAACTGAAGTGAGCATCAAAGATCCGCTTGTCGAGGCGATCAAGTACATAGCCAGAAGCTACGGTAACTATGCAACCGACTCTGTCATTTTGGCTGGGTTACCTTACGATGGTCAGCGACTTTCCATCAAACTGATTGAGCGAGCATCCTCTAATTGCGGAATGAGGGCGGTCACGGTCAGGAAAAAGGCTGGAACAATACCTGCGATCTCATTGCCTGCAATTCTTGTGTTTGAGGATGGAAGCCTTCGTATTTTGAAGGAGCTAAATGAGAGCACAGGTCATGCTTTGATTGTTGATGCGGAGAGACCAGAGGAGCAGCAAATTCTCTCAATTGCTGCTCTTGAGAAGCTATATAGCGGACATGGCATCTTCTTTAAGCCCGTCAATATGACTTTTGAGACCAACGGCATGGGGTCTGGCAGGGACGGGCACTGGTTCTGGAGCGTTATTGCAGGCTTCTGGAAGGATTACATCCACGTTGCTATTGCTGCGCTGGTCATCAATAGTCTGGCGCTGGCCTCACCACTTTTCATCATGAATGTTTACGACCGTGTGCTGCCAAATTTCGCTATTCCAACACTATGGGCGCTTGCGGCGGGGGTGCTTCTTGCTCTGGTGTTTGATGGAATTTTGAAGACCGCGCGCAGCTCTATCATAAACATGACAGGTAAACAGGCAGACCTTGCTATTGCATCGCGGATTTTTTCGCACGCGCTCGGGCTTGATCTGGAGAACCGCCCAGGATCGACCGGACAGTTTGCTAATCACATCAAAGAGTTTGAGACCGTTCGTGAGTTTTTCACGTCCTCCTCCTTGGTGGCATTGATTGATATGTGTTTCATCGGCCTGTTCATCATGGTGCTTTTCCTGATTGTTGGACCGATTGCTTATGTGCCGCTGGCTGCTGTTCCGGTGGTTATTCTGATCAACTTGCTTGTTCAGCCTGCGCTTGCCGGTTCTGTTGATCAGGCCACAAAGGAAAGCGCGATGCGCCATTCTGTGTTGGTGGAAAGTATTGCGAATATCGATACCATTCGTGCTTTGAATGCTGAGAGCTCTATGCAGATCAAGTGGGAGCGGTCTGTTGCCTCCAGTGCAGCTGCTATTTTGAAAGGGCGTTACTGGTCCACACTGGCTCAGTCGCTGACAGGCTTTGCGCAGGCTCTGGTGTCCATCTGTATCGTTGTCTGGGGTGTTTATCTGGTCAATGACGGGGCGGTGAATATGGGTGGTCTGATTGCTGCGATGATGCTTTCAGGGCGTGTTCTTGCGCCTTTGTCATCCATTGCGGGTACGCTGACACGACTGCGTCAGACCATGCATTCCTACAAGATGCTGTCTGGTCTGATGGAGTTGCCAGCGGAGCGCAGACCAAACCGGACTTATGTGAACAGCCGCATCACGTCTGGTGCGATTTCCTTCCAAAATGTGTCGTTTCGCTATCCTGAGGCTGCTGAAGACTCCTTGCGCAATGTGAGCTTTGAAGTTCGGCCTGGAGAGACCATCGGGCTTATTGGCCGTGTGGGCGCTGGTAAATCGACGGTGGGGCGTTTGTTATCCGGGCTTTACACGCCCTCAGATGGTGCAATTCTGGTCGATAAGATTGATACGCGGCAGTACGATCCTGCAGATCTGCGCGACGGTGTCGGGTTCTTGTCACAGGATAACGTGTTGTTCAGTGGCAGCTTGCGAGAGAACATCGTTGTTGGGCGGCCTCAGGCTTCCAACGAAGATATCTATCGTGCAGCTCATATTGCAGGTGTTGAGGATTTTGTTGCGACACACCCTCATGGGTTTGACATGCAGGTGGGTGAGGGTGGTCGTTTGCTCTCTGGCGGGCAGAAGCAAAGCGTTGCGCTTGCCAGAATGTTGCTGCGCCAACCGCGTCTGTTGTTTTTAGATGAGCCGTCCAGTCATCTTGATACAGCGTCAGAGCGCCGGTTGCTGGAGCGCCTGCGGGAATACAACTCCCCTGATACGACGATGATTATTAGCACGCATCGAACTTCCTTATTGCAGCTTACAGACCGTTTGGTTGCCCTTGATAAGGGGCAGCTTGTGGCAGATGGACCACGGGATTTCGTGATTGAGAAGCTACGTACCCTTGGTGCGACGCGGAACGAAGAGCGCCAGCGTAGCGCGGAGGGTGTGTGAGATGAAGAACTGGGATTACGCAACCGATATCCGTGCAAGTTTGCAGACCCGTCCTCCCCGTGCTGCAACGCGTGTCATTCTGATTGTCTTTGTGGCTTTGGCTGCCGGGATCACATG
This sequence comes from Pseudovibrio sp. Ad13, assembly GCF_001623225.1. Classification (NCBI taxonomy): domain Bacteria; kingdom Pseudomonadati; phylum Pseudomonadota; class Alphaproteobacteria; order Hyphomicrobiales; family Stappiaceae; genus Pseudovibrio; species Pseudovibrio sp. Ad13. Next base: position 46,798 of record NZ_LMCC01000016.1, on the reverse strand, counting down.
GGCCTCTCAAGCCGAGCTTGAAGAGGTTACACGTGGTGAGGGACGGGTTGTGCCGTCCAGCCAGATCCAGATTGTACAGGCGCCTGAAAAGGGCATTGTAAAGTCTCTTCTCGTGAAAGAGGGACAGATCGTTCAAAAGGGGGACGTTGTTGTCCGGGTGGATGATACAGGCTTTTCTTCGCAGCTAGGTGAGCTTCAGCAGCGTCAGTGGAGCCTTTTGGCACGTGCTGAGAGATTGATGGCGGAAGCAAGTGGTGTGCCTCTGGAGCTTTCTGGTGAGCTTACAACTAATGCGCCGGGTCACACGTTTGAAGAAGAGCAGGTCTATCTGGCGCGTAACCTGCAGCTCACAAGTGAAATCTCCCTTTTGAAAAATCAGCGATTGCAGAGAGAGCAAGAGCTGGAAGAGTTGCTTGCTGAGAAACGTAAAACCGTTGTCACCATGGAAACGCTGGCGCGTGAAGTGGAGATTAATGAGCGTCTCTTCAAGCGCAAGGTGCTTCCTGAGATCGAGTTCCTGCGTCTTAAGCGCCAGCTTGATGAAGCGCAGGGCAGCCTGGAAGTGTTGAATGCCTCTATCCGACGTGTCACGTCAGCCGGACAGGAAGCGGAAGAGCGCATTACAAATGCAAAGACAGTGTTTCACGCCAAAGCGCGTCAGGAACTGGCGGCTGCACGGGCTGAACTTGCGGTAATAAATGAGACTATTAAGGCGGCCAGAGACAAGGTTCAGCGGACGGATCTTGAGGCCCCTGTCTACGGTGTGGTTAATCAATTGAATATATCCACAATCGGGGCTGTGGTGCAGCCTGGAGAGCCTTTAGTCGAGATTGTTCCGCTGGAAGATACGCTTCTGATTGAAGCGCAGATCAGTCCTCAGGACGTGGCATTTCTTAGGCCAGGTCAAGAGGTTACGGTCAAAATCACTGCCTACGACTATTCCATTTATGGAGGTCTGAAAGGCAAGCTGGAAAGGATCGCTGCGGACTCCACCAAGGACGAGCAGGGTAATCGATTTTTTAAAGTCAACGTCAGAACAGATAAAAACTATCTTGGGACGGAAACGGATCCTTTACCAATAATACCAGGAATGGTGGCCTCAATTGATGTTTTAACCGGTTTTAAAACCGTGTTGGATTATATCCTTAAGCCTATAAACAAAGTGCGTTCGGAAGCACTTCGCGAGAGATAATTCCGAACGCCTGACAAGGGGCGTCAGGATGTTTTGTAATAGGTTTTGGACCGCCGGCAGACGCCGTGCGGTAACGAAGGATTATTGCGTCTTCAAAGCTGCAGTTCTCGGATTTGCCGGTATTGCGCTCGGATTTTCTCAATTTGTTTCCGCGGCTGCTGCAATGGAGCCGCAAACTCCACATTTTCCAATTGATCTTGCTTCTGTTGCTACTCCTGAGCCGGTTCTTGTTGCCAAGGCACGTATGCCCGTTCCAATGGCCAAGCCTGAGTTGCCTGCCATTGAAACAGCATCTGCGCATGGTTCTAATGCTGTATTGAGTACTCCCACACGTAATCTGCAGCGTATCGTTCGTTCTACTGCCGGAACTTCCATCGATAGGCGCTGGAACATCATTACAACTCAGATGAACCGGATTACAGATACTTCTAAGTGTTTGAATAGCAATGACAAATGTGAAGTAAGCGTTTTAAATACCTGGGGCAATCTGATCAAAGCTGCGCGCAAGCTTCCGCGTCACAAGCAGCTTTCCTATGTTAATCGTGGGATCAACGCACTCATCAGCTATCAAAGTGACCAGCAGGTTTGGGGGCGAAGTGATTATTGGGCCTCACCAATTGAAACGCTGAGTCAGCGCAGAGGGGACTGTGAGGACTATGCTGTCTTAAAGTACTGGACTTTAAGGGAACTGGGTATTCCTGCGGAAGATATGAAGGTGGTTGCAGTCTATGACACCAAGATCGGCCAGTATCATGCAATCCTCAATCTCTCCTACAAAGGTGGAGAGTATGTTCTTGATAACCGCTTTGGCCGGGTTGCACTCAAGCAGGACACCAAAAACTATAAATGGGTGCATGTGGCCGGTAGTGGCCAGCAGCTTCCGCAAAAGGTGAAATTTACATCTCTTGCAGCAATGACACGCACGTTTAATTAGAACTGCGAATCTACTTTTTAAAAATCTATTCTGAGCGCGTTGCAAGGGGCAAAGAACGCGCTCTTTTTTTGTTTGAAAATGCCCTTCTTTCCTGAGCTTTACTCTCCAGAAAGCAGCATTTCCCGTTAATAACTTCGCCACCCTGTATAGGGAGCGGTGTTTAACAAAAAGTAAAATACTCAATAAAATTTAATCAAATTGAAACCTTGGTCGCAGAAACGCGCTAATTCAGGGTGTTGCTGGACTGTGACGAAATTAACGATGTTAAAAATTCCTTAAGGAAATGATTTGACTTTTATCATGATTGGCAAAATTATCGGCGCAATTGCTAAAATTTTATTAAAACTGTTTATGCGTCGGGTTTGCTAAAATGTCAGAGCGTCAAGCGTCTACTACGATCACAGCCACTAACACTTCCCAGGCAGCTGTTCCTTCACAAGTGCTGAAGATTGGGATTGCTACCCAAGGCCAGTCGGAGGTTCTTGTTCGGCAGCCGGGGCAGTTGGTTGATTTCAGCCAGATGCTGGAAGTGCCAGTTAGTCTCTTCCGCTACGGTGAGAGCTTGCAAATCCTGTTTTCTGATGGTGGAACGCTTCTTGTTGAAGGGTTCTTTGCCGGAGATCAGACGGATGGGGCGCTGATCCTGAGTGAAACCCAGACGCTGACAATTGAAGAATTTGGTGCGCTTGTCGAAATCTTGCCGGTTGATACGCTCCAAACCGCTGCAGGTGATGGGACACCAATTGCCGATCAGCTGGAAGATCCAAACAGTTCAGGACAAGATTTTGATGACAACCCTGATGGCGGTCCACTGGGGCCGGGGCTGAATGTCAATGATCTCCTGAGACCAGAAGACAATGCCGGAGCTGCGGCTGCGGCAGATGATCCCGAACAGGACGTTGATGATGTACCTGTGGCTGGCATTGCGGAAGTTGGCGCGCTTGATGAAACTGATTGGGCTGATGCTGGCAAAGGGCCACTATCCTTCACAGGCAATCTGAATGTCGACTTTGGTCTGGACGGTGTGAGCGAGCGCTCGTTGGCGTTCCAACTTGATGCCGGCGTGCCTGTTGACCGAGCTGGGACCCCAATCCGCCTGACTGCTGACGGGCAGCCGCTGACTTATGAAGTACAGGACCTTATTGCGGATGCTGCCAATGAGATTGGTGCGGGCAGCCAGCTGCTTATTGCCAAGCTGCCTAATGGCGAATTGGTTTTTGAGGTTCTGCTGAACACTTTCCCGGAAACCGGTGAATTTACTTTTACACTCCATGGCAATCTGGATCATCTGGAAGCAGATGTGAAAGACATTCTGGAGTTGGAATTTGGTTTCCAGGCGTTTGATGCTGATGGAGATTCCGCAGACTCGTTCCTGATTGTAAATGTTGCTGATGACCTGCCGGAGATTGGGGCGCCCACAACAGGTACTGTTGATGAAGATGGCATCCCGGATATCGGTAACGGTAATGACACCGCAGATGGTGATGCCCCAGCAACCTCTCATAAAGTTACTGCCTCTCTCGATATCGATTGGGGTGCGGATGATGCCGACAGTGATGAAGGTGGTATTGGGGATCGTTCAGTCAAGTTTGACGGAACTCCAATAATTTCTCAGGTCCTGACATCTGATGGTGTTGCACTTGTTTACACCCTGAGTGAGGGGGATACTGTTCTTACAGCGACGAAAGAGGGAAGTGGGGATGCGGTCTTCCAAGTAACTTTGTCAGATGATGGGTCTGGTTCTTATAGCTTTGAGCTGTTGGACAATCTGGATCATTTTGTTGCTGGTACTGAAGATGATATTGAACTGACCTTCGGCTTTGTCGCAACTGACAGTGATGGTGATACAGCCAACTCCAGCTTTACCGTGATTGTTGATGATGACATGGCGGCGATCACGTCTCTTGAGCTGAACAGGTTCGTTCAGGTTGATGAGAGTGCTGGTCTGGATAACGATGACACCACTGATCCAGCTGTTGCAGCCCTGTTCGATGCTGTTCCCGGCAAAGGGCTTGATGAGGACATGGCTCCTCAGTTCGCCCGCGATAACGTGGTGGACTTTGCCTATGATGATGGCGCTGATGGCGCGACCCATAAGGTGACGCTGAGCATTGATGATGCAGCCTCAGGTCTTCAGACCACAGCTGGCGCTGACATTCTGCTTTATCTGGAAGGTGATCTTGTAGTTGGCCGCGTTGGTGGCGAAACTGGCGATGCGGTGTTTGCAATCTCCATTGATGACGACGGTGAAGTCAGCCTTGCGCAGTACCAGTCCATCAAGCAGCTTGATACAGACAGCCATGATGAGTTCGTCAATCTGGACGGCAAGATCTCTGCTGTTCTGACAGTCACCGATGGTGATGGCGATGTGACCAGCCAGAGCGTTGAAATTGGTGAGAAGATCCGGTTTGGTGATGATGGGCCGACGATCACGTCTCTTGAGCTGAACAAGTTCGTTCAGGTTGATGAGAGTACTGGTCTGGATAATGACGACACCACTGATCCAGCTGTTGCAGCCCTGTTTGATGGTGTTTCCGGCAAAGGTTCTGATGAGGATATGGCTCCTCAGTTCGCCCGCGATAATGTGGTGGACTTTGCCTATGATGACGGCGCTGATGGCGCGGCCCATAAGGTAACGCTGAGCATTGATGATGCAGCCTCAGGTCTTCAGACCACAGCGGGCGCTGACATTCTGCTTTATCTGGAAAACGGTCTTGTTGTTGGCCGCGTTGGTGGCGAAACCGGCGATGCTGTGTTTGCAATCTCCATTGATGACGACGGTGAAGTCAGCCTTGCGCAGTACCAGTCCATCAAGCAGCTTGATACAGACAGCCATGATGAGTTCGTCAATCTGGACGGCAAGATCTCTGCTGTTCTGACAGTCACCGATGGTGATGGCGATGTGACCAGCCAGAGCATTGAAATTGGTGAGAAGATCCGGTTTGGTGATGATGGGCCGAGTGTAACCAATCAGCAGCAGGATGTGACTGTTGATGAGGACGACATCGACACGATCCTGTCAACGGGTACGAGCCCAGATGACTTAGGTGGTACAGGTAATAGCAACTGGATTCAGTTCTTGAGTGGCACTGCGATCAAGACAGGAAGACTTCAGGGCACTGTAGATTTTGGTGCTGATGGGGATGCTGGCGCCGACTCGTTCACTTTTGTTGGAGACGCGGCGCAGCAACTGACAGATCTTGGCTTGTCTTCTGATGGGGATGTGGTTCAGTTCCAGCATGCACAAGTAGGCACAAATCTGACATTGATGATTGGTGTTGCAGGTGGCCGCCCGGTCATCGGCTTGCTTCTGAACAATGAGACCGGTGCATTTGAAGTGTTGCAGGCCGATCAGCTGGACCATGTGACTGGTCATGGTGAGAACACCGCGCTGCAGCTTCTCAATGGTGATGAACTTGCAGCCATCGACTTTGGTTCTGTGATCATTGCGACAGATGGAGACGGGGACACCGTTGCTCTGGATGGCAAGCTGGATGTGACGGTTGTTGATGACATCCCAGCGCCAGAACTTTGGGTTGATGATCATATTCGCATTGACGAGACCGAGGGTGATCACAGTGATAATGTTCCGCCGAAGTGGCGCATTCGCAAGCTGTTTAAAGATGTTGACGAAAAGGGCAGTGATCCTGATCTGAGCGGTCCAATCTACGCGCGGAATGATGTTCTTGATTTCCAGAAGAATGTTGGTGCTGATGAGCGCGGCAGTCATGAGCTGGTCTTCCGCATTGATAATGCAGATTCTGGTCTAACCACGACTGAAGGTTTGGCGATTACGCTTCATCTGGAAGATGGTCAGATTGTTGGCCGTGTACCAGACGGAGATGCTGCGTTTGCAATCCACTTGCATCAAAACGGCAAGATCTCAATGGTTCAGTACATGTCCATTGAGCATCCGGACACCGGATCTTCTGATGAACATGTCTCGCTTGATGGCAAGGTGAGTGCAATCCTGACTGTCACCGATGAAGATGGCGATGCGGTTTCAACTGAGATCTCTGTCGGCAATCTTCTGACGTTTGATGATGATGGACCACGTGTGACTAATCAGCAGCAGGATGTGACTGTTGATGAGGACGACATCGACACGATCCTGTCAACGGGTACGAGCCCAGATTACTGGGGCCTTGAAGCTGATGGCAACTGGACTGAATTCTTGAGTGGTTCTGCGATTGCAGCGGGAGATCTTCAGAACACTGTTGACTTTGGTGCTGATGGGTATGCTGGCGCTGGCTCGTTCACTTTTGTTGGAGACGCGGCGCAGCAGCTGACTGATCTTGGCTTGTCTTCTGACGGCGATGCGGTTCAGTTCCAGCATGCGCAGCTGAGTGCGACTATCACATTGATGGTTGGTGTTGCTGGTGGTCGTCCGGTTATTGGGCTGCTTCTGAATACCGAGACTGGTGAGTTTGCTGTGTTGCAGGCCGATCAGCTGGACCATGTGACTGGTCATGGTGAGAACACTGCCCTTCAGCTTCTCAATGGTGATGAGCTTGCTGCCATCGACTTTGGCTCTGTGATTATTGCGACAGATGGAGACGGGGACACCGTTGCTCTGGATGGCAAGCTGGATGTGACGGTTGTTGATGACATCCCAGCGCCAGAACTTTGGGTTGATGATCATATTCGCATTGACGAGACCGAGGGTGATCACAGTGATAATGTTCCGCCGAAGTGGCGCATTCGCAAGCTGTTTAAAGATGTTGACGAAAAGGGCAGTGATCCTGATCTGAGCGGTCCAATCTACGCGCGGAATGATGTTCTTGATTTCCAGAAGAATGTTGGTGCTGATGAGCGCGGCAGTCATGAGCTGGTCTTCCGCATTGATAATGCAGATTCTGGTCTAACCACGACTGAAGGTTTGGCGATTACGCTTCATCTGGAAGATGGTCAGATTGTTGGCCGTGTACCAGACGGAGATGCTGCGTTTGCAATCCACTTGCATCAAAACGGCAAGATCTCAATGGTTCAGTACATGTCCATTGAGCATCCGGACACCGGATCTTCTGATGAACATGTCTCGCTTGATGGCAAGGTGAGTGCAATCCTGACTGTCACCGATGAAGATGGCGATGCGGTTTCAACTGAGATCTCTGTCGGCAATCTTCTGACGTTTGATGATGATGGACCACGTGTGACTAATCAGCAGCAGGATGTGACTGTTGATGAGGACGACATCGACACGATCCTGTCAACGGGTACGAGCCCAGATTACTGGGGCCTTGAAGCTGATGGCAACTGGACTGAATTCTTGAGTGGTTCTGCGATTGCAGCGGGAGATCTTCAGAACACTGTTGACTTTGGTGCTGATGGGTATGCTGGCGCTGGCTCGTTCACTTTTGTTGGAGACGCGGCGCAGCAGCTGACTGATCTTGGCTTGTCTTCTGACGGCGATGCGGTTCAGTTCCAGCATGCGCAGCTGAGTGCGACTATCACATTGATGGTTGGTGTTGCTGGTGGTCGTCCGGTTATTGGGCTGCTTCTGAATACCGAGACTGGTGAGTTTGCTGTGTTGCAGGCCGATCAGCTGGACCATGTGACCGGTCATGGTGAGAACACTGCCCTTCAGCTTCTCAATGGTGATGAGCTTGCTGCCATCGACTTTGGCTCTGTGATTATTGCGACAGATGGAGACGGGGACACCGTTGCTCTGGATGGCAAGCTGGATGTAACCGTTGTTGATGACATCCCAGCGCCAGAACTTTGGGTAGATGATCATATTCGCATTGACGAGACCCAAGGGCCGCATAGTGACAACATTCCACCTTGGATCGGTTCTGATACATTCAAAGATGTTACGAATACGGGAAGCGATTTTGATTTGAATGGCCCCATCTATGCTCGAAATGACGTCCTGGACGGGTCCTTGAATGTAGGAGCTGATGAAGCCGGCAGCTACGAAGTCACTCTCGAAATTGCCAGTGATGGTGTTTCATCTGGTCTGTTTACGACTGAAGGTGATGAAATCTTCCTCTCTGAAGAGAATGGGATGATTGTTGGCCGTCTTGCGGGGGGGAATGGCCGCCCTGAGGGACTAGCCGTTCTTGCTATCCATGTGCATCAAAATGGTGATGTGTCTATGGTTCAGTACATGTCTATCAAGCATCCAGATACGACGTCTTCCGATGAGCATGTGTCACTTGATGGCAAGGTAACAGCAGTTTTGACTGTAACGGATGAAGATGGCGATGTGGTTTCCACGCAAGTGCAGATTGGTGAGCATCTGACGTTTGATGATGACGGCCCGCACATTCATGACTTCGCCGAAACTGGTGAAATTGTAGAGCTGAATGAGACTGCAGGACAGCAACTTGATGAAGTTGTTGCTGCCCCAGATTCCGATATCCGTGCTTTGTTTGCCTCACTGGATAGTCAGGCTGCAAATGATCCGGATATGGAGACAATTTACGCTCATAATGTGAACTTGGTTGAAGCCAATATCTATATTGGAGCGGATGGAGTTGATGCTCCGGAAGTCACCCTGGAAATTGCTGCTCAAGGCACAGATTCTGGTTTGCAAACGACAGATGGCTCTCAAATCAACCTTTATACTGAGGGAGATTTGATTGTTGGTCGTGCGGGTGATGCCAATGCTGCTGTTGTCTTTGCTGTCTCGATTGATGAGTACGGTAGCTTGAGTGTTGTTCAATACGCATCTTTGAAACATGTTCAGAACGAGAACGACCATACGCTGGACTTAGCAGGCAAAATCTCTGCTGTTTTGACCTTAACTGATGGAGATGGGGACACAGACACTGCATCTGTCGATATTGGTGACAAGATCATCTTCCATGATGATGAGCCCACTGCCACGGGAGCTGGTTCGAAGATCACAGTAAGCGAGGCAGATGATTTTGGCGTGGCGACTTCCGGCACGCTTCAGTTTGAAGGTGGCTCAGATGGAGCTACCGTAACTGCTGCACGGATCGTTGATGATCAAGGATATGCACGCCGTATTGATCTGGAAGAACCTAAAGGTCAACGGAGTGACTTCCTGACTGTTGGCGGGGAGAAGGTCGTTCTTTCCAGCACGACAGCACCAGATGGTGTGATCACCATTGAAGGGGCCACTGAAACTGGCGGTGCTACCGCATTTACTGTGATTGTCCAGCCTGATGGGGCCTATGAATTTACTCAGCACCTTGGTTTTGATCACCCAGATGTTGGTGAGGCTGGTAGTGATGATCGTATTGATCTGCGATTGCGTTTCACTGTCACAGATGGGGATGGTGACACATCAACTGCGACAGCTGTAATCTCTGTCGAAGATGATGAAGTTGCCCTTACAGGCGCGTCTCAAACAGCAACAGCGGATGAAGATGATATTGTCAACTTGAACTCTGGCGTGCTGGGAAATGCTCCTCGCGATGGGGAACAGGATGGTTCGACGACAGGTGAGAATGACAACAACGGACCAGCTTATCTGACTGATAATATCAGTGCTCTTGTCGATTTTGGCAATGATGGCGGCACGTTTGATATCTCAGCTGATGCGGTTGCGAGTTTAACACAGATGGCTCTCACTTCAGGTGATGAACCGCTGTCCTATGTGGTGATTGATGACAAGATTGTCGGTTACGTCGAAACTGATGGCAACACAGAGTACAGTTTCCAGAATGATCGCCCAGTGTTCTCGCTGGACCTGACATCTGACAGTGGTGATGTAGTCTTCAAGCTGTTTGATCAACTGGATCATGTTGCTGGCAATGGTGAGAATGATGTTCTGCAACCTCTAGTGATCGACTTTGGATCCGTGATTGATGCGGTTGATGGCGATGGTGACAGCGTTAATCTTGCTGGAAAATTCTCTATCAAGATTGTTGATGACGTGCCTATCATCGATAGCAGCTCTTATGAGACAAATCTTGTTGTCAACGGTTCCTTTGAAGAGCCGGATATTGGATCTTCCGGACATAAAGCCATCGATACAATGTCTGGCTGGATGTCAACCAATGGAACTAAATTTGAGCTGCATTCCGACAGCTTCAGCCCATCATCTGATGGGGATCAGTATCTGGAACTAGATAAGGATGGAGACGATTCTGGTAAAGTTGATGGTATCTACCAGAATATCCAAACGGAAGCGAATACGCAGTATGAGTTGACATTTGACCTTGCTGATCGGGCTGGTAATGGTCCAACCAGTGATGTGAGGGTGCTTTGGAATGGTGTTGAGGTTGGTGAGTATTCAACCAACAGCACTAATTGGACAACCATCACTCTCAATGTGGTCGGAACTGGTCAGCCCGATGGTGACCGTCTTGAGTTCGTTGAACTGATGACGCCTGACCAAAACAACGGCCTTGGCACCTATCTGGATGACATTCAGCTTCACAAAGTTGGGCTTGTAGTTGATGAGGCAGACCTTGCTAGCGGGAATGCAGAAGTCTTTGGCAGCCTGCACATCAATTGGGGGACTGATGATGCCGACAGTGATGTTGCTTCTCCTGTGCATGGTTCAGATCGCAGCGTTTCCTTTATCAATGTTACAGATGGGGAGCAGGCGAAGACTGGCGGCAACATAACACTTGAATCAGCAGGTGCTCCTGTCTTGCTCCAAGTGTTTGGTGCAGTTCTGATTGGCTACACCGGTACGGCTCCTGCGGATGCCAATGATCTGAGCAATGCAGTCTTCAAAGTGACATTGTCTGATGATGGTTCAGGCACGTATACATTTGAACTGCTTGGACAGCTGGATCATGAAGGCGATGAAGCAGAAGATCTTTCTTTGTCCTTCGATTTTGAGGCGAAGGATAGTGACGGCGATAGCGTTTCTGGCGACTTTACCGTCAACATCCTTGACGATGTGCCAGCTGGTGCCGCTGATAATGCGATTGGCTCTGAAGATGTTGCCTTCGATATCAATGTTCTGAGCAATGATGCTGTTGGGGCTGATAAAGACGCAACAGTTCTACTTGAAAACGCTGGGGTTACTGTTGAGGGCGGCAGTGTTGTTGTAAACTCTGATGGCACTGTGAGGTACTCACCTGTTGTCGACTTCAACGGGCAGGATAGCTTTAGCTACCGTATTGAAGATGCTGATGGTGATGTTTCTGATGTGATCACTGTGACAGTTAATGTCACTCCAGTGAATGATCGTCCAGTCCTGACTGTTACAAATGTTCAGTCCAATTTTGCAGAAAACGGGGTCGGACCGGTTGCTGAATTTAGTGCCTTTGATGTTGATGGCGATGCGCTGACATACTCCTTGACGGGTGAAGATGCTCATTTGTTCGAAATCAGAGGCAGTGAAGTTTACTTCAAAGCTGCACCTGATTTCGAGAACCCGTTGGATGTGGACGCTGATCAAGACTACAACTTCAATATCGTTGCGAGTGATGGAACTGAAGACGCGAGCGAAGACGTTGAAGTGTCTGTGACAAATCAGGCTGCAGAACTTAATCTGTTCTTCAAGCCAGGTAGTTCGGACAAGCTCAAAGTTAGAGATGATTTTGAGGAGCACAACGGTTCCTACGATTATGGTCATGGACATAGCAACGGTGTTGTTACTTGGACTGGAGCGTGGATTGAGAACGGAAACCTTGATGGGGATTCCGATTATGGAGATGTTTATGTTCCGCAGCAGGGCGGAGCGATCTCCGGTCATCTTTACTTCCCGTCCTGGACACCAAATGGTGAGGGATCCGTTTCCAGATCGGTTGATCTGACGAATGGAGAAAATCTAAAGCTGGAGGTTTCAGTTGGAAACCGTCTGGAATTTGGTGATGATCAGTTCGATCTCTTGATTGAATGGGATGGCGGAAGCGCCCGTATCCCAATGTTTGATCAATCGACGCAGAGCAGAAGCGAAGTCATTACGATTGACATAAGCAATCTGCCTGGTTGGAACCCTTCTGAAACTACGATCACTTTTGAAGTGTCTGGTATGGAAGGAACGGACGATTATGCCCGAGTTCTCGATGTGAAGATCACTGGAGACAATGTTATTGATCCTACGACCGAGCATGACATTGACTTTACTCTTGGTGGGGAAGGCGTTGCAATTGCTGATATGCTTGGCGTTAATGATGCCGATAATGACACTTCCAACGATCAGCTTTCCAGTGCAGTCATAACGCTAAAGAGTTATCAGCAGGGTGATGCCCTGAGTTATCTCCCTCAGGGAGCGTTCTCTGGTATCTCTGCCAGGACAGCAGTCGTAGATGGCAATCTGGTTCTGACCCTCTCTGGAGATGCAAGTTACGCAGCATATGTTGCGGCAATCAAATCCATTGAATTCAACACCTCTTCAGACATTGATACGAGAACTATTGAAATGGTTGTCAGCAATGGCTCTGAAGAAAGTGGTGTTGCAACCACAACGGTCAATGTAATTGAGAATACGGATAATCCAAACACCATCGTTGTCGATTATAATGAGCCTGCTTATTCTCAGAACAAGTATTACGAGAATGATCCAGACAAGAACTCAGGGTGGCATTATCGCTTAAATGGTACCGATCAGAACGACAGAATTGAAGGGCAGGGCAACTGGCATAATGATCTGTCTGGCGGTGATGGCAATGATCTTTTGATTGGGGATGATTGGCATCCGTCAAGTAGCCGCAACTATTCTGATACGTTCAATGGTGGTGCGGGTTATGACCGGATGACCAGCGGTAGTGAAGATGATCTTGATGCATTCATCTTCGACGTTCTGGATGGAAGTTTTGATACAATCACCGACTTTGATGGCACGGCTCAGGGGGAAACAGATCAAAACGTTGATCGCCTCGATATTTCGGATCTCCTGAACAAGGCTTTCGGAGACGATGAAGTTGATGCTGCAGAAGCTGGACAGTACGTGAAGGTCCAGGAAAATGGTTCTGGAAGTGATGTGCTTGTTGATGTGGATGGGGCTGCCAATGGCGAGAACTGGTCGAAGATCGCTCACCTTGATAACATCAGCAATACAGACACCATTAAGGTGGTGCTGGATGATGATGGCTCTTATAGTCAAGTAGACGTTGTGGCCTAAGAAAAAGCCGGGTCTCATATGAGACCCGGCTTTTCGTATGTTTGTACAGTAAGTGCTCTACTGTTTGTTGAGCGATGGCTTACTGCCTCGCGTTTGCTTCGCGGACGACCCAGGCTGTCTGATCGCCATATATCGCGACAGAGTATCCTTCATACTCACGGATCAAAGCACCCAGCTCGCCGACAGCAAGGAGGCGGCTGCTTTGATCGATGGACTGGCCGATTTTGTAGCGTTTGTTTTCGCTGTTCAAAACATAACGTTCACCGATCAGACTCGCTCCGGTGACAGTCAGAGACGGAGATGAGAGGTCCCGCGTCAGGAAGCTGATGAAACCAGGGTTTCGCAAGCTCTCTCTAATGAAGTTGGAGTAGGGGATCAAATCAATGTTGTTGCTTTTTTCTGATTTGATCAGGCAGTCGCGTGTTGCAGCTGGATTGACTGCAGCTTCCAAAATGTAGCGCTGGCGTTCCTCTGGAAACGTTGTGAGAGCGAGGCTTTCGCTGCTGCTCAGGATATCGAGCCACAGTACAGTCACAGGGATCTGTGAGACTGGTACTGAAAGATTTTCAGAGCAGAGAGGACCCTCAGAGGGCGGCGTTACAAGCAAGGGCAGGAAGTTCTTTTTCAGCTCTTCAGGTATCACGCCTTTGGCCTTAGCGGATTCCATCCAAGCAAGGAACACGACTTCAGCCGCTTCGTTAAGCTCAGGATCGTCCAGAGCGACGTTTTGGAACCGGACATCTGCTTTACTTTGAGAGATTGCGCCCTGTTGCTTTTCGCTTTTTGCTTCCAGCTTTCCGTTTGTCGTCTGTTGGCCTGCATCTGTTTCTTCTAACACTGTCGGCTGACTGGTTGGTGACGTTGATGCTTGAGCGGATGCAATGCCGATGCTACTTAGCAAACGTTCAGTTGCTTTTTGAAGCGGTGTTGCAGGTGCTTCAGGGCCAGTTTTGCGTTGTCCTGCCGCATTGCTCTTGGCGAGGCGGCTGGAAGTTTTTTGATTTGGCTGGCTAGGTGCAAAACCGTCTTGCTGTTTGATTGCCCGCGCCAGTTCCAATACTTTGGTTTGGCGTTCTTCGACCGGTTCATTCGTGAGTGGATCAACAGCAGCAAGCAGGGGTTCAATACCGCCATCAAAGTTGGCTTTGAGATCTACGACCTGTCCGTTTTCTTGTACCAACTTGACGAGAGAACGCAGTGGAATAAACGTAGCGTACTGCCTGGAGTACGAGCGTAAGAAGCCAGACCAGCGATCAATGTCCTGGCTTGCTATGATACCGCTGACTTCAAGAGTTTCATCGTCGAGACGGAAGATGATGGTGTCATCAATCAAAGCACGCTTGGCCAGCTTGCGCACATCCAGAAGATAATCATCTGCAGTTTTGATGTTTGATGTTACGCCGGAGATGCCATTCAGCCCGCGTAGGTCCGCGATTAGCTGGTCAGCACTTGCTTTATCGAGAACAGAACCGCTCAGGGTTAACTCTCCGTCATCCGCAAGTGCGAAGCTTACGTTGGATCCACGAGATTGCAGATAACCTGCAATATCTTTTTTCAGTGTTTCGATGACGCGCACGCGCAAGCGGACAGGTACTTCAGTGCGTTCTACTGCCTCTGTGATTGCCCGGCGCTGAACAGGTTCGCTGACATAGCCTGTCAGATAGATCTGATCATCCACGTCCTGACGCAGGCTCAGTCTTTCTGCAAAGGGGAGATCTGCCAGAGCGATACGCACTGCATCAATGCCGCCATTCGGGAGGGCACTTGCTGTGCGAGGAGATATTTTGCCTGAGCCAACGAGGTAAAAACCACCAAGAACGACGGCGCTTGCAACTGTTGCAAAAGCTATGCGTTTGCGGTGTTTTGCAATTGGAGCAAATATCGCGTCAACGTGCTTTGCATTCTCGCCAAGGATTGAGTTTGCTGCAGAGTTCTCTGCTGTTTGCTCGTCATCTTCATGGGGAGCATTCAACGCTTTGCTTAGTGTTGCCCATTGAGCGTTTTTGGCGCCAAGTGCAATTTTGATGACACCAATGCTGATGACATCAAGAGGCTCAATCTCGACCCATTCGTCATTGCCACTACTTAGGGAGACACCGTTTTCTGTCCGGACATCTCCTGCCTTTGCAGAGATTTCGATTTTGTTGTCTTGCAGGCGTAGCTGCATATGGCTTGCGGCAACGCTCAGATCTGCCAGTTGCAAATCGTCGTTTCTGTCCGAACCAAGTGTATACTCACCCGGCTCGAGCATGACTTCCGCGCCAGCCTGTTGGCCTACAAGAATTTTGAGGATGAGTTTACCCATTCGCCGTCCCACCTAAACAAGCGCTGGAGTTCGCCAGATTGACTATTTGCCAAAAGCGAACTGGAAAATGCCATGGATTGTCAGCGTTCGGGAAGACCGAACCTGTCTCATGGACCTGAATATACAAAGGCTCTCTTCCACACTCGCTTTGGCAACCGGAAGAGAGCCTTTTAAAATGATTTAGGCAATGTTACGTGCGCAGGCCTTGACCATATCGGCGTGCGCCTTCACCATGCTGGTTCGTGTCTGACCCATGGTGGTATAAGTGTTCACAAGCAGCTGCAGAGTGAACATTTTTTCGGTCTCAGCCAAGTTGGAGTTCTGAGCTTCAATGATTTTGTCATTGATCTTGTCCATCTCGGTCTGAAAGCGCACGCTGATGTCGAGCGCGTTCATACCAGCTTTGTTCGCCAGTGCTTCGGGAGCTGCTGACGTGTAGGACGCTGTAATGCCTTGAGTAAAAGACGTCATGTTGACTCTCCTAATGTTTGCGCGGCTCTAACACTGGACTGGAAACTTGCGCAGGACGTCCTGAGCAGCAGTGATGCCGTTTATCACTGTTTGAATACGTTGGTAGTCAGCCTCAGTTTGAGGCTCCTCGGATTTTTCACGTACCCAAGAGGAAAGAGCGTCCAATTTCTTTTCGAGTTTTTGGGCATGTTCTGAACCTTGCTGACTTTTTAAAGTCTCTTCCAGATCGGTGACATACATCTCGTTATTGGTGTTCTCGTCTTGCACGCGTTAGTCCTTTGTTTCAACGCTTCCAGCTTTTTTAAAAATTTGACTCATTATTGAGCAAGTTCCGTTCCAGCATTGTCCTATTCAGCACAGTGATAGAACGATCCTTAATTTTTATGATGCCAGCGCGCTCCCACTCTTTCAGGCGGCGGTTGATATTGCTGCGTGTTCCGCGTGCCATTGCGCCCAGATCACTCTGTGTAACGATTGCGCCAGAGATCACAGACTTGTCCTTTGGGTTATCGCCCGCAGGGGTGCCGATCGACTCAAGCAGGCTTAGCAGCGCATGTGCCAGGCGAGCCGAGAGGCTTGGCAGTGACAAGCAGCGTGTCGATTCGATGTAGGAGCGATAATGTTTCGCTACAACTACAGCCAGCGCGCGACAAATCTCGGCACTCTGCTCGTTGATGACATGAAATGCAGAGCGTCTGATTTTGTGAACGACTACGTTTCCTAACGCGCAAGCTGTATCTGCGTGAACAGATCGCTGAAAGACACCTAATTCGCCGAAGCTTTGGCCTGCTGTGATGATGGCATAAAGGAAGGTAGATCCATCTTCGCGCAAGTGACTTAAGCGAACATGTCCACTCTCAATGATGTAAAGAAATTCAGCATCATCTTCCTGAAGGTAGATGTTCTCGCCGTTTGAGTAGGTTTGGCGAATTGCTGATTGCTCTAAAGATGCACATAATTCATCATTCAGCTCTTGAAACAATGCTGCGTTTTCTTTCCAGCTGCTTTCACCTGAGGATGAGGTGCCAGTATTATGAGCTCTTGATGCGCCTCTACCCAGGCTTGCATCATATACTGCCTTTTCCATAGAAATGTACCGTGTCCTCTTACTTAAATAAGTGCAGCTATTTTAGAGGATGAAGATATACTGGTCTCCGCAGAGCAAATATACTTCGTCTTTTTTTTATTATACTCTACCAATATTCCACCCCAATCTCACTCGTACACAATTGCGAAGAATTGTGCTTCAGAACACGGACAAAACTATAATTAAGACAGCTAATAAGCGAGTCAAGTCTGGCTGTCATCATCTAACTTATATTTTAATGGATATTGACTGTATCCCTCGGGATTGTGATTTTAAGTGCGAAAAAGTCACGATTTCCCTCCGTAATGTGAACAAGTGTGAGTCATTATAAGATTGAAACTGGTGTATACCTGCATGCACTGATTGTAGTTTTTATAGTGAACTCAATTCACCTATTAGATAATCGACCGTTTGCTCGAGTTTTGCAGGGCTAAGTTGTCCTGTTTCGTATAAAACCGCCAGATGTAACGTTCCATCTTTAGATTTCCCTGTATGCAGATTGGTTCCAATTTCAGGTTTGAAGCCAGCTCGGCTCAAAAGAGCTTCATTTGCTGAATTCTGGTCACCCGTTGTGGTTCGACCAAGGCTGACAACAACGCTGTTGCCACCTTCGACAGGGGTAAACGTCAGTTCACCGGATTGTGAAAGGAGGTAAGACAGACTTCCATCCATCTGCGGAGAAAAGGGGATCTTCATATTGTTTGCGAACGCTTCCAGGCTTGACTGGATGGCACTTGAAAACTGCATTCAATCCTCTCCTTTGTTCTTCCTTGGTTTCATATTGCAGCAGCTATTTTATTAGCGATGACGGGTCAGTGAACAGTAGCTGACGCAGCGCTGACCTGAGCGAAGTTATCAACCGGCGTAGCGTCGGTTGCTGTTTGATATTGCTCTTCTTCCAGGATCGTCAGCTGCTCTGACAGCACCAGTAATGTTTCGAGTTGCTGATTGCGGATGTTTTCGTTGGTGAGGATGGTGTCAGGAACCTCACGGTGCAATGCAAGCAGGTTGTTTGTGTAGTTCAACGATGCGCTGGCCCCAGCAGGAGCGAGAGGTGCAACAAGACTTTGTGCGTCAGCAGGTGATGTGACTGCTTTGCCCAGATAATGGAACAGTGAGCTTGCCAGCTTCTCTGTGCCCAGCTCTTCCACAACACGTGTGAACTCTGAGAAGCTGCGGCCTGTCAGTTTGGTCGCGACATGCACACCCTCATAGACGGTTCGCAGGCTCTTTAGTTTGCCCAGCTCGGTCAGGACCGCTTCCAGATGAGCGGGCTCATCTTGTGTGTCTGCAATTTCCAGGCCCTGACTTGCGGCGGTTGTAAACAGGTCCACAACATCATCAAAAGAGGTGAGGGGTGAGCTTTCATTGCCGTTTACATCGTGATGCATTGAATGTGTGCGTGCGATCAGATCATTGAACTTATCGAAGATGATTCCGAAGTTCGCTTCACTGCGCAGCATGTCGCGGTAGTGCTCACGGATGACGGCAGGATCGGTTCCCAAATCCTCGGCTTTGTCGTGGGCAAGTTCCGCGACTGCAAAGCCTGCGCGCACATCACGACCAGTCTCACCGCTTTCCATGTATTCGCGGGCATTGAGCAGAGCTCCCAGAAGAGCGTCATTTGCTCCTGTGGTCTCAAAATGCTCGATAGCGATCTGCAGGGCGGCATACTGGTGAGTTACGTCACCATCAAACTGCTGCAAAAAAGCAAACACGTCCTGAGGAGTGAGCTGTCCTGAGCCTTCACCGTTGGTGCTTTGGTTGTGCTGGTAATCCTGTAACCGCTGAACCAAACCTTGCAGCTTATCCTGAGAGGGCATGTCAGGCAGCTTGTCGTAATAGTCGGCAATCCGTGTAATTGCTTCTATGTTAGCGCCTTGCCCTTGCCGGATTGAGCGGCTTTCCAGTGATCTTTTGTCGAGGCGTGAGGATACGGCCTGGCCAAGCTCTTCAGCAGCATCTGTCAATTTGGATGGATTGTTGAGCTGCATGACGCGCTCAGCGCGGCGCTGCCCTGTGGCTTCTGCAACCAGTGGAGCGCCAACCGGCGACTCAGCGTTGTGAGTGGCAATCGTTGATCTTAAGACCTCTAAGCTCATTGAAAAGTCCTCCGCTGATACTACGAATAAGAATATGTCATTTTCATACTTCTTTTAGTGAAATTGCTTTGTGTCGGGCGACACAAGTGGGCTCACCCATTTTGCTAATTCTGTCATTGCTAAATTTCGATTTTGAAGGTGTGTCGTTCGGAACAGCGGTGCCCCGGTCTACCCGTTTATAGAGGGCGTATAGTGCTTTGATGGGAATGTTGTATGGCGAAGACCGGATCCAGCAAGGAAGAGTTGCTTCCCCAGTTCACTGTAAGTGGTGATGCAGGCGCGTTGAGTGCCTATTTGGATGATGCATTAAGCCTTTGTAACGCTGATAAGAACTGGCCTTCAGAAAATGAATGGCAAGATGTGTCTTACCAGATGGTTGCGAGCTTGCAGGAGTTGCTTGATCTTCCTGCCGTTCAGAAAGATCCGGTCGCGCTGAGTTTGATTAACGGACTGCTTGCTTCGAAGAGCTTTGATGGCTTTTTGCAGGGGTATGACGCGATTGCTGAGCATTTCACGAAGCGATTGAAAGACAACGAAAATAATAGCGGTGCTGCGCGGTCTCAGTTTGCGAAGCCCCAAAAGAATGCGGGTCGTACTCGCCTTATTTTGTGATGTGAGGAGATGAAAATGATTAATGGTGTTGGCTCAGGCTCATCTACTACTGTAGACCCAGATACTCTTGCTCCTCCAAAAGATGACGACACAGCTAAAGCTGCCTCCGATGGTGCTGGTGATGGTGCTCAGGAAAGGGCGGCGCAGCAAGGTCCCGCGCTGCAGGCTGCAGAAACGCAGACCAGTGTTTGGGATAGTTTCTTATCCAATCTGCCGGAAGCCGATCCGGATTTTGAGAATCCTTTGTTGTCGATTCCAGGGACGACGAACTACGCGACCGACCCGAGTAAGTATAATGCTTATGTGGCCAGTGTTTTGGTGGATCCGGCTGATACTGTTGCTGATGAAGACTTGCCTGCGAACTATAGCAATCCGTCACCTCAGGAATTTGTCTACTGGCATCCGGCAGTTCAGCTGCGTTATTTGCGCGATAACTTTTCAGATGTAGATATTCAGGCAGGCCGGACTGTTATTGGTTCAGGATCTGATCAGGTTGGTGTTATCCGCTCTGATGATAAGCGCAGTGTAACCATCGTGAACGAGTTGACGAAATCTCGTATTTTCCAGCTCTCGAAGACGGAGCAGGAGCGGCTCGCAAATAACTCCATTTTTAAAACCAAAATTGCGCCGCTGTTGGATCTGCTGCCAAATGCGGATACGGACCTTGCTGCAAGTCGTGCTGTGATCACTCAATTAATCAATGATGAAATTAATAAGATCCGGAATATGCCTCTGGTCAATAAAACTGATGGTGACAAGTTCAGGAAAGATAGTGAGGTTTATGAAGAACAGCTGATAATGCTGCGAGATAATGTTCCTCACTCCGGAATTTATGCTCGTTCTGATTTGGCGACTGAAATGCAGGAAATTGTAAAGCGTTTTGAGCGTGCTCATGCTTACTTCGATGTGAAAACGCCAAATGCTGAGAGTTCAGCGCATAGTTCGACAAACTTTGTCACTCCAGATAATAATGCCTCGATTAATCGTGGTTATGCTGTTTTTATTGAGCAGGAGCAACGCATCCTTGCTATTAAGCAGGCTGAGCAGCAGATGTTGTCTGCTGGTGGTATCACAAACTCAGATGGGACCATTTCCCGCCTAGATTTGCCGACATTGGTTGCTCTCATTCAGAATCAGGCTAGTTTGAAGCAGCAGGCCATCATCACGATGAGAACCGAGCAACTGACACAGCTTAATCAGTTGTCTCAGGCTTATGCGGAGATGCAGCGTATCGTTAATGAGACGCTTAAGGCGTTCACGGAAACTGGCAAAGATGCTGATAAGGAAAAGCATACTATTGCGCAGAGTATTGGGTCTTCGAGCAGTTACTCAACTGCTGTTTTGTTGATGTTTGAAGATTACACATCTGCTCAGCCACACCCGGTTGAGAAAGAGTTTAATATTACCCGGCCAACACACGATATGCTTAATAACAGTGATGGGAGCAAAAACTCTTTTAAACGAACGCAGTGGGAGCGGTTTTCAACTCAGTTGAGTGACGCGGTTACATTGTTGAATCCTCAATTGTTAACCAACGATATCAATCAGGATAATCGTGAGCAGAACCGTGCATTCGAGCAAGCGACCGGTACGGTGCGCCGTAGTTTTGATCTCAACATACAGATTGCGCGCGGTTTTACCTAGGTTAAGTGGTCGTGATGGTAGCTCTGACGCTTGTTTCAGGGCTGCCTCCTATTTATAAATGAGTACGGATTTCGGAATGCGGGTTGCATCAATTACAATTGGCGTGAATGAGGTTTCCAACTGGAAGGTTGAAGATCAGGTTCAATTGCCAGAGGGCAAAAAGCTTGCTCCTGTATTTTTGCCAGAAGTGCGGCCCTTAAATGAGGTCTTGTACCGTCCGACACTGGATGAGCGCCTACCTTCTCTTTTATTGCCGGATTTATCTGAAACAGACATTCTTTTGCCGACTGAGTTGAGCGAAATGCGCAAGGAGCTTCAGCGTTTGTTTGCTGCGGCAGCTTTGCGTGAGCAGGGTGAGCGGCAGCGTGTTCTAAAAGGTGTTGCAGACCTGTTGATGGGTGATGTGTTGCTTGATGAAGACCTGCAGGCAGCCCTTGCCATGTTGTTGCAGGGGTAAGTTTGATGACAGCGCTCAACAGTCGGCAGCGAGATTTTCTTCTTCTCAGTATCTACATCATGACGCAAAACTGCAAATATGCAGAGGCGCTCACCATGGTGCAGGGTATGATGGTGATGGAAGATCATTCCAAAGACGTGCTTCTGGCTCGCACGGTTCTGCTTTTCCTTCTCAACCGTTTTGACCTTGCGCTCGAAAGTCTGCGGGAGTTGGACCTGCTGGATCCACTTGAGCAGTTTGGTAAGTATACGCGTAGTGATGAGCAGTCCATGCGTCATTACATTCGTGCGCGTTGCCTTTATACGCTCCATGATGCTGATAAGGCTAAGGATGCGATTGATATCTATCTTGGCAACCGCCGGCAGAAACTCTCCCAATAACTCCAGATTGTGATCGAAGGGGAGGGTTTGCTTCCTCTTCTTATTCAGACTGAGCTGCCTTTTGTTGGTGGCAGATCAGCCTGTTGGCTGTGCTCACATGTTCGTGATGCATAAAAAATCACTGCACAATGCGTATTGCCTATTCTTGTGTTCTGTTTGGCACAGAACACCTTCTGATTGCGCTCTATTGTTTTCTTAAATGCTGAATTAGTCAGAGATAAAGAAAGAGCGCCATGTCACTTCTCGATATGCCCAAACAATCACCAGAGCTCTTTGTCGAGACGATAAAAGAGATTGCCGAGCCTCTTATGGAGCACGTTGATTCACTGGGCTTCAAAGATGAAACATTCTACCAGCTGTTGAAGCAGGGGGTCTCGATCTCTGAGATGTTGGACCTTTCTAAGGAGGAGCTTGCGGCTGTCTACGAAATGGCTCGCCGTAATATCTCTGTTGGTCAGGTTGAGAAGGCAAAATCGCTCTTTATTATGCTGGTGCAGATCGCTCCGATGGAAGAGCACTACACCTATGGCCTTGCGATGACCTATCAGATTCAGGGTGACGTTCGCATGGCGGTGAAGCTCTATCTGCATTTCATCAGTATGGATGCGACCAATCCTCAGGGATATCTGCGTCTTGGTGAGTGCCTGTTGGCTGCAAAAGAATATCAGGAAGCCGGTGATGCGTTTGAAGGTGCGCTGCGTATGTTTGATGATCCTGTCAAAAATTACGACGACAAGAAGTATGCACAAACCATGATGAAGAGTGCACGCCAGAAGCTGGTCTGACAATAGCTTTGATCCCAATAATTGAGTATGGAGAATAGATTATGGAGCTTCCTAAAGGTCTGGGCCTTGGTCTGAATAGCAATAGTCTGGGCGATGTTTTTGATACGACCTCCGAAATGACTGGCAAGGCTGGTGATGTAAAAGGTGCGAATTCGGTTGGTTCGGGCGCTCTGGCGTCTGTTGGCGGTACGCCAATGATCGCAACGATTGCGTTTGCTCAGCACATTACACGTCTTTCAGGTAGCCTTTCCAAAGTTGGCCCAGATACTCCGCTGACCACTTCCAGCTTCCAGGATATTGAGGTGCTTGTTGCGTCCGTTTTGGACAAAATGCAAGGTACTCAGGAAGCCGTTGAGAAAAATAAGGTGAACCTGACGCAGGCAAAGCAAAAGGGTGCTTTGCAGGATAAGGCGATCAAGCAGGAAGAGGCCGTTCGTAAACAGGAAGAGGCTGAGGCGAAGCAAAAAGGCCTTAGTATCTGGCAGAAAATCTCTCTGGCATTCCAATGGATTGCAGCCGTGCTGTCTATTG
The DNA here is from genome assembly GCF_001623225.1 of Pseudovibrio sp. Ad13. Lineage (NCBI taxonomy): Bacteria > Pseudomonadati > Pseudomonadota > Alphaproteobacteria > Hyphomicrobiales > Stappiaceae > Pseudovibrio > Pseudovibrio sp. Ad13. Next base: position 23,302 of record NZ_LMCC01000016.1, on the reverse strand, counting down.
TGGCAGGTGCTATTCTCGCTGCAATTCCTGGAACGCAGGCTGTTGGTGCCTTCATGATCGCAGCCGGGGTGGTGCAGCTTGCTTTGGCCATTGATGCAACCGTGCAGGCGGCCACTGGTCAAAGTATCGCAGGGCATATAGCCGTTGCGGCGGGTGCTGACGAAGAAACTATCTCGAAGATTGACATTGCTATGAAGGTGGTTGGGGCTGTTATTGGAATTGTGATGGCTGCTGCCAGCTTCTTTATTCCAGGTGCTCAAGCCGGTAGTGTTGCCGCAATGATTCAGGCGATTACTTCCATCACATCCGCGATCATTCAGATAGGTAGTAGTGCAGGTTCGATTGCAGCTGCTGGAGTTTCTTACACTGCAAGTCAGGATATTGCGCAGTCCAAGGAGTTGCAGGCAGATGCCACCGATCTTGACGCTTTTATCCAGCTCCTCGGTCAGATTATTGATCAGCTGCTGTCAATTCTAACCAAGGCTGGTGAGCAGTTTGCGGATGCGCTGGACGGAACCGTGAGTTCTATGAATGAGCGTGCGGATACGCTGAGCAGAACAAAGTTTGCAGGTTAAAAGGAGGTATTTATGTCAGCAATCGCAGGTACCAATTACAATAGTGATTATTTGCCACCTAGTTTCTTTCAGGGTGGCAAACTTGCTGTTTCTGAAGAGCGGGCAACCGCATTCCAGCAGAGTGTAGAAGCTCGTCTGGCGACGCTACCGCCAGAGCATCACGGAACATTTCTGTCACTCGTATCTTTGCCGCAGTTTGCGGCGAGTGCTGAGTTTGACCAGACGACAACGGATGAAGTTCTGGGTCGTCTGGAAGCTGCAACAGTTGCGATCGGATCTCTCGATAACATTGATAGCACCGGTAATCTGTCTCGTTTGATTGCACAGGCACTGTTCAAATCTGCAATCAATCAACGCAACAATGAGTTGGAAACCCGATTGATAGCACGGGAGACTGTAAAGACACAAATGCATGCACAGGCTGGAAAGAGCCGCGATGCTGCGGAGGAAACCCGTACAGGCGCGATTGTCAGCCTTGTTGTGTCTGTTGTCTCCTCTGTTGTTTCTATTGTGATGTCTGCTGTTGCGATTGGTAGTGCGGCGAAAGGGCTCAGTTCTGCAAAGAACTCAGCAAGCAACAATACACAAGCGACAAAGCTGGAAGCTCAGGCTAAAGGCATGACTGGCTCCAGAATGGCGCAAATGAAGGAAACGTTTTCGCAGCAGGCTGCTGGATTACGGCAGTCGGCAAAGGGGTTTGATGCCGCTGCTAGCGCCGCAGGTTCGCGAGCGCAATCCATCGCGACAATCGGGGGCGTTGTTAATACATTGGGTAACTCGACCTCTCAGGCGGCAAGTGCGTTTACTCAGGCGAATGCAAAAGAAGACGAGGCAATCTCCCAAGAGTTGGCTGCAGGTGCAGAAGAGGTTCGTAAGGAGAATGATCAGGCTGAATCCATCCAGAAAGCTCTGGACGATATCATTCGTGCGATCATTCAGTTCCTGAAAGAATCTCGCGAAATCGAAAACGAACGGGCTGCTGCGATTACTCGCGGTTAAGCCACAAAAGCAGGTGTGCGTTTATTACCCTCAACGCACATCTGTTTTTTCGCGTTTGGCGACTGATTGCTGATCTTTCGTATCTCAGAGAGGATTTCTCGTGTTCTCCTTAAACTTTTCAGGGTGCTTGGATAAACTCTGGCGAAAGCTAGGATTAGGTACTCCGATTTTCTCCGAGCAGAACACCGCTTCGATGAATGTTGATGGTGTTCAACTTGTGTTTTCCGATGCCCTTGATGGTGGCGGTGTTGAAGTCACGACGGTTATTGGTTCACTGAGTGAAACGGTGGGAACCCGAGGCCGACAGATTGAAGATATCCTGCATTTAAATCTGGCCTGCCTGTCGCAGTTCAGAACGCTGGCGATTTTACGCAAGGCTGATGATGGTGCAGAAGAGCTTTTGCTTTCGGTGAGCTTTCGCGGGTACACAGAACTGGAGAAACTGACCGGACTGGTTGAGGAGCTCTTGTCTGTTGTGAGCCTTTATCAGCCGTTGGTTTCAGCGGACCCAAGTGGTTATCAAGGCAATTCGTTGCTGGGTGCTGCGCAAACCTCTCTTTCTGATGAGTTGGATGGCGCCATGGTGTTTCACCTTTAATGCTGCGCTGCCGCTCTCAAACTTTCTTATTTTCTTAAGCCGTAAAGAGGCACGATATGACTGAGCTCGTTTCAGAACTGGGCAACTCTCCAGAACAAGACATCAAGGCAATCGCAAAAGGTGCAATTGGCCGTAGTCTGGGGCTTACGAAAGATGATATCAATCCAGGTCTGGTGATGGCCAAGGGTTTGATGGATACCGGGCGGACTGAGAAGGCGCTTGAGATCTACACTGGTCTTGTTCTGCTTGAGCCGATCAATGTGGATGTTCAGCTTGGGCTAGCGAATTGTGCAGTGCAGTTGCAGCAGTACACACTTGCTGTGCAGGCAGCTTCCGCTGCAATGGTGCTCGACCCGATCAACCCGCGTCCATACTACTTCTCTGGTGTTGCTTGTCTTGCTTTGGGCCACATCACAGAGGCCAAGGAAGACCTTGAAGACGCTTTGAAGTATGCCAAGGACCGCAAGGATGCTGAAATCCATCAGGCGGCTCAAAAGCTGTTGACCGGGCTGAACAACGCCTGAGTTCAACTTACTGCACTTTCTGAACTTTGAGGCCGGGGATAAACGATGCCACTCGCACCTGTTACAGACAATACTCCGGCTTCTGCCGCTTCCGAAGGTCAATCGGGAGAAGCAGATGTCAATCTTGATGCTGTTTTTCGCGCGCTTGGTGGTGGGGATGTAAGTGCGCAGGCTGTTCTTGAGGCTATCAAGTCCCGGCAGGGACTCTCTGGTGTCTTGAGGACTGATGGCAAGCTGGAGAAGGTTCTTTATCAGTTTGCCTATCAGGCTCTGCACCTGCAGCAAAAAGCATCTGCAAAGGAGCAATTTGAAGTTCTCTGTCTGCTTAATCCAAACAATGTTGAGTATTGGCTTGGGTTGGCGTTGAGCCATGCAGACTGGCCACTTGGCGGGGGGGACGTCAAGAGATCGCTTCGCAAAGCAAAGCTGCTTGATGAGGCGCATCCAGCCGTCGCCCTCAGGCTTGCTGAGCATTGTTTGTGGTCACGAGAGCTGGATGAGGCGACTGTTGAACTGATGCGCTTTTATCAGCTGATGAAGGTGCGGCCTGTTCCTGAGCTTATCGAGTATTCCAAGCGGCTTGCGTTTGCATTGGAGGCGCAGAAAAAATCTGCAGCACGAGACAGTGATGTGTCATGATTGCGACTTCCGGCTATCCACATCTGCCCTATGATCTGGGTGAGGATGAGAACGGAGTTGTTGAGCTTGCTGGTTCGACGCAGGTGGAGAAATTCTCCAAGATTTCCGGTGATATAGGGATCCTGTATCGCGAACTGTCGTTTACGGCTGGCTTACTGACATCTGCGCGAAGGGTCGAGAGTGTCAAACCGCTTGGTGCTGGCAGGATGTCTGTGGATCGCCAGATTGCGTTGCAGTATGGGACCGAACTGGCGCGGACCAGAGTGCTCTCTCAAGACCATCGCTTTGAGTATGAACAACGAGCGACCCGGACGGTCAATCGCCTGAAGGAAGCTGATCATCTGTATCTCAAATACAGTGCGCAGTTTGATCTGTCTCGCTGGTTTGCCTACGAGAAACCGAGCCTGACGTTCTCTGATGAGAACCGCATCGGGCTAACAACCTTTGAGGTGGCCTCTTACTCGCCTGTCGATTTGCATGAGTTGATTGCGAAAATCGAGAATCGGTATCATTTGCTGCAACGCCTTTATACGCAGCTTCCTCGGTTGAATGAGCATAAGCGGCGGCCTGGTTATGCTTATGCTTTCATGCTTCTCACAGATGGTGTCCTGTCTGCCCTCAAAGCGGCCCTTGCGAAGCGGACTGCTGGCTCTGGGGACGACAGTTCTTCGTAAGGCGGTCTTTAGGTGTCAATCCTACAGCTTGCTTGGGCGCTGATCTCATTCTTCGTGTTTGATCAGAAGGATGCCACAGGTGTTGTACGTTCAGCACACACATGTAAGTAACGATTTTTTCACTCCGTAATTGTCCCAATAATGTCCATAAGAGGGCGGGTTCTGTGTTTTAAGGCACAACACGACCTCTGGGTTATCTGCGAGATATAGGGAGAGATAATTCAAGGAGTCTGAGATGACTGCAGTTACGCCAATTGGTTCTTCATCTGTATCCAATGCCATTGATAACAGTGCACAGATTGTTCGCCCGGCCGCGAACAAGAGTGTTGAGTCTATTCCGTCTGCCAGTCAGCTCCTCTCAGTCGGGGTGTCGGCAGCGTTTGGTTTGCAGCCACCGCCAGACAGCGGAAATCTGGAGGTGATGGTCGGGCAGGTTGTTGCCCGGTTTGAGGAAATCCAAACCTCTTTGAAAGAGCAAAATCTGATCGGGCAATCTGAGAAGGTGCGTTCTGCGCGCTCTGAGCTGCTACAGGCGCTTGCTTTGCAGGAAGATATTGCAGCTGACATTGAGGCTTTGGACTTGCAGCAGCAGGAACAGGAAGGCCAGTTGTCTGATCTGCAGACCAGCCTTACCTCCAAGCAAGATGAACTGGCAAATCTTCCGGCAACTGTGCCAAGTGATCCAGATGATCCAGACAGCGAACTCGTTCAGGATCCTAAAGAAGTTGCCCGTTTGAATGGTGAGATTGCCCAGATCAATACCTTGATCAGTGAGGTGGAGACTGCGCTTGCTGATACCGTCCAGCAGCTGGACGTCAAACTTGAAGACCTGAGTGAAAGTGATGCGGTGCAATCTTTGCTCCGCACTGCGCTTGAGGAAATGGCTGGTGCTCCGAAAACTGGTGAGATGGACGAACACGGTCAGTCTACGCTGGAAGGTGCTTTGTCGGATGCTGCCAGCAAGCTGAACGGGACTAAGCCTGAGTTTGATGAGCGTCACACCATTATTGAAGAACTGCGCGAGGAAGTACGTGTGTTTGCTGAGGATCGTGTGAAGGATGAGAAGGCTTTGATGACGCTTCTCGAAGCTGAGTATGCCCTGCGTCTGGTCGGCTTTGTGTCCAGCTCAATCTCCAAATCACTTTCTGTGGCGGAGCAGTCCGTTACTGGTCAGGACACTTCGGATACGACCGGCAGACTTCAGCTGCTTTTAGATAACGGCCGCGTTTAACGTAATCGAATAAAGTTCGGGCAGCACAAGTGCGATAGCCCCGGGTTCGTTTAGCCCCGGGGATCGTGTTGGGCGCTTGTGCTGAACGCATAGGTTTGAAATGATTGGTGCTAAACTAAGTTCAATGCTGCGCAAGACAGCAGGGGTACTTTCTATTTCTTTGATCCTGTTGGGGTGTACCACAACCCAGCCAGCTGATCAGGAATGGGATAACACAGCCCCACCAGCGGGGTTGTCTGACCAGCTTCAGCGGTTCTTTTCAGAAGAGAACCAGCGCGAAAACCATCTTGCCCTTTCAGGTCAACCAAGATTGGCATCCAATACGCGTGGCGTGTTGGGCCGTGCGATCAATACCCGTTGGGTGAATAGTGAAAATGCGGAAAAAGGCAGACCCGGCGCGGCTTTCTACTTCAATGATGAAGAAGCTAAGGTTTTGCTGGCAGATTCCCGGCTGAATAACGCCAACCGGCAGGAAATCCGCGTTGCGCAATCCAGTGATGCCAAGGCGACCTCTGATGTGGTGCGCCTGAACTTCCGTGGTGAAACTCTGGAATATTTCATTCAGCAAACGCTGGGTGGGATTTTGCAGGTCAACTATGTGATTGATGAGCCGTTGGAAGGTGCTGTCACGTTCCAGACGGAAAAACCAATTGCCAAAGACCAGATGCTATCATTGGTTCGTGTGCTTCTGGGTCGCAATGGCTATATTCTGAAGCTCATTGACCAGATCTTCCACATTGGCCGTCCTGAAACCATTCAGGCGATTGAGCAGTTTTCTGGTGTTGGGTCTGCGGGCGATCTGAAGCTTCGGATCTTGCCTGTTCGCTCAGCTTCCCCAGGTGATGCGGCGAAGGTTTTGCAGGCTATCCTGCCAGCAGGTGCTTCTGCTGTTGCAGTTGAGGGATCGAACAAGATTGCGGTTCGGGCGCGACCAGAAGATATTGGTGCGGCTGAAGAGTTGGTGAACAGCCTTTACAATCGCGACAATGACAAAACGATTGTGTCTGTGTTGCGCCTGCAGCAAAGCTCAGCAAGTCAGGTTGCCAAGCAGATCACCACACTGTTTCAGCAGCTTTATCCAAACCAGGTCAATTCTCCGCTGACCGTTATTCCGCTTGAGGCGCAGCAGTCTTTGCTTGTGGCTGTGCAGAGCCGCGAGATGTTGCAGCGTGTGCGCCGGATTACGAAGGAAGTGGATTATAATCTTCTGGATACGCCTAAGGTGCGGATCATCTCGCTGAAGTATTTGCCTGCGAATGAAATTGCAGGACAGCTTACGCAAATCCTTGGAAATGAAGGTGGGAGTGGTTCTGCGGCGCCGCCAGTCAACAAACAGAAACAAGCTTCTCAGAGTAATGGCTCTTCTGCGCGCAAGTTCCCGGTTTCTGCTACTGGTGTTTCCGTAAATCCAGGTGGAGATTCAATCAACAACCGCTTTAACAACGCGAACAAGCTGTTTGACGATATTGCCGAGACGCGTGGCGCCAGTGTTGCCGTTGCCAAGAAAGTTGGCATTGTTGCTGATACTAGGAACAATGCATTGTTGGTAAACTCAACTTATAAAGAATTCAAACATATCCGCGATGTGGTGCAGGCTCTGGACCTGCCGCTTTCTCAGGTGGTAATTGAGGCGACGATCGCTGAAGTGAACATCAACGATAACCTTTCCTATGGTGTTCAGTGGTACTTGAGCAAAGGCAACTTTGCGGGTGGTGTTGGTGCTGTTGCTCAAGGTGCAGCGCGCCCTGCAAGTCCTGGTGGTGCGCTTTCACTCAATACCGTCGGTGTTGATGTGGTGTTGAAGGCTCTGCAGAACATCACCAAAGTAAAGGTGATCTCTTCTCCTTACCTTACTGTTCTAGATGGTCGTAAAGCACGCCTCGTGATTGGTGATCAGGTGCCGTTTGCGTCTCGCAGCCAGTCTTCTAGCAATGACGGCAATGTGACTGTGACCAACGAAGTGGATGTGAAAGACACCGGTATTGTTTTGCAAGTTGAGCCGAGCATTCGTTCCAACAACTCCGTTCTGCTGCAGATCCAGCAGGAGGTGAGTGATGTGGTCGAAAATAAAACCCAAGCCTCGTTGACACCAACCATTTCCACGAGAACCATCAACTCGGACATTGTTGTTGAATCCGGACGGACGATTCTGCTCGGCGGCCTCATTCAGGAGCGGAAGTCAAATGGCGAGTCTGGAGTGCCGATCCTGCGGAAGATTCCAGTGTTTGGTGAGTTGTTTAAAGACAATACCTCTAGCGACACGAGACGGACTGAGCTGTTGGTGATGATTACACCGCGTGTTGTTCGCAAGCAGTCTGAATTGCAGAACATTACGCAAAAACTGCGCCGTGAGCTGTCTTCTTTCTAAGCTGCTTTGAACTGACAGATGTATCCCCTGGAGCGCTTTGGTGTTCTGGGGGATTTCTTTTTCAAGTTGTAGGATGGTGAGAGAAATTCATTCTTTCTGTATCTGCTAGGCTTTTGAATAATCAATGAAAAATAATGCGGATTGAGGTTGCATCTTATTCAAACTGTATCGTTTAGCACTTAGTGTTTCTGCGTTTTCTGGCAGTGTTGTCTGCAAGAAAGTAAGGAAGCGGAGTACCCCAATGCTCGATAAATTGCTCAATGATGCATGCCAGATATTAGGCGTGAAACCACAAGAAGATGAACAGGATCCATCTATTCGTGTTGTTGACCTGGATGCATTCTCATTGAAATTTAAGCTGGTTACAGACAGTGATCGTATCTGTGTTTCTGCGCGTTTGTGTGAGCTGACAGCGGTGCAGAGAGACCGGATCCTGGAGCTGGTTCTCGTTTACAACACGCAAAGCTTCCAGTCAGGCGGTATGCGTCTGGTGCTGATCGAAAACGATGCGCTGGTCATGCATAATGACCTTCGTGCTGTTGCCTGGGATGCTCAAAAACTTGCCAAGTTTGTGTTGGCATTTGCTGATGTTTCGGCTGGCTGGCTGAAGATTGTTCGTGAAATGGGCGGGTTGGCTGAAAGCGCAGCTGACGATGATGAACATGACCTGTTTGAACCGGCTTCTCTGATAAGCCTCTAAAAATCCTAGCTCCTTCCATGGGGCTTAAACGTTTCTTTCTCCAAAAATTTAAGACAGTATCCTGTGACTGATCCTGAGGAGGGTGGTTTGGCGGCTGTCGGTATCTGGCGGGCCACAATGACTGAAATCCTCTTTTCTCAAAATGATCGTTACACCAATGTGGTCGCACGCCTTGAGGCTGCTACTTCGGGTAAGTCGGTTCAGGATGCCCGTGTGAGCCTGACCCGAAGTGCGAGCAAAAATGGTGAGGTGCTTTACAAGGCCACAGTCTCTCGTGAAAACGGGGACGGGCTTAGTGAAAAAGTGCTTGGACTTTGCCGCGCTGTGACGCGCCACACCCGTTTCCTTCAGCATAAAGCAGATCGACCAGAGCAGAAGGTCTCCAACTGGAATGTGTTTTATCAGTTGTTGAGGAATGAGGCTGCGCAGAGCCTCTATGAAGATTCCGTGGATCAACGTCAGGACCTGTTTGATGAGGCCATCAGCTATATCTCCCAGTTTGTTTATGAGGAAGAGAAGAACAACCCAAAGGGGCTGAAATTCTCCTCCCTCAAGACACTGAGTTCCTATTTGAAGAACCAGGGCGCTGTGACTGTTCTGCCCGAGAATTTCAAGGAAGAGCCAAAGGCGACCGTTGGTGTTTCCAGCGCGTTGCTGATGTCGTCTCTCGGCTTTCAACTGGCGGGTAATCAGATGCGATATGTCAGTGATGATGACTTCCGATTTTCTTATGCCGGGTTGGGGCGGCGTAATCTGGACGATTATCTGGAGCAACAGCCTTCATCGCCGACGAATAGTAACGACGGCCCGCATGGCGACATCCCTCATCACGGAGAAGGTGTTCAGCCGCCTGCAGAGGTGCCGCATGATGATCAACCTGCGTTTGAGTCCAGCTTCAACAGCATGAATGAGGCATCAGCCACTGAATTATCCCTCCAGCAATCGCGTGAGTTGCTTGATGAGAAGGGGGAAGTGGAGACGGGTGGACCTGATGAGGATGAAGCTGTGCGCGAGAAAGCCTATAGCCGCGACAAGCTGAAGACCAAGGCTGCCAAGATTACACCGGTTGGTGAAGAGAGTGACGTTGCCGATGAAGGCGGGCACGAAATTCGTGTTGAGGATGCGTTTGCTGGCGCTGAAGACGATGCCGTTGAACGCGAAGTGCAGGAAGCCAAAGTCGCAGAGCGCCGGATTAAAGTGCTGTCGTTTGATCGGGATTACCAGACGAAAAACTCACATGCAATTCGCACGGTTCGCAGTGCTTCAACTGCGCCAACACAATAACAACAAAACTGGAATGATGCTTTATGATTGACCTTGTTCTTCCTTCAAGGCCAACACTTAACGACCTGCTGAGTGTGCTTCTCAGTAGTGAACATGATCTGAAAATCCGGAAGTCTGATCTTGTTATTCCTCCGCTGAAAAAGGCACGGGGGCGAACTGAAGATGAGCTTGTCTTTCAAACCAAGCTGGTGAAGCCGCGTGCTTTCAGTCTCTCTCAGCCTCTCTGGAAGATGGTAGGAAGGCTTGGTGTCAGAGGCAGGTTTTTGACTGCAAAAGCAGAGGCATTTGAGCAGCAAGTGCATGATGTTGAAGATGCCGGGACCTGGTATGATTTTGAAGTCCTGATTGAAAACCAGATCAAAGCGCATGATTGCGATGTGTTTGAGTACATGATGGCGATCATTCAGCAGGCGTTTGGTGATAGAGGGCCTTCAGAAGCTGCTTTAAGTTTTGGTGAACTCACACGCATTAATGCCATCGTCATGGATGTACTTCCATCGGCTCCGGTCTTTTCCATTGCAGCGAAGATATTTGATGAAGCGGAGGAGAAGATTGAGCTTGGGCTGGCGTACCTCGTGCGGACCAGTGGTTGCGTTCAGGACGAAACTTCTGATGAGGTTCTGGCTGAAATCATGATCAAAGCGTTCGGCTCTGCAGATAGGGAGAGTATTTCGGCCTCTAACGATCAGATGCGCAGCTTTAATGAACAAATGCGGGTCTGGGAAGAGCTTGAGATGAGAGCAATTGCCCGTCAGATGGCGGTTGCTTAGCTCCTACTCTTCATACGTCATCTATTTCTGAGAGGCCGGTTCTGAATGGATCGGCCTTTGTGCTGTTTGACACTTAACGCTAAGCTATTGAGATAACGAGGAATAACCAAATCGTGTTTTGATGTTTTTTCTGCAGGAAACATCGTTGGCTGTGACCAACGGCACTCAGCTGTATGTCTCACACGTGCATTCTAAGCTCAAGAATTTACAGGTAACGAGCCGTTTGAGGCTTATGGAATGCGGAGGCAATAATGACCGGAGTTAGCTTTTCCAGTAGTAGTCAATTATCTGATGTTTTGGCGCAGATAGACCATCAAGCAAACAAGGACTTTGTTAAAGACAATGCGCAGGTTCGCGTTACTGGTGGTGATATCAAAGATGGTGAAACCATCTACAGCGCAGACACAAAGGATGGAAGTAGTAAGGTTTCCAAAGCAAGTTTCGCCAAGCTGACTGGTGGCAAACTGTTTGGGAATGCGTTGCAAACCCACGACAAAAAGCTGAACAACTGGCATGTCTTCACGCAGTTGGCAAAGAATGAGATCTCTGCAGGTTTAGAAAAAGGTGGGCTTCAAAACCATCAGGCGAAGACAGGTGATATTCTGACCGCGGCCTTTGACAAGGTTCAAAGCAAGCCAACATATCACAGCAATGACGTGCGTTTTGGAGCACTGCAAGAATTGAGCACGACGATCAATACGTTGGTTAGCGAGGCTTTGTCGGATGCCAGTGTGTACGATGAAATCTCAGTCAATCCTGGCGGTGGTCGCTTCATTGATCGGGATGGCGCTGTTGTTCTGCCTAACTCACTTTACGGCTCAGCTTACTCTGATGTGTCGGGTGACGGATATAGCTTGCTTGGCGGGGAAGGTGTGCCTGACGAAGAGGAGTATGCAACTGTTCGCTTTGAAGGCGAGCTGAATAAGCCAGAACTTGGGGATCAGCAGTATGCCGCGGTTAACAAACGTGGTGGTGATAAAGAAGGCGCGCCGATCCTTAGGCATTACACGCCAAATCAGTTGCAAGAAGCCGCAGCAAATGAGCGTAGGGAAGCTGCTGGCGTTCTGGCTGATATCGATCGTCAGGTCATCGAGAATGAGAATCCATACAACAGGCTAAACTTCAATACCGGACCGTTGGCGGAGCCGGGCAGTTTCCTGCTTGATGAGACTTACGCGACTATAGATCAGTCTCAGGCAGATTCTCGCTGGGGAGAGAAGGTGAGCACTGTGAACAATGAACCGCTCTACGTAAATTCAGGGGTGGAGAGTGCTGTAGAGAACAGCAGTGAGTATTCTGATGTGCTTCTTGGTGATGATCAGGCGATCTACGGAAATCTAACGAGGGACGGAAGACCGGCTCCATTGCCCAAGCCAGCAGCTGGTGACATTCCACCAGTTCCGCCAAAGCGGGATGCCTCTCTTCAATAATCGTTAGGTTTGAATAGCGAAATCTATTCGATCAACTGACAACAAGAATTGGTATGCGGCTTGCTCTTTGAATCTAGCAGGTCGCATGCAAGCTTTGGAGTGAGGGTGGAATGAACACAGAAGATTTTGATAGTGAAACCGTAAAGGTGCTCGCGGAGCTTGGTTTTATTGCTGTCTCCTATGGTCTTGCAGAACATGCTGACTCCATTTTCAAAGCATTCCAGGTGATGCGACCGGATCAGGAGGCAGGTCCTTTGGGGCGAAGCCTTGCTGCAATGACGCGCGGCAATGTGGATGAAGCCTTGCTCTGTCTGGAAAACGCACCGCCGACAGATACCATCCAGACGTATCGCGGGCTGGCGCTGCTGCGTAAGGGCGAGATTGATACGGCCTGCGAAATCCTGAGCGAAGTTTGTGAGATGGCAGCTGGTACGCCGTGCGCGGAAATTGCTGCGCAGGCTCTGTCCTCCAGAGACGAACTCGCCAGTCCAGTAAGCGCGATGATGTCCCGTTAAGGGGCGTCCGGCTCAGTTTACCTTAGTTTCAGTAATACGTGAGGAGCATTCATGGCAACAGTATTGGACAGCGCACTCACCTCTCATCTGCAGCAGGCGCTGCAGGGCGGAGCCCCGTCAGCCGGTGGTTCAACAGGCGATGTTACCGGTCTTGAGGACCAGTTCCAGACAGCACTCAATGCTGCCGGGGGCGTGCAACCGCCTGTGGCCGGGCAAATCGTAAATGGCAATGTGGTCATTGGCGGAGTGGAGCAAGTTAATGCTGCCCAGAACGTGGCAGCTGTTTCAGCACCAACACAAATCGCTTCCGTCAATCCGACGGACAGTAACTTCGTTATTGACGGGTTGGCCAAGGTCAGGGGTGTTTTTGCCGAGACCAGTTCCAACATCAATGCAATTTCTGAAGGTGGCAAACTCAGTCACTTTGACAAGCTGATCAACATGCAGATCGAAGTGGCGAACTACTCTTTGCTGGTTGATGTGAGCTCGAAAATTGCAGGCAAAACCACGCAAGGCTTGGACGCTTTGATGCGTTGATTAAGACTGCGCATTCAGTAGGTATAGTGAAAGTCTAAATGAATATTCGGCGTTTTATTACAATTGTGGGCATGGTGATTGGTTTGGCTGCCTGCAACACAGATCTTTACACCAACCTTTCTGAGCAGGAGGCAAACACCATGCTCAGCCTGCTGCTGGAAAATGGTGTGTCTGCTCAGAAAGTTGGTCTGGGAGATGGTCTTGTCACCTTGCAGGTGGATGACGACGATATTCAGCGTGCCGTCACAATTTTGAATGCGAATGGTTTGCCGAAACGTACGCGTGACACGCTCGGTCAGGTCTTCCAGAAATCCGGCATTATCTCCTCGCCATTTGAAGAGCGTATTCGTTTTATCTACGCGTTGAGTGAGGAAGTGGCTGAGACCATTACCGAGATCGATGGTATTGTTTCTGCCCGCGTTCACATCGTTTTGCCGGAAAAGGCGGATCTTGGCGAAGAGGTGAAGCCTTCTTCTGCTGCGATCTTCATCAAGCATCGCCCGGAGTTCGATATTGAATTTCTGATCCCTCAGATCAAGCGCTTGGTCAGTAATGCGATTGAGGGTGTTGAATACGCCAGCGTTTCTGTTGCGCTTGTTCCAGCACGTGAGCTGAAGCCAATCTCACAGCGCTCAGCGCAAGAGTATGAGGCCGTGTTCCCGGGCTTGCGCATTGCACGCGATGACGCCGGTATGTTCTGGCAGATCCTTGGCGCCGTGGGCATCGTATTGCTGCTGTTGATTGGTGGCGTTGGCTATTTGCTGTTCAAGCAGATCAGCTCCGGCGGCAAAAAAGCCAAGGGTGGAGACGACGACGAGCTTCTGCCTGAAGAACTTGCTTAGTAGCAGGGGACTGGCATGATGACAGGCACTCCACATCACTCCGCAGTCTGGCCGCTTCAGGCCAGACTTGCTGCGTCTTTGCTGAACCCTCTTTCCTTTGCGCATGATGACCACCTGACAGCTGCCGGCCTTGAGTTGAACGTGCTGCGTGGTCTGGCTGGGCAGGAGGATTTTCAGAGGTCTTTGAACACGCATGTCTCGCAAAAGCTTGGGCTTACTGCGCTTGCTGCTGATGTGGCGGTTACGTCAACTCTGGCAGTCTCAGAGCAGGCCCGGCTTGCACTGATGTTGTGCAGTTTGGGTGCTGAAGATTTTGGCGGCGTCATGCGCATCATCGCAATTGCCAGACTTCATGAAATGATCGGGCGCCTTGTGCTGAAGAATGACTGTCAGCGTATGGAAGCCCTTTTTGGTGAAGAGGTTTTTGATATCGCCATTCGCGATGTGGCGTTCTTCTTCAGCTCGCTTGGCTATGAAAGCGAGAATGATGAGGCATTCCATCATCTATGCCGCGGAAGTGATGAAGAGGCTTTGCAGGCGCTGACACTTGTTGGCGCAGAGGGCATTTTGGCTTTCGTCAATGCTGTTGATGCGAAACTTGAGCCGCTTGTTCGTCTTCGCTTTTCCAATGAACTCAACGAAAAACTTAGCGCTCGTTTGCAGGTGATGCGAGCAGAGCAGCAAGAGCATTTTGTCCAGTATTTGCGTCGGAGATTGCCACAATGGCGAGCATTTATAGACTGAAAGAGCTGGGCGTAAACCTGACGCCAGGCACGCACATCATTAAGGAAGCTGAATTTGCTTCCATTGAAACGGCTGACCAGATCATTGCAAATGCGCAGCGCAAGGCAGAGGAAATTCTGCAGGATGCGACGCGCGTTTATGAGGAACAGCAAAAGCAGGGCTATGAAGATGGTGTGCGTAAAGCGCAATCTGAAGCCTGTGAACGCATCCTTGGTGAGCAAGAACTGCTCGACACGCGCTTGCGTGAAGTGGAGCATGATGTTGTTACGGTGACCATCACGCTGCTGCGTCGTTTGCTGGATGAGTTTGATGATGCTGAGCGCGTTCGCCTGATGGCTCGCAGTATGCTGAAATCACTGCGCGCTGAAAAGCGTGTGCGATTGCATGTTGCACCGGAAATGTACTCCCAAGCGATGGCCATGAGTGGTGCGATCACTGATGGTTTCAAGCAGGTCGAGTTTCTTGAAATCGTCGAGGATGGCGACTTGCAGGGGGCTCACATTGTACTGGACGCACCTGTTGGCCGCGTTGATGGCAACTTGCAGGTTCGGCTGGAGGAAATTGAAGAGATCCTGCGTCGTACCTCATCTGCTCAAGCACCCTCCAAGCGATCTTCGGAGGTGTAATGGCATCTCTCATTGAACCTGCTGAGCATGTTGAAGACCGGCGCAACCAGATTGGATCCGGAGTGCCGCGGCTTGGTCGTGCGCTTGTCAAAGCTGCCACAGATGTTGACCCTTATCCGCTGACAGGCCGTGTCCGTAAAGTGGTGGGTACACTCATCCATGCAGTGGTGCCAAAGGTGGAGATTGGCGAAATTGCTGAGCTTTACACACGCTCAACAGGCCGCAAACTTATGGCAGAAGTGGTCGGGTTTCATGATGATGAAGCGCTGCTGTCACCCATTGGTGAGCTTTATGGCGTAGGGCCGGACACCGAAGTTCGTCCGACGGGGCATGTGCAATCTGTTCCTGTTGGTGATGGGTTGCTTGGCCGGGTTCTGGATGGCATGGGCAACTTTATTGATGGGCTGGACCGAGAGTTTACGCCTGCAACGCATTATCCGGTCAACCAGGAACCGCCGGATCCTATGCAGCGCCGGATTATCGACAAGCCACTGCCAATGGGGGTGCGTGCCATTGATAGCATGCTGACCACCGGCGAAGGCCAGCGCATGGGCATTTTTGCTTCTGCTGGTGGTGGTAAGTCCACGTTGATGGCGATGCTGGTGAAGGGCGCTGCTGTTGATGTGACCGTGCTGGCGCTGATTGGTGAACGTGGCCGAGAGGTACGCGAGTTCATCGAGCATGATCTTGGGCCTGAGGGGATGAAGAAGTCCGTTGTGGTTGTTGCCACTTCTGACAAGAGTTCCCTGGAACGTTCGAAAGCAGCGTTTGTTGCAACCTCGATTGCAGAGTACTTCCGCGACCAGGGCAAGCGCGTGCTGTTGCTGATGGATTCCGTGACCCGCTTTGCACGTGCGCAGCGTGAGATTGGCCTCGCTGTTGGTGAGCCGCCGACCCGTCGTGGTTTCCCGCCTTCTGTTTTTGCCACGCTGCCGCGCCTGATGGAACGTGCGGGGATGAACGACAAAGGCTCGATCACCGCGTTCTATACGGTGCTGATGGAAGGCGATGATATGAATGAGCCGGTTTCTGATGAGACCCGCTCCATTCTGGACGGGCATATTGTGTTATCGCGCAAGCTGGCAGCGGCGAACCATTATCCTGCCATTGACATTTTGAATTCCAAAAGCCGTGTAATGACAGCGGTTACTACGCCTGAACATCGCGAGATGTCTGGCAAGGTGAATTCGCTGCTGGCAAAGTATGAAGAGGTTGAGCTTCTGGTGCAGATTGGTGAGTACCAGAAGGGGGCTGACACGGAAGCTGATCTGGCGATTGCGAAAAACAAGCCGATCAAAGAGTTTTTGCAGCAAAGGACAGATGAGTTTAATGGCTTTGATGAGGCGTTGAGCAAACTGAAGAGCACTGTTGCGTGATCAACCAAATCAAAAAGCTTCACCTCGTCAAGACACTTAAGGAGCAGAAGGCTCAGCGGGCGCTTAATGCGGAGCTGGAGAAGGTTCGGCGTGCCAAAGAGCAGCTGGAGCACAAGCGGCAAGTTGCGGCAGATGAACGTGCCGCGCTACCAGCCAAGCAGGATGCGCTTTATCTGGAGATCATTAAGAAGGTCATTTCAACGGATGATCTCGATAAAGTGAAAGAGCAGGCACAGATCCTTGAAAGTGCGGTCAAAAAGCTGGAGGACGCAGCGGAACGCGCGGCCTATGTTTATGATCGTGCGCTTAAAAATGCGGATGCTGCCCGCCTTGAGTATCAAAAAGCACTTCGCATCAAAGATAAGTATGGAAAGGTTGCGGATGATCTTCGGGTTGAGACCAATGCCTTAATGGAGGCTGCGGAGGAGCAGGAGATCGAGGAGCAGTTTTCCGGGCGAAGGCAAGTGGAATTATGAAAGTTTCTCAGGGTTCGCAGCCACTTGAGCAGCAGCAAAATCTTGAAAATATACGTGGTAAGCAACCTCGTGAGCATGGCAAAACGTCTGGCAAGCAGCAGGGCAACAAATTTTCTGAGGGGTTGAACCGGCAGGATGTCAGCTTGTTTCAGGAACAGTTGCGCAGCGCCGAAGGCAAGTCTGTTCCAGTTCATGGAAAGGGTGCTTTTCAGGAGGAGGGCGAAGGTTCCGAGCAAGGGCAGACTGACCCGCTTGACTTGAGCCATGCCCGGTTGCTGGCCGCGTCTGATCCCGCTGAAGCCCGCAGTATTTCCGTTTCCAATCCGTCCGAGCTGTTCAGCTCCGTGCGTCAGGCGAGTACTGAGGCGCGTGTCGATAAGGCGATGAGTGCGATTGCGAACCAGATTGAACAGGCTATGCGCACAGAGGCCATGGCAGACAAAAGTGATGGACGCGTCTTGAGCCTGACCCTTGATGCCAACCGGTTTGGCCTTGCGGGACTGAAAGTTATGACAACACAAGGCGGTCTGGCTGTTGTGCTGGAGCGCGTGAGTGGTGACCGGGTTGCTGGTGAAGTTCAGGCTGCAGCGCAGGGGCTCATGAGCACTTTGCAGCAGCGGTTTCCTGACCGGAAAATCCGCATTCTTGATCGACTGGAACAGCAGGAGATTGAAAGTGTTGATGCTGGTTCGTCTTCAATGGGAGGTCTGTCCTCCATCTTTGCGGGGAACAGCACAAGCTCATGACATCCTTGAATTATCAATCCAAAACTGACCCGTTGGCCTACTGGAACGCAGCTTTGAGCTACGCGGAGCAGGACATTACGGTTGAGAGCACGCACACGCTGAATTTTCAGGTGAGTGAAGCGCCTTCCGCTTTTGCGCAAGGGAGTGTGCTGCGCAGTGCGTCTGGTGCAACAGCTCTGCTGGTGCTTGAGGACTTTCCGTTTGCTGCACAGCTGAATGTGCCGCTCGCTTATGCGGATGTTCTTGAGCTGGAAGACGGACTTCGCAATGCTCTGGTTGAAGGCATTGTTTCTAACTTGCGCAATGAATTGCCTGCTGATTTTACGAAGATCCAGAGTGAGCTGCCGTTGCAGGCTGTATCTGCCTTGTTGCCAGCGCGTGAACTGGAGCAGCTTAACTGGTTTGCTGTGCGATATGGCGAAATTGGCGGTGCGCCTGTGTTGGCCAAAGTTGGTGTGCGGCCTGACTCGCTCTCCGGTTTTCTTGGAGATTTGCCGCTGACCGCGCAGCCTGCGTGGCGCGCGGTGCGTGAACAGTTGAACACCTCCATCTGCCTGACGCTGTGTGAAGCGCCGTTGCCAACCGCTGAGGTTTCCAGTCTGCGCATTGGGGATCTAGTGGTGCTGGATGCGCCCGCGCTGGGGCAACGGATCACCGTGGACGGGCCGCTGAGCCGACATCATCTGGTGCTGGTTGAGCAAGGATGGGGCTGCGAACGAATTGAGAGTGTGAACGGTATGAGTGAGCTAACCGAAGAAGCGAATGCGGAACAGGTGAGTGATGCTGAGGAAATTGGCTCCATTGATCTGTCGCAGATGACAGTGCCGGTGCGGTTTGAAGTTGATGAGCGCGAGATCTCTATTGCCGAGCTGGAAAGCTGGGCGGCGGGATCGCTGGTGAACATTGATGTGCCTGCGCTCAATGAAGAGACACCGGTTTATGTGCGAGCTGCGGGCAAGCGCATTGCCAAGGGGCATCTGGTGCAGATTGACGAGCGGGTTGCGCTGCGCATTTCCAAAACTGACCGGGGCACCGGCCTTTAAAACTGCTTTCGGTCACGCCAAAGCCTAACATAACCAGAGGTGCCCAAAGGTGCCCAATCTGAGATTTGCTGATGACGTCTGATCCATTCTCGCTCATATTAGTGCTTGTGGTTGTGGCCCTTGTTCCGTTTCTGGCCATTGTCGCCACATCCTTTATCAAGCTTTCGGTGGTGCTGCTGCTGGTGCGTAACGCGCTTGGTGTGCAGCAGATTCCGCCTAATATGGCGTTGAATGCGCTGGCTATCATTTTGTCCGGCTACATCATGCTGCCGGTCTTTTTGCAGACATTTGAGATCGTAGAGCAAGGAAACCTCTCCATCACCACGGTGGAGGAGATGAAGGCCACCTTTGTTGCTGCTAAGGGGCCGCTTGAAGATTTTCTGGCTAAACATGCGGACAGCAAGGAAAAGGCGTTCTTCCTTGAAGCGTCCCGTCAGTTGTGGCCTGCTGATATTTCCGCAAGTATGACAGAGGACAGCATCGCAATTCTGCTGCCGGCCTATACCGTTTCGCAGTTGCGTGAGGCGTTTGAGATCGGGTTCCTGCTGTATCTGCCGTTCCTTGCGATTGATCTTGTTGTTTCCAACATCCTGCTTGCCATGGGCATGATGATGGTGTCGCCGCTGACGATTTCCCTGCCGTTTAAACTGTTCCTGTTTGTGGCCGTGGATGGGTGGTCGCGTTTGATCCTCGGTCTCATCAAGACCTACGTTTAGCCGGAAATGTGAGGAGTAGCTTATGTCCCCTGAAGACGCCGTCTACCGCATTTCCGAGGCGATGATCCTTGTGATGATGCTGTCTTTGCCGCCAATCATTGTTGCCTCGCTTGTCGGCCTTGCTGTGTCGCTGTTGCAGGCTTTGACGCAGATGCAGGAGCAGACAATCCAGTTTGGGGTCAAGCTGATCGCCGTGGCGCTGACGCTGTTCATGATGTCCAGCTTCCTTGGCTCGGAGACCATTGGCTTTACGCAGGCCTTGTTTGATGATTTCCCGACCTTGGTCAGGTAACGCCAATGAACCTGCTTGCGGAGATCACCACAGTCCATCGTGATGCATTCCTTGTTTTGTTGCTGACGTTTCCGCGTATTTTTGCGGTGTTTGCCACATCACAGATCTTCAATGCCACGTTGATGTCGCGCATGGCGCGTAATGTGGTTGTGATGGTGATTGCGATCCCGCTGTACCCCTATAACCTGCAGTATGTGGACGGGTTTTCGCCAACCGGATCGATGTTTGTTGTCTACTTCTTCAAGGAGTATGCCATCGGGTTTCTGATTGGCTATACAATCTCTTGTCTGCTTTGGGCTGTCCAGTCCGCCGGGACATTGATTGACAACCAGCGCGGTGCTGCGGTTGCCTCCAGTATTGATCCGATGCTGGGGAATGAGAGCTCGCCAGTCGGGGATTTGTTCTCCCGTGCGTTCATTCTCTATCTCTTCCTGACGCCAGGGTTCTTCTTCATCCTGACACTGGTTTATAACTCCTACATGATCTTTCCGGTGACAGAGTTTATTCCTGTTCTGCCAGAGGATTTCCCGGAGCTGATCCTGTCGATCTTCGACAATGCGATGCGCCTGATGTTTGTTATGGCAGCACCTTTGGTGATCCTGATGTTCCTTGCAGAGTTTGCACTGGCGATTATCAGCCGGTTTGATCCGCAAATTCAGGTGTTCATTCTTGCTATGCCGATCAAGAGTGGCGTGGCCGTCATTCTGCTGACGTTCTATCTGTCATTCCTGCTGCCAGAAGCGGCTGAGCACCAGATTGAGCTGAAGCTGTTTACGGACGAGATCTTCGGGATCTTTGAAAAAGGCAAGGATATTTATCAGGATCAAAAGCTTGAGGTCCGTCCATGAGTGGGCAGAGTGCTGGTGAAAAAACCGAACTTCCCACCCCCAAACGAGAGCGTGAATCTCGTGAAAAAGGGCAGGTGGCCAAGAGTACCGAGGTGACGACCACCATCTCGCTGTTTGCGGTGATTGCTTATCTCTGGTTTGCGTGGGACCGCAATTTCTCCAAGCTGGTTGGCCTGATGGATGACATGGCCAGTCTGGCGACACGGCGAGACTTTTCTTCCTCCGCCGGAGAAGGGGTGTTTGGTGTTTTTTCGACTTTCATGGACATTGTGCTGCCGCTGATTGGTGTTGCCATTGCGGCGGGCATCTTTGGCAACTTTGTGCAGTTTGGCTTTCTCTGGGCCGTTGACAGCATCATGCCTAAGCTGAGCAAGATCAGTCTGGCTGAAGGGTTCAAACGCATCTTTTCCATGAAGCAGGTGGTGCAGGTTCTCAAGTCCATCCTGAAAATCGCCTTGCTCAGCACCATGCTCTACTTCACAGTGAAGTACGCGATTGGCGCTTACATCAACTCGCTCTCCTGCGGCATTCCCTGCATTGCTAATATCAGCGGTGCGATTATGAAACTGATCCTCGGGATTTCATTTCTGGCCTTTGTTGGTGTGGCGATCCTTGATTTCATGTTTCAGAAGCACACCCACATCAAGAGCCTGAAGATGACGAAGGAAGAGGTGAAGCGGGAACATAAGGAGTCCGAGGGCAGTCCTGAGATTAAAGGGCAGCGTAAGCGGATTTCTCAGGAAATTCTCATGAGCGACAACCTTGAGAATACCCGCAAAGCCAGTGCTGTTGTGGTGAACCCGACGCACTACGCGGTTGCCATTTCCTATCGCCCGGATGAGGTTGCTGTACCGTTGGTGGTTGCCAAGGGGCTTGATCTGACCGCGCTTAAGATGCGTACAGAAGCTGAGGCGGCAGGTGTGCCAATTTTT
Organism: Pseudovibrio sp. Ad13; assembly: GCF_001623225.1. Classification (NCBI taxonomy): domain Bacteria; kingdom Pseudomonadati; phylum Pseudomonadota; class Alphaproteobacteria; order Hyphomicrobiales; family Stappiaceae; genus Pseudovibrio; species Pseudovibrio sp. Ad13. The sequence goes on along the minus strand of NZ_LMCC01000016.1, from coordinate 1,817 downwards.
GCCAATGTGAAGCTTGCCCGTATGTTGCATGCGGAAGTGGAGATTGAAGAGCTCATTCCGCAAGACATGTTTGCAGCTGTTGCCGAAATTCTTGTCTGGATTGATAAGAACAAAGACATCCTTTACAACGGCCCGCTAGAACGCGGTGTGATCGATCTTGAGCATGAGAAGAAGAGCGGTGATGAGCCGTTGAACTAAAGCAGTTCGCATTTAGGCTGAAACACCTGAACTGCTTTAGCCTTTGTTTTTGCGTATCTTTATCCGAAAACCGGTCTCCACTTTTCGGAGATACACTGTCGTTTCATCAATGTTCCGAGAAGCGCCCCAAGTCCTATATTTTCTCGTCTTTCTGTCTTGAATAATCCAGCTTGCAGTTGTGTGAGAATCGTGCTTCATTTGTAATTGTATTGTAATGCAATTGTAATTCAAGTGAGGGCGAGATGTTTTATAGGCTCTGTAAGCGGGACGTGGTCTCGGGTTTCATCACCAGTTTGTTCGTTTTGGTTTTCTTGTTTTTCGCGCAAGCCTCTTTGGCGCAATCGCCGCATCAAAAGGGTGGTCCCATCAGTGAGCCGCTTGGTGAACTGAATATGCAGATTTGGCGGGTTCCGGTTGAGTTGGAAGACGGCAGTAGGACGATCACTTTGGATGCGACCACCTTCAAGCCGGATGGAGAAGGGCCTTTTCCGCTGGCGGTCTTTACTCATGGGGCGGCTCGGAGTGCTCCTCGTGATGGTCCTTATGATTTCCGTCCTGACGCTGCAATCAGGTGGTTTCTTGCGCGAGGATACGCTGTTGCTGTTGTTATTCGCAGAGGCTACGGACGCTCAGAGGGGCAGCGTTCTGTTGTTGAGAATGAAAATTCACCTCGCTTAATCAAGCTCATTGATGAGCGTGCCCATGATATCACTAGTGCTGTGGGGTACTTTCAGGATCAGCCGTTTGTGGTTGCTGATCATATTGTTCTTGTTGGATTTTCAGCAGGTGGAAATAGTGTTCTTGCAACGGCTGGCAAGGCCCCAAAAGGCGTTCGCGGTGTTATTGCGTTTGCGCCTGGATCCGCGACTATCAACCGCAATGAATTGGCTCATGCGGAGCTGATGGAGCGTGTTTTCAGAGAGTATGGCTCAAACGCAAAACTGCCCGTACTCTGGATTTATACGGAAAATGATGAGTTCTATAGCCCGAAGTTAGCCAAGTTATTTTTTAAGGCCTACACATCAGAAAGTGATGCAAAGCAAGAGCTTGCCATTTTGCCGCTTGAGGGCGAGAACGGTCATGATCTCTTCCTGAGGGATGAGGGTCCTAAAGTCTGGGGCCCGGTTGTTGCTCCGTTTCTTGAGCGGTTGATGCCTTAAAGCAGTTCGCATTTAAATTGAAATACCTGAACTGCTTTAGAGCGTGTTGCGTTCATTTGCATTCACGCCTCACGCTCTAATTTCTTTACTTTCAGCGAATTCTTGTCGTTTGATTGAATTCAATCAAACGGAACGCGCTCTAGTCTTTGTTTTTGCATATCTTTATCCGAAAACCGGTTTCCACTTTTCGGAGATACGCTGTCGTTCGTCGCGTTTGCATCAAAAACTTATTCCCCCTGGTTCCGCCAGCCCTAAGATTATCTCGTGTCCACGTACACGGGCAGCTGGCGGAGCGACCGTCAGTTCGGCGTGGGCTGGGCGGGGCTACCGGAAGACATAACGCATCCTCCGGCGGGTCCGTTGAAACACCCCTTGAAAGTCTTTAGTGCAGGGACCAAGCGGAAGCTGGTCACCCGATGGGCGTCTACACTGGCAGCTGCAGCTGTCAGGGACAAGTCA